>JAJZNI010000111.1 GCA_021847925.1 bacterium
CGCGAGGCTGGTCACGACCGCCTGCTCGTCGGTCGGAACCGCTCCCGGCTACGACGCCCGCGAGACCGCGTGCGCTCTCGTGATGAGCGGTGGTGGCGAAGCGGCCGCCGAGCCCACGCCCACGCCGTCAGATCCACTCGCCCCTCAGGGCGGGCTCCAGGGTGCCGAGGCGGTCGACGACCGGGAGCAGCCGCTCGAAGGCGTCGCCCTCCAGCAGGTCCAGCAGCGCGTTGACCTGCCCCACGCACTGGTCGATCTTCCGGTTGAGGGCGAACTCCCGATGCTCCGGCGTCCCCACCGGCGGCGTGGGGCCGGTGGTGACGGTGTTGAACCCGCCGTCGACGACGGTGCCGACCGGCACCCGGCCGCTGCAGGTCGCGGGACGCTGCTGCTCCAGGTAGTCGCGCCACTCCTCGCAGGCGGTCACCAGCGCCTCGAAGCTGTCGACGATGGCCTGCACCTGGGGAAAGTTGATCTTAGGCATGTTGCTCCCGCCGCCGGCCACGCCAGCGAAAGGGCCACTCCAGGATCGTGTTGGGCTCGGAAATGGACCAGACGGCCTCCAGCGCGTGGGTCAGGATCGCCGTCTGCTGCTCACGGTCCCGGGGCTCGCCGAGCATGTTGCCCTGAGGGAAGCGCAGGGCCACGGCCCGCGGCACACCCACGCTCGCGGTGAGCCACGGCAGCACCGTGAGGGAGACGGTGGCGATCCCGTGTCCCTCGATGGCATTCTGTGTCAGTCCCACGGACCGATGGCAGATCGGTCAACCGGGAGTGAGGAGGACGACGTCCACGCCGTCGGCCCGAAGCCGCGTGGCGAGCTCCGGTCCGGCCTCCTCGCTGACGTGCCTCCCGTTGGGGATGAAGCCCATCATCCCGTAGAAGGTGCCGGCCACCTCACCGATCGAACCCGCGTCGGCGAGCTCGCGCACCCGCTCGATGGGGAACATGCAGTTGATGTCGTCATCCGCGTCCCCGTGGTTGTAGTGGCTGTGGTCGATGGTGATGTCATCGGGAGCGGCGTCACCGGGGATCGCACGGATCGACCAATCGCCATCGGGCTTGCGCAGGTCGAACGGACGCTGCGTGCGCAGGCGAACGCCTCCGGTGGAGACGAGGGCCACCCGGCTCTGCGACAGGGACTTCCGCGGCGGCGTGAAGTGGACCTGATCGTTGCGCACGTCGACGAAGTCCTCGTGCACCAGACCTCCCCTCCAGCGCTCGAAGTGCTCGCGCGCCTCCGGTGTGAGCACCCACCTTCTGAGCGCAGGGACCTCCACGCGCGCGTCCTCCTTGCTTCCTCAGGCTTCCGGGGGCGTGTACGCACAGAAAATTGTGCGAAATGTCCAATTGCTTACCAATACTAGCACGGGCCTCCGGCCCGGTCAAGCGGCGAGTGCGTTGACGAACACACTTGCGCGTACTACTGTAGCCGGCATGAACATCGAGGTCCGAGCCACCGGTCTGCGAGCCATGCGAGAGAAGCACAAGCTCACCCAGCGCGAGCTTGCCCGCCGCCTGGGGGTCACCCAGAACTACATACCGGCCCTCGAGGGGGGGCACCGGAACCCCGGGCCGAAGCTGCGCCAGCAGCTCATGCAGCTCTTCCAGTGCGGCTTCGAGGATCTCTTCCAGGTGGTCATGGTGAACCCGGTCGACTCGCACGAGACCCTGATGAAGCCCGCCGAGGAGGTTCCCCGGGCGCGGGCCTCCTGAGGTGCAGGTCCGCCGGGCGGTCACCAGCCGGTGAGGTCGAGGACTGGACTGTCCACGTCTGGCGGTGGCGCAGCGCCGTCGCGGGCCCCGCGTACCGGGACCGCGGCCGCTCCCGGTACGATGAGGCGGTGCAGGAGCTGACCGCCGGGCAGGACGTCCTGCGGCTCGAGGGGATGCGCTTCTTCGGGCACCACGGCTGCCTCGCCGAGGAGCAGGCTGCCGGCGTCCACCTCGACGTGGACGTGGAGCTCCGCACCGACACCCGGCCCGCGGCGGCGACCGACAGCGTGACGGACACGATCGACTACGCCCGCGTCGTGGAGAGCTGCCGTCACGTGGTCGAGGAGGAGCGCCACCACCTGGTGGAGACCGTCGCCGAGCGGCTCTGCGAGGTGCTGCTGGCGGAGCCGCGCGCCGCCTCGGTGCGGGTCAGGGTGGCCAAGCGCCCGCCGCTGCCCGCCGCCGTCGATCGCTTCAGCGTGACCGTGGAGCGGCGGCGCGGGTGAGCGCCACGATCATCGACGGCAGGGCTGTCGCGGCCGACCTCCGTGCCGAGATCGCGGCCGAGGTCGCCACCATGGCCGCCTCCGGGCTGGCGGCTCCGCACCTGGGTGTGGTCCTCTGCGGTGACGACCCGGCCAGCGCCACCTACGTGCGCAACAAGGGACGGGCGGCCGCCAGGGCGGGGATCCGCTTCACCCTGCACACGCCGAGCGGGAGCGCCTCCACCGAGGAGATCCTCGACCTCTGCGGGCGGATGAGCGAGGACCCGGACATCGACGGGATGCTGGTGCAGCTCCCCCTGCCTCGCCAGATCGACACGGCCCGGGTGCTGGAGGCGGTCCCCGCGGACAGGGACGCCGACGGCTTCCACCCCCAGAACCTGGGCCGGCTCGCCGCCGGCGCGGGGGCCACGGTCGTGCCGGGGACGCCGCTCGGGTGCATGGAGCTGCTGCGCCGGGCCGGCGTGCCGATCTCCGGGGCTCGCGCGGTGGTGGTGGGGCGCAGCGTGATCGTGGGGCGTCCCCTGGCGCTGCTGCTTGTGAACGCCGACGCCACCGTGACCGTCTGCCACTCCCGCACCCGCGACCTTGCCGAGGTCTGCCGCGAGGCCGACATCCTGGTGGCCGCCATCGGACGCCCGGGGATGATCACCGCCGACTTCGTCAAGCCGGGCGCCGCGGTGATCGACGTCGGCACCACCCCGGTCGACGGCAGGGTCAGGGGAGACGTCGACCGCGAGCAGGTGGAGCCCGTCGCCGGCTGGCTCACCCCGGTCCCGGGCGGGGTCGGGCCGATGACCATCGCCATGCTCCTGCGCAACACCCTGGCCCTGGCGCGGGCTCGGCGTGGGGAGCCGTCCGCCGCCGGCCCCCATGGCTGACCCGCCGGCCGCCCCCCGGAGGCGAGCGCCCGCGCGGTGAGCACGGTCGCCGAGGTCCTCTCGCGGCTGGAGGCGGCGGGACGCTTCGGCATCGTCCCCGGCCTGGACCGCACCCGGTGGCTCCTCCGGCGCCTGGGCGATCCCCAGCGCGGGCTCCGCGGCGTCCTGGTCGCCGGCACCAACGGCAAGGGTTCGGTCTGCGCCCTGGTCGAGGCCATGGCGCGCGCCGCGGGCCGCCGGACGGCGCTGCTGGCCAAGCCGCACCTGGTGCGCTGGGGCGAGCGCATCGTCCTCGACGGCGCGCCCCTGGACGATGAGGCATTCGCCGCCCTCGCGGCGGAGGTGCTGGACGCGGCGGAGGGGGCCCCGGAGGGGCAGCACCCGACGCAGTTCGAGATCCTCACCGCGATGGGCTTCCTGGCCGCCGCGCGCCACCGCGCCGAGATCACCGTCTGCGAGGTCGGGATGGGCGGAGCCCGCGACAGCACCAGCGTGGTGGACCTGGGCGGCTGCGTGGTCACCAACGTCTCGCTGGACCACCGTGAGTGGCTCGGGGACACCGTGGAGGAGATCGCGGCGGAGAAGGCCGGGATCATCAAGCCCGGCGACTGGGTGGTGACGTCCGCGACCGAGCCGGCGCGCTCCATCATCGCGGCCCGCGCGCTGGCCGCCGGCGCCGCCCTCAGGACGCTGGAGGAGGGGCGGGACTGGCGCGGCCGGACCCGGGGCCGGGCCGGTGTGGAGGTCGCCGTCCGGGTCGGGCCCCGTCCGGCAGAGGCCCCGCGGCGGGCGCCGGGACCCGGCGCCACCCCGAGCCCGCCCGAGGACGCCTCTCCATCGGCCGCCGCGCGCGCGGCGGTGCTGCGCTGCCGGGCCCCCCTCCCCGGCCGCCCGCAGGCGGAGAACCTCGCGACGGCGGCGGTCGCCGCCTCCCTCCTCGGCATCCCGGCCGCTGCCAT
>JAJZNI010000166.1 GCA_021847925.1 bacterium
CAGCAGCGCCACGGGATGGAGCAGCCCGACCAGGCCGCCGCTGTAGCCGGCGGGGGAGAGGGGCAGGCCGTGGGCGAGGTCGGTGAAGGCGACGCCCCAGATCAGCGCGGCGACCAGGCTGCCCGCCGCGTTGGCGGTGTCCCAGCTGTGGCGCCAGCGGACGGAGTCGATGCGGTGACGGAACTCGAAGGAGACGTTGCGGACGATGAGGGCGAGGAGCACCACGAAGAGGGCCAGGTAGGCGCCACTGAAGAGCCGCGCGTACCAGAGCGGGAAGGCGGCGAAGGTGGCGCCGCCCGCGACGATCAGCCACACCTCGTTGCCGTCCCACACGGGCCCGATGCTGTTGAGGCAGAGGCGCCGGTCGGTGCCGTCCCGGCTCACCACGGGGCTGATCATGCCCACCCCGAAGTCGAAGCCCTCGAGGAGGAAGTAGCCGGCCCAGAGCAGGCCGATGAGGCTGAACCAGAGCGCCTCCAGCCCGGTCGGCATCTCAGCGCGACCTCCGCGCCGCCAGCGGTGGTCCGCTCGGAAGCGACCGCGGAGCGTCCAGGCCGCGACGCGCCGCCATCAGTACACGAGCCCCGGCACGGATGGCTGCGTGGGGCGGGCCGCATCGACCTCGTCGAGGGGATGGCGCGCGGCTCTCACGGTCAGCATCACGGCGATCACCGCGAGCGCCGTGTAGACGGCGACGAACGCGGCCGTGGTGAAGGCGACGTCGGCCGCGGGCACGGAGGAGACGCCCCTCGCCGTCGTCATCAGCCCGTACACGATCCACGGCTGGCGCCCGGTCTCGGTGAGCAGCCACCCCGACGTGTTGGCGGCCAGGGGAAGGGCGATGCCCGCCAGGGCCGCCCGGAGGAACCACCGGCCGCGCGCCAACCGCCCGCGCCGGCCGAGCCACAGCCCCCAGGCGGCGAGCAGGATGAGCAGCACGCCCGCTCCGATCATCGCTCGAAACGACCAGTAGCTGAGCCAGATCAGGGGCGTGTAACTGCCCGGTCCGTGTGCGGCGACCGCGGCGGCCTGAAGCTGGTTGATGCCCCGGACCTGTCCGTTCCAGCTCAGGGTGGCGAGCAGGGAGAGGGCATGGGGGATGCGAATCTGGAAGATCGGCTGACCCTGCAGGTTGCCGATGGTGAGCAGGGAGAAGCTGGCGCCCTTCTCGGTCGTGTAGAGCGCCTCCGCGGCCGCCATCTTCATCGGTTCCTGCGTGTCCATCAGACGGGCCTGCAGGTCACCCACCACGGCGGTGATCACCGTCGCCGCCAGGGTGAGGGCGGCGGCGAGGCGCAGCCCCCGCCGGAAGGCGTCGCGCTCGTCTCCCTCATCCGGGGCGCGGTGCAGACGCCAGACGCTGATGCCCAGGACCAGGGCGCCGGCGGTGGCGAACGCCGCCAGCACCGTGTGCACGAAGGCCGCCCAGAGCGTGCTGTTGGCGAGCACGGCCCAGAAGTCGGTGAGCACGGCCTGCCCATCGTGGATGGTGTAGCCGACGGGATGCTGCATCCACGAGTTGGCCGCGAGGATCCAGAACGCCGAGAGGATTGTTCCCAGGCTGGTGGCCCATATGGTGGCGAGGTGGACCCCGGGTCGCAGCCGCTCACGTCCGAAGATCCAGAGCCCGATGAACGTCGACTCCAGGAAGAAGGCGAGCAATCCCTCGATGGCGAGCGGCGCTCCGAAGATGTTGCCCACGAAGACGGAGTACGAGGACCAGTTGAGGCCGAACTCGAACTCCAGCACGATGCCGGTGACCACGCCCACCGCCATGCTGATGAGGAAGATCCGGCCGAAGAAGCGGCTCAGCCGGTCCCACACCGGGTCCCCGCGGCGCCAGGCGAGGGTCTGCATGATGGCGACCAGCAGGCCGAGCCCGATCGTCTCCGGCACGAAGAAGAAGTGGAAGACGGTGACGATCGCGAACTGCCAGCGGGCGAGGGTCAGCGCCACGGGCTCGATTGTCCCGGCCCGCCGAGCCCGCAGGCCAGGGCCTCAGGTCCCCGGAGCCGGCGGCTGAAGGGCCCCGCCGCGGTCCCGGCTACGCGCCGCTCTCGGGGCGGCGCAGGCGGCGCGCCGCGGCCAGCGGGTCGTGAACGCAGGGTTCGACCCGGACCTTGACGTCCACCGCCACCGCTCCGCTGGGGCTGCAGATCACCGGGTTGAGGTCCATCTCGGCGATCTCCGGCACCGCGGTCACCAGAGCGCTGACTCGCTGGATGATGCCGGCAAGCGCGTCGGTGTCGCAGGCGGGGCGCCCTCGGTACCCGAAGAGGAGCCGCGACCCCCGGGGTTCGCGGATCAGCTCCTGGATGTCGCGGTCGGTGAGCGGTGCGACCCGAAACGCCTGGTCCCGGGACAGCTCCACGGCGACGCCGCCCGAGCCGAAGACCAGGAGCGGGCCGAAGTGCCGGTCGCGGACGACACCGACGATGGTCTCGACCCCGACGCTGAGCATCGGCTGGATGATCGCGCCCCCCATCTCCTGACCGAGGCGCGCCCGCATCCCCTCGTAGGCGAGCCGCAGGGCGTCCGCCGAGGCGAGATCCGTCACCACGGCTCCGCGCTCGGTCTTGTGCACGATGTCCGGTGAGGCGGCCTTCAGCACCACCGGGTAGCCGATCGCCTCCGCCGCGGCGAGCGCCTCCTCGACGCTCTCCACCCGGGTCGTGGTGGGCTGTGGCACGCCGACGGCGCGCAGCAGCGCCGCGCCATCGGCGGGACCGAGCTGGCAGCCCGACGGGCTCCTCTCCAGGCATCGCTGGACGATCGCCCGCGCCGCTGCCAGGTCGATGTCGGAGGGGATCACCACCTCGCCGGGCTCACGCCGCCGCCACTGCGCGTACTCGGTGACGGCGCCCAGCGCGTAGGCCGCGGCCTCGGGGAATGTGAAGACGGGCAGGTCCTGGGCGCGGCGGAGCTTCTCCTGCGCCTCGCCGAAGAGAGCCGCGAGGACCGGCTTGGTCGCCTCGCGCGCCACGGTGTGGATCGAGTCCGCGATCCCCAGCGCGTCGGTGTGCAGGGGCGTGAAGATGGCGATCACCGAATCGACGGACGGGTCGTCCAGCACCGCGCGCAGAGCCTCCGCGTACTCCTCCGGGCCCGCCATCGCCGTCATGTCCACCGGGTTGCCCACGGCGGCCGCGGGAAACAGGCCCCGGCGCAGGCGGTCGCGGGTCTCCGCGGCCAGCTCCGGCACCACGAGCCCCGCGCTCTCGCAGGCGTCCGCGGTGACGATCCCGGCCCCTCCCGCGTTGCCCACCACCGCGACCCGGTTGCCGGCGGGCAGCGGGGCGGTGGCCAGCACCCGGGCCACGTCGAAGAGCTGGTCGAGGGACTGGACGCGGATCACGCCGGACTGCTGGAAGAGCGCATCCACGGACACGTCGGGGGAGGCCAGGGCCGCCGTGTGGGAGGCGGCCGCGCGTGCCCCGGCGGCGCTGCGCCCGCCCTTCACGGCGACGATCGGCTTGCGCCGCGACACCCGCCGCGCGATCTCACCGAAGCGGCGAGGGTTGCCGAAGGACTCCAGGTAGAGGAGGATCACGTCCGTTCGCGGATCCTGCTCCCAGTACTGGAGCAGGTCGTTGCCGGAGATGTCCACCTTGTTGCCCGCCGAGACGAACCCCGAGAGGCCGATGCCGAGGCGCTCGGCCTCGGCGATGACCGCGATGCCCAGGGCTCCCGACTGGGTGAAGAAGGCCATGTTTCCCGAGGGGGGCTGGATCGGCGAGAACGTCGTGTTGAGCCGCACCGCGGGGTCGGTGTTGATGACGCCCATGCAGTTCGGACCCACCACCCTCATGCCGTAGCGGCGGGCGACCTCCAGGAGCTCGCGCTCGCTGGACGCTCCCTCGCTGCCGGTCTCGGCGAAGCCGGAGGTGATGACCACCAGCGCCTTCACGCCCGCCGCACCGCAATCCCGGACGGCGTCCAGGACCCCCTCCGACGGCACCGCGATCACCGCCAGGTCGACACCGCCGGGGATGTCGCGGACCGACCCGAAGGCGGGGACCCCGGAGACGCTGTCGGCGCCCCGGTTCACGGGGTAGACGCGGCCGTTGAACGGGGTCCGCACCAGGTTGCGCAGGATCTGATGGCCGATGCCGCCCGGCCGGCGTCCGGCGCCGATGACCGCCACGCTGCGCGGCTCCAGGACGCCGCGGACGGCGGCGACCGAGGCGAGCCGCTCCCGCTCTCCGCGGGCCCGGCTGATCCCGGTGGTGTCCGAGATGTCGAGGCTCACGCCCACGATCCCCTGGTCCGGCGGCCCCACCCGCTCGATGAAGCCGGCATTGCGGAAGACCTCGAGCATCTTGAGGTTGTCGATCATGGTCTCCGCGAAGAAGCGGGTGATGCCCGCGGACCGGCCGAGCTCCGCGAGGTACTCGAGGAGCAGGGATGCCACCCCGCGCCCCTGCAGGCTCTCGCTGACCACGAATGCCACCTCCGCCTCCGTGGGCCGGGTGACGATGAAGTCGGCGACGCCCACCACCTGGGCCGCGAGGAAGGCGCCCAGGTGCGCGCGGCTCATGCCGTCGCCCGTGGTGAGCCGCTCCAGCTCCGCGTCGGTGACCTCGTGGCGTGCCGCGAAGTAGCGGAGCCGGATGCTCTCCGGGGAGAGGGCGTCGAAGAAGAGGCGGAGCGCCGGCTCGTCGCCGGCGCGCAGCGGGCGGATGGTGATCGCGGTGCCGTCGATGAGGGCGGCGTCCGCGCTCCAATCCAGGGACACGGAGGGTTGCACAGCGCTGTTCGTGCTCACCGCACCAGGATAGGTGACCACCGTGCGGGATGTCGTGAGGCGATGGTCATGGCCTGCTCGGGACCACGCCCACGGGCCACCTCGCCGCGTCACGCCGGGTGTGCCACCCGGGACACGACGAATGCACGTCCGCCCGTCTCGCTCCCTGCGGCCACCAGAAGCGCCGGGGAGAGCCCACACCATCGACGCTCGGGACACGCAGGGAGCTCGGACGGGTCAGAACCGATCGGCCTGCAGGTCCGGGCTCGGAGACCGCGTCCGCCCCGCAGGACCACGTCAAGCATCGCGGTCGACGGCGGGTCGCCACCAGGGGACAAGGTCACCACTCTCCGTGGGCCGGTCGGCCAGGACCTCCGAGCCGCGCCACCGCGCCGGGAGGGGCTGGCGACCCCCCCGTCTCGTGCCCCCCGGCCCTTCCCGGCGGTGCCCGGGCGGGGTCGGCATCCCCGTGCCGTCACCCGCGTCTGGAGGCTCTGACGGGATGTCCGGGGGAGACTGGGCGCTGGCCTGCCTGTGGCTGGCGGGGATCATGGCCGTGGTGGCGGCCGTCCTCCTCACCGTGGCCCGGACCTCCGGCCCTGGCAACTCGTGACCACCGACCCTCACGGTGGCGACCCACCCCTGCGAAGCTGGATCTCGATGAGCGTAAACTCAGGCGCGATGGAAGATGCGGAGGCCATCAAGGTCCTCCTCTGCGACGACCACGAGCTGGTGCGGCTCGGCCTCCGGCGGCTTCTGGACGCCGAGGAGGGGCTGTCCGTCATCGGCGAGGCGTGGGACGCCGACGGTGTCATCGACCAGGTCGCGCGGCTGCATCCCAACGTGGTGGTGATGGACGTCCGCATGCCCGGCCGCTCCGGCATCGAGGCCTGCCGCGAGATCCGCTCGGCTCATCCCGAGACCCACGTGCTGATGCTGACCTCGTTCGCCGACGACGAGGCCCTCTTCACCTCGATCATGGCCGGCGCCTCGGGATACGTCCTCAAGCAGATCCACGGCAGCGACCTGGTGGGCGCGATCCGCGAGGTGGCCGCCGGCCACTCGCTGCTCGACCCCCAGGTCACCGAGCGCGTCCTCGCCCGCCTGCGCGGGGAGGTGGTCACCCCTGGGGACATCATCAACGACCTGACCCCGCAGGAGCGAAAGATCCTCGCCCTGGTGGCGGAGGGCCTGACCAACCGCCAGATCGCCGAGCGCGTGCATCTTGCTGACAAGACGGTCAAGAACTACGTCTCCAACATCCTCATGAAGCTGGGGTTGGAGCGGCGCGCCGAGGTGGCGGCGTTCGTGGCTCGGCGCAAGGAGAACCAGCCCAACGAGTGGCCGTAGGCGCGCAGCCCTGGGGCTGCGGGTGACCCGTGGGCCACGCGCTCGCCCCGCCCTTCCTCATCGCCGCCCTCCCCGGCTGATGCCGGAGACGGGGATCGATCCGACCACCCCGCGGTGACTGGCGCGCAGCGCCGGAGAGCCCGATCATGACGGGCACATGCCCACGGTCGCGTTCATCGTCAACCCGGTCCGCGTCCGGGACTCCCCGCGCGCCGTTCGCATCTGCGAGAGCATCGCGAAGGAGCGCGGCTTCGACCCGCTGGTCCTCGAGACCGGCGTCCGCGGAGCCGGGCGCGAGCAGGCGCGGGAGGCGCTCGCCGCCGGCGCGGGCCTGGTGGTGGCCGTGGGCGGCGACGGGACCGTCCGCGCCTGCGCCGAGGCGCTGGCCGGGACGGCGGTACCCCTGGGCATAGTCCCCCGGGGAACCGCGAACCTCGCGGCCCGCGCCCTCCACCTGCCCTCCCGCCTCGACGAGGCCGTGACCGTTGCCCTGGATGGCCGGGACCGGCGCGTGGACCTCGGCGCCGCCGCCGGGGTGGGGTTTCTGGGCATGGCCGGGATGGGCCTGGACGCCGAGGTCGTCGCCGCGACGCCGCCACGGGTGAGGAGGCGGCTCGGGTGGGTCGGCTATGCCGCCTACGGGGTGACCCGCCTGGCCGGCAGGAGCGCCGGGTTCCGGGTCCGGCTGGACGGGAGGCGAGAGATCAGCCGCCGGGCGCGCGCCGTCGTGGTGGGGAACGCCGGTCTGCTGCCCGGCGGCTTTCTCCTCCTCCCCCGGGCCCGTCTCGACGACGGGGTGCTGGACATCGGCATCCTCGCTCCCGCCGGGGCGCTGGATTGGGCGCGCGTGGGGGCGCGGGTGATTCTTCGAGGCCGCCGCGGCGACGGTCCCCTGGAACGTCACCGGGCCCGCCGGGTCGAGATCACCGCGGACCGGGACCTGCCCCGCGAGGTGGACGGAGATCTTCTCGCGCCGGGGCACGAGCTCTCCGTCTCGGTGCGGGAGGGTGCCCTGCTCGTCCGGGTCCGCTGACCCCTGCTCACGGCCCGCCGCCCCTCTCACAGGTGAGCGAGGCTCACCGGGCGGCGGTCCCATGCGGCGCGGGCGAGGCCCGCCCGGGCAGGGTGGCGGGCGCGGTCAGGGATAATCGGCGAGCGCGGCCGCGATGCCGCGCCGGCCGCCGGCGTGGCCGTCCAGGCGGCGGTTTCCGCCCGCGCGATGGAGGCACCGATGGCGAGCTTCAACGAGGCGATCATCGAGGAGTTTCGCGCGAGGAGCGGCAGGGGGGTGGGCAATTTCGGGGACCGGCTGCTGCTGCTGACCACGCGCGGGGTGCGCAGCGGCGAGGAGCGCACCACGCCCCTCATGTACCACCGTGACGGTGAGCGGTACGTCGTCGTCGCCTCCAAGGCGGGGGCACCGGACAACCCCGCCTGGTACCACAACCTCCGGGCTGACCCCGTGGCGAGGGTGGAGGTGGCGGCGGGGGCGGGCACGGAGACCTTCGAGGTCACGGCGCGCGAGGCGGTGGGAGCCGAGCGTGAGCGCATGTGGGCCGACCGCGTCGCCATCGCCCCCGGGTTTCAGGACTACCAGCGGAAGACGTCGCGGCGGATCCCCGTCGTGGTCCTGGAGCGGAACGGATAGGGGCGTGCGATGTCCGGCCGGCACGCGGCGTCGAGGTGGCCGGCTCGGTCCCCCCGGGTGGGCGGCGCCCCTCCGCCCGCGGGGATGCCCACGGTCAGCCTCCCGCCCGCGAGGAGGTGCCCCGCACCGCTCCCACCACCCCGTCGCGCAGCCAGACCGCCTCGCCGCCGGATCGGTCCACCTCGGTGTAGCCGGCGCTGAGCACGGGCTGCAGCCCCGGGTAGTGGGTCATGGACGAGCTCAGCGTCACCACCAGCTCGGGCCGGAGCTGGCGCACCCGCCGGGCCAGCGCGCCGCTGCCGCCGACGAGGACCACGTCGTTGTAGATCGGCGGGGTCGGGAGGAGGAGGCGAAGGTGGGCGTCGGCGTAGACCCAGGCATCGGACGACCAGACGACGGCCGGCGCACCGTCCAGCCCGTGGGCGCTGATCCAGGCGGCCACCGCCGCGTCCTCGGGGACGCGCCTGTCGAACCCGTCCTGGTAGGCGGCCAGCGACTCCCCGCCCGCGAGGGTGGCCATCGCTCCCCCGTAGTAGGCGGCGAGCCCCGCGCTCCCCGCGTCGAAGGGCACCACCCAGTCGGCGCCGGCCACCGAGCCGCCCCAGACGGCCAGCGCGAACCCGGCTGCGAGGCTGCCGAGGCCGAGCCGCTGGGACCGGCTCGGCGTGCGCCGCGGGGGCGTCCGCGCCCCTCGCCGGGCGGGGAGCCGGAGGCCCGCGAGGACCAGGGCCGTTGGAGCCACCGAGGGGAGCAGGTAGTGAGGGTAGGGCTGGCGGGCGACGGTGGGGACCAGCAGCGCGGCGCCGGCCCATACCCAGGGCCGCCAGGTGGGGGAGGGGTCGCGGCGCAGCAGCCACGCGGCGACGACCAGCAGGGTCAGCACCGCCGCGGGGAGGAGCAGGGCGATCGCGACGCCGCCCGCGTGGACGGGATATCGGGATTGGGTGAACGGCACCCAGAAGCCGACCAGGGCTCGGGCCACGGTCCCCGGGCCGGCGAGGGTGACGCTCGGGACGAGCCAGAGCAGGCTCACGACCGCGAACCCGGCGGCGTAGATCGCCACCCGGCGCGAACGGCTGCCCGAGGGCGAGAGGGCGAGGAGAAGGCCGAATGCGCAGGTCTCCGCCAGCGCCGTCTGCTGGTAGGCGACCGCCACTCCCGCCAGGAGGCCGGCCGCGAGCGGCCAGCGGGGCCAGGGCCTGAGGTCGGGGGCGGCGATGCGCGTGACGACGAGCGCACCCGCCCAGGTGATGGGGGCGATGAGCAGGCTCTCGGGGAGGATCAGCTCGGCGTCGAAGAGGGGCGTCCCCAGGAGGATGGCGGCGAGGACCAGGGCGCCCACCCTCCGGCGCGGGCCCAGGAGGCGCCGCGCGGCGTGGTCGACGGCGAGCAGCGTCAGCAGCCCGCTGATCCAGGGCAGCACGTGGAGTGCCGCCTCGCTCGTTCCGAGGGTCCGGACCACGGCGGCCACGGTCCAGATCTGGAGGGGAGGCTTGTTGGTCCAGACCTGGGCGTAGAGGAGCCCGCCGCGCAGCGCGGCCTGGGCGGTGGTGACGTAGCCGGCCTCGTCGGTGTACCAGTGTGGCTCCAGGAACGAGGGCAGACGCAGCAGGGCAAACAGGGCCACCGCGCCCAGGAGGAAGCGATCGAGGGCCACCGGCCGCTCCGGCCGCTGCGGCGGGACCGGTCGCGGCCACCTCTCGGGCACCGCGCCGACCGCCTCCGGCGCCTCGATCGTCGCGCGCATCATCCCTCCGTCCTCCGGCTCGGCGGCGGCGGGCTCCGCCCGCCCCACGTTCCTCCCCGAGCTTCGCTCACCGACCTTGCGCAGCCGTTACCGAACCTGCCGTGCGCCCCTCCGCGCTCCCCCGCCGCGGGGCGATGCGGGAGACGGAGGGCGTGAGCACGAGGCGTGGACGGCTGCGGTCCCTACCATGAGCGCATGGCCAGCGTGGAGGAGCTCGTCGCCGAGAACGCGCGCCTGCGGCGGATCGCCGAGGCGGCGGTGCGGCTCGTCTACACCATCCCGAACCATCACGGCTTCGATGAGCTGGAGGCTCTGGCTCAGGCGGTCGAGAGGGACTTCAGCGGCGGGGTGAGAGCCTTCCTGAGCGAGAGGGAGGCCGCGGAGGCGCGCATCGCCGGCCCGGACCCGGCGGCGAGGCCCTTCCGGAGCGCCTGATCCCACGGGTGGTGCGGGGCTGGCCGGCAACCCGGCATGCGGTCCGGTCCCGCGCGAGGGGGCCGCGGGCGGGACGATGATCCGCGAGATGGCGCGCGACCCTCGCACCCGGGCGCGTCCGCCGGCCCCGGTGGTGACCCCGGCCGAGGCCGCGGCGCTGCTGCGCCGGGCCCGCCGGCTGGCGCGGGGGCCGGAGCGGCGCATCCTGGGCATCACGGGGCCGCCCGGCTCGGGCAAGTCGACCCTCGCCGCCTGGCTGGTGGACCGTCTCGGTGCCACCGATGCCTGCCTCGTGGCCATGGACGGGTTCCACCTCGCCCAGGAGCAGCTCCGCCGTCTCGGGCGGACCCGCCGGAAGGGCGCGCCGGACACCTTCGACGCCCACGGCTATGCGGCGCTGCTGCGCAGCCTCCGGGAGCGCCCCGCTCACACCATCTACGCAC
The DNA here is from genome assembly GCA_021847925.1 of bacterium. GTDB lineage: Bacteria > Chloroflexota > Dormibacteria > Aeolococcales > Aeolococcaceae > JAJZNI01. The sequence continues at coordinate 10,368 of JAJZNI010000166.1, forward strand.
CCCGGTTCCACCGCGAGATCGAGGAACCGATCGCCTGCTCGGTGGCCGTCGACCCCGCGGTCCCGCTGGTGGTGACGGAGGGCAACTACCTGCTGGTCCCGGCACCGCCGTGGGACGCGGTCGGGGCGCTGCTGGACGAGTGCTGGTACTGCGACCTCGATGAGGAGACCCGGCTCTCCCGGCTCTACGCCCGCCACCGGGCCTTCGGCAAGGCTCCGGCACAGGCTCGCCGCTGGACCGACGGCCCGGACCAGGCCAACGCCCGCCTGGTGGCCGCTTCGCGGGCGCTCGCCGATGTCCGCGTCCGCATGGCGTAGGCAGATGGCCCCCCTCGAGGCTCGCGAGCCCGCCGTGCCGCACTAACCCAGGTCCCGTCCCTCGTCGCACACGGTCCGGAAGTCGCAGCGGCGGCAGCGCCACTCGCTGGGCCGGGGGGGAAACTCTCCACGCCGGCGCGCGTCCTGCAGCTCGCGGGCGACGCTCTCCACCTGGAAGAGGTTGCGGCTCAGGGCGCGCGCGTCGAAGCCGACCCGGGTGACCTCCGACGTCTGCAGCCAGTGCAGCTCCACGGCCGCCTCGTCGGTGCCCCGCTCCCGTGCCAGCGCCACCCCGTAGGCGCTGACCTGCAGGTCGCTGCGCATCGCCGCCTCGTCGCGCGGCGGGCCGGTCTTGTAGTCGACGACCAGCAGGGCCCCGTCCGCCCCGCGGTCCACGCGGTCCCAGCGCCCGGCGATCTCGCCCGCGGCCACGGCGAGCCGGAACGGCCGCTCCAGCTCGACGGGCTCCGCATCCCGCCACGCGGGCGAATCGACGTAGCGGCGCAGCTGCTCCTCCCCCAGCCCGCGCAGCTCCGCGTTGGCGCCCTTGGGGCCGCGCGCCGTCCGCCAGGCCTCGTCCCATGCCCGGGCCGCGGCGTCGGCCGAGACCTCCGCACCGCCCCGGCGGCGGGACGCCAGCTCCTGGAGCACCGCGTGCATCAGCACCCCGTACCAGCGCTGCGCCGACGCCCGGACCGGGACGCGGTAGAGGGAGCGGTACGCGTAGCGGCGGGGGCAGTCGCGGAACGCGGCGAGGTCGGACACCGACGCGGCGAGCGGCGCGGCCCGGGCGGGCGGCGGCGCGGGGCGCCGCGGTGCGGGCGGCGGCGAGCCCTCGATCTCGCGCCGTGCGACCTGCGCGAGACCGGCGAGGAAGGGGCTGGGCCGCTCGTCGTGGAAGGAGTGCGGGTAGCGCCGCGCGTGCACGAAGACGAGCCGGTCGCGCGCCCGGGTCGCCGCCACGTACATCAGCCGCCGCTCCTCGTCACGGCTCCCCTCGCCCTCGGGGGCGGGCTCCGGGACCAGGTCGTCGGGAAGGGCGAGACGCGCCGGGTAGCCGCCCATCCCCGGCCAGCGCTCCTCGCTGCAGCGGCCCAGGAAGACCACCGGCCACTCCAGCCCCTTGGCGGCGTGAGCGGTGAGCAGGTTGACGCCGGGGCCCGCGCCCTCCACGGTGGCGACCTCGTCGGCGGCCCGGCTCCGGCGCAGGGCCTCCAGGTAGCGAAGCGCGAGCCCGAGGCTGCGATCCTCGCTCCAGTCGGCGAAGGTCTCCAGGAGCTCGCCGAACTTGTTGAGGTTGGCGCCGGCCCGGACGCGCTCCTCCGTGGCGACGCCGTCCAGGGCTCCCAGGAACGCGGTGGCCTCGAGGGCGGAGAAGAAGACCTCGCGGACGTCCTCGCGCGCCGCCTGAGCGTGCAGGTCGGTGAGCGCGTCCACCAGGGCTCGGGCCGCGGCTGCGTCCGCCTCGCTCAGCTCCGGCAGCCCGGCGGCGATCACCGCCGCGAGGGGCACGTCGTGGTCGCGGGCCGCCCGTGCCACGGCCAGGCGCCCCGCGTTGCTGACGGGGAAGGCGGGAAGGTGCAGGCAGCGCAGGACCGCCGGCGAGTCCTCGGGGTCGGCGACGGCGGCGAGCAGGGCCATGAGGTCCTTGACCTCGCGGAGCTGGAAGAAGCCGCGTCCCCCGTGCACGGTGTAGGGGACGCCCACCTCCTGGAGGGCGCGGATGGCGGCGCGCATGTCGTCGTGGCGGCGGAAGAGCCAGGCGATGTCCGCGGGGTCGGTGCCGGCGTCGATGAGGCGCCGGGACTCCTCGGCCACCGCGACCACCTCGGCGCGCTCGTCGCCCGCCCGCCACAGCTCCACGGCGCCTCCGGCTCCCCGCTCCGCCACCAGGTGCTTCTCGATGCGCGAGCGCGGGCTCGCGGCCTCGATCATCGCCCGGCTCGCCTCCACGATCTCGCTGCGGGACCGGTAGTTGACGTCGAGCACGATCCGGCGATGCGCGGGGTAGATGCGGGCGAAGCGGTCGAGGTTGGCGAGCGACGCGCCCCGGAACTTGTAGATGGACTGGTCGTCATCGGCGACCACCAGCACGTTGCCCCGCTCGCCGGCGAGGCCCTCCACCAGGCGCGCCTGCGCGTAGTTGGTGTCCTGGTACTCGTCGACCATGACGTGATCGATCCCGCCCGCGACCTGGGCGAGCACCTCGGGGTCCTCGCGCAGCAGCCGCTCGGCGTAGAGGATGGTGTCGTCGTGGTCCAGGATGGCCCGTTCCAGGAAGAGGCGCTCCAGGCGCCGGTAGACCTCGGCGCACTCCCGGTGGCGGGTGAGGAGCTCGCGCTCCAGGACCGCCGCCCCCGCCGCCGGCAGGCGTTCCTCGGCCCAGGCCGAATACGCCTCCGGTGAGACCAGCTCCTGCTTGGCCTTCTCGATCAGCTCCAGGATGGAGTCCACCAGCTCGTGCGGGCGCAGGGGGTTGTACAGGGTGCGCGGACGGAGCTCGGCGACGATCCCCTCGACCGCCAGCCAGCGCTCCGCCTCGTCGGCGATGCGGAACGCGGGCGAGATCCCCAGCCGCCATCCCCAGCGCCGCAGCACCCGCTGGGCGAACGAATGGTAGTTGGTGAGCGGCGGCTCCCCCTCGAAGGGCCCGTGCACCCTCTCCACCCGCTCCCGCATCTCGGCCGCGGCCTTGCGGGTGTAGGTGAGGACGAGGACGCGGTCGGGCGCCGTCCCCTCCCGGACCAGCCGGAGGAAGCGCTCGGTGATGACGCGGGTCTTGCCCGACCCCGGTCCCGCCAGCACCAGGCAGGGACCGTCGGCGTGCTCCACGGCGGCGCGCTGCGCCTCGTCGAGCGCGGCCCGCGGGCCCGCTGCGCCTCCGCCCACCGCCTCCGCCCCGGCCGCGGCTCCGGCGGCCGCCGTCTCCACCATCGGGCGATGATAGCGCAGCCCGTACATCCGTTTGCCGGGCGAGCCTCGCGCGCGGCGCTGCTGCTACAGTGACCGCACCGCTCGCGGCGCCGCCGGGGGCCGGTGCCGAGCCAACCATGCCGCCCGTGGCGGCTGCGAGGAGGTGAGTCCTCTCCCGTGTCCGAGGTCAAGGTCCGCGAAGGCGAGACCTTCGAGAGCGCGCTGCGTCGCTTCAACAAGAAGATCAAGCAGAACGGCATCCTCTCCGAGGTGCGCCGCCGCGAGCATTACGAGAAGCCCTCGGTGCGCCGCAAGCGCAAGCTCGTGGCCGCGCGCAAGCGCCGCGCCAAGTCGGGCTGACCGCTCCGACCCCTGGCTCACCGCCCCGCGCCGGGTGTGCCGCACCGCCTCTCCCGCACCTCAGGGCCGCCGTCCGCGGCTGCGGTCGCGCCCTTCGGGCCCCCGCGCGCCGGCCGTGACGCCGCCATGCGCGTGACCGTGCACCGGTCTCCCGGGCTGGGACCGGAGGATGCCGCCGCGGTGCGCCGCGCCGGTCTCGCCCCCCTGCTGCGGAGGAGCGGCGACGTCCTGGGCGTGCCCTCGCGCCACGGGCTCGCGCTGCGGCTCACCGACGACCGCGAGCTGCGCGAGCTCAACGCCCGCCACGCCGGCGAGGACCACGCCACCGACGTCCTCGCCTTCCCCGGCGAGGGCGCCTGGGTGGGCGACGTCGCCGTCTCCGTGCAGAGGGCGCGGGAGCAGAACCCCGAGCATCCCGACGCCGAGCTGCGCCTGCTCGCCGTGCACGGGCTGCTGCACTGCCTGGGCCATGACCACCGCGACCGGGCGGGCTCGGCGCGCATGACGGCCGAGACCCGCCGCCTCCTCCCCGGCCAGCCGGTGCCCGACCTGGGGGCGGAGCCCCCCCACGGTTGAACCTCGTCGTCGGTCTCGGCAACCCCGGGGCGGAGTACGCGCACACCCGGCACAACGCCGGATGGATGGTGCTCGACGAGCTGGAGGCGCGCGGCCGCTTCGGACGCGCCCGCCGCGAGGGGCCCGCGCGCGTCCGCGAGGGTGAGCTGGACGGCTGCGCCCTGGTGCTGGCGCGTCCGCAGACGTACATGAACCTGAGCGGCCGGAGCGGGGCCCACCTGGTCCGCGTCCTCGGCGTCGACGCCCAGGACGTGGTGGTGGTCCACGACGACATCGACGTCCCCTTCGGACGCCTGCGCCTGCGCCGCGGAGGTTCCGCGGCGGGCCACCGCGGGGTGCAGTCCCTCATCGACTCGTGGCGGACACCCGGCTTCGTCCGGGTGCGCGTGGGGGTGGGCCGGCCGCCTGCGGGGGACGACCCCATCGACTACGTGCTCTCGCCCTTCACCGCCGCCGAGCGGGCCGCCCTCCCGGCCGTCCTCCGGCGCGCCGCCGATGCGACGATGGCGATCGTGCGCGACGGGTTGGAGAGGGCGATGAACGAATACAACCGCGAGATCCCCCCGGGGACGCAGGGTGGGTGACGCCGCCCCCTCCCTGCTCGCGCTCCTCGACGGGTGCGTGCCGCTGCGCCGCCTCCTCGACGGGACCGTGGATCGCCTCGGCGGGGTCCCGCCGGCCGCCACGGGGCTGATCGCCACCTGGCTGGTGGAGCGCTCGGCCCGCCCCGTCCTGGTGGTCGCCACCGAGCCGGAGGCCGTCTACGCCGACGCGGCGCTGTGGGGCGGCGGCTCCCGGCTGGGGCTGTGGCCCGCCGCCGACACCCCCGGGTTCGACCGCGTCCCGCCCTCGGAGGAGGTGACCCGCCGGCGGATCGCGACCCTCGCGCTCCTCTCCCGGGGAGGCCCGGTGCTGGTCGTGGCGTCGCCCGCCGCCCTGCTCCGCCCCACGCTCCCCCCCGCCGCGCTCTCCTCCTGCCTGGAGCTGCGCCCCGGGCTGCGCGTCGCGCGCGACGACGTGGTGGCTGCGCTGGTGCGTCTCGGCTACCGCCGCGTGGACGCCGTCACCTCCCCCGGGGAGAGGGCGGTGCGCGGTGGCATCGTGGACGCCTTCGGCCTCGACCGCAGCCGTCCCTGGAGGGTGGAGTGGCTGGGCCCCGAGATCGACGGGATCCGCTCCTTCGACGTCGCCACCCAGACCTCGGTGGCCCCGCTGGCGAGCGTGCGGGTGCTGCCGGCGCGGGAGCTGGACCTTCGTCCCGAGGCGGTCGCGCGCGCCCTCGCAGCGGTGGGGGAGCTGGACGTCTCCGCCTGCCGTCCCGAGGTGCGCGAGCAGTGGGAGACGGATCGCTCCCAGCTCGCGCTCGGCGTCTACGACGACGGTGTCGACCTCTTCGGGCCGTATCTGAACGGCGGGGCGAGCCTCTTCGACCACCTCGGAACCGAGACCCTGCTGCTGGTCGCGGGCGGCGCCGACCGTGCGCGCCGCGCCGGCGCCCGCCACGCCGAGGAGATGGAGGGCCTTCGCGACCAGGAGGAGGCCCGCGGCGAGCTGCCCCCCGGGGCGCGGTCCGGGCTTCTCGATCCCGCCGCGCTGGGGGAGAGGCTGGCCGGGGCGGCCGAGCTGGTGGCCGAGGCCGGCTCCGAGTCCGCGGCGGGGGTCTCGGACCTCGGCTGGCTGGGGGCCGAGCCCTACGCGGGACGGTGGACGGCGTTCGCCGCTCGGCTCGCCCCCGAGCTCTCCGCGGGCGGGCGCGCTCTCGTGGTCTCGCGCCAGGAGCGGCGCTTCGAGGAGCTGGCCGTGGAGGCGGGGCTGGAGCCGGTCCCGGTCGAGGAGACCGAAGCCGGGTCCCTGGCGCTGCCGCCGGGGTCCCTGCTGGTGGCGGCTGGCGACGTGTCCGCGGGCTTCCGGGCGCCGGGGCTGGGGCTTGCCGTCTTCAGCGACCACGAGCTCTTCGGGGTGGTCAAGCGGCGCGGCTCCCCGCTCGCCCGGGGCGCCCGGCGCGCGGAGTCCACCTCGGCGCGCGGGGCCCGGCGGGCGGCGTCGGGGCGGGCCGCGGCTCAGGACTTCGTCCTCCAGTTCGCCCCCGGCGACCTGGTGGTGCACCGCGACCACGGCATCGGCAGGTTCGTGGAGATGCGGCGGGTGGCGGCCGGCGGCGACGGCGCCGCGGGCGGGGGCGCCGCCGAGCGCGAGTACATGGTCCTGGAGTACGCGGACGCGGACCGGCTCCTGGTTCCCGTGGAGCACCTGGACAGGGTCGACCGCTACATCGGGGGCTCGGACTCCCACCCCTCGCTCTCGCGCCTCGGCACCGGGGAGTGGGAGCGGACCAAGCGGCGGGTCCGCGAGCGCACCGAGGAGGTGGCCCGCGACCTGCTCGGCCTCTACTCCCGGCGCGAGGCGGCCCACGGCCACGCCTTCGCGGCCGACACAGACTGGCAGCGCGAGCTCGAGGCGTCCTTCCCCTTCGAGGAGACCCCGGACCAGGTGCTCGTGCTCGACGAGATCAAGCGGGACATGCAGTCGGCGCGGCCGATGGACCGGGTGGTCTGCGGCGACGTCGGGTTCGGCAAGACCGAGCTGGCGCTGCGCGCCGCCTTCAAGGCGGTGGACGAGGGCCGGCAGGTGGCGATGCTCGTGCCCACGACCGTCCTCTGCCAGCAGCACTTCCTGACCTTCCAGGAGCGGCTCAGCCCCTTCCCGGTGACCCTGCGCCAGCTCTCGCGCTTCTGCTCCGAGGAGGAGCAGCGGCGCACCCTCCTGGAGCTCAGGGCGGGGACGGTCGACATCGTGATCGGGACCCACCGCCTGCTCCAGCGCGACGTGGACTTCCACAACCTCGGCCTGGTGATCATCGACGAGGAGCAGCGCTTCGGCGTGCTGCAGAAGGAGCGCTTCAAGGAGCTGCGCGTCGCGGTGGACGTCCTGTCGCTCTCGGCGACCCCCATCCCCCGGACCCTGCACATGGCCCTGGCCGGGCTCCGCGACCTCTCCGTGATCCAGTCCCCTCCGGAGGAGCGCCAGCCCATCAAGACCTACGTCACGGCGCGCGAGGACTCCCTGGTCCGCGAGGTGATCACCCGCGAGCTGGCGCGCGGCGGCCAGGTGTTCCACGTCCACAACCGGGTGCAGGGCATCGAGCGGGAGGCGGAGTGGGTGCGCCGCCTGGTCCCCGAGGCCCGGGTGGCGGTCGCCCACGGGCAGATGCACGAGGACCTGCTCGCCGCGGCGATGCGCTCCTTCGTGGCCGGCGAGGTGGACGTGCTGGTCTGCACCACCATCATCGAGTCCGGCCTGGACATCCCCAACGCCAACACCATCGTGGTGAACGACGCGCACCGGCTGGGGCTGGCCCAGCTCTACCAGCTGCGCGGCCGGGTGGGGCGCGCCGGGCAGCGCGCCTACGCCTACCTCCTCTACCCGGGCGAGCGCGCCCTCAGCGAGCGCGCCGACAGGCGGCTGGAGGTGATCGGCGAGCTCCAGGACCTGGGCGCGGGATTCAAGCTCGCGATGCGAGACCTGGAGATTCGCGGCGCCGGCAACCTGCTGGGCGAGGAGCAGCACGGCGAGATCGCGGCCGTCGGCCTGGAGATGTACAACCGCCTCCTGGAGATCGCGGTGCGCTCGCTGCAGGGCAGGCCGATCGTGGAGTCCCCCGCCCAGGTCGCCGTGTCGCTGCCGATCCCCGCCCACCTTCCCGCCCGCTACATCGCCGAGGAGAGGCTGCGCCTGCGCTGCTACCAGGACCTCGCCGGCGCGGCGACCGAGGCCGACCTCGAGCGCGCCGCCCGGGGGCTCGCCGACCGCTTCGGGCCCCTGCCGCCGGAGGCCGAGGGGCTGGTGTTCTCGCTGCGGGTGCGCCTGCTCGCGGCGGAGGCGGGGGCCACCGCGGTGGAGGCCCGGGGCGGCCCGGGCGGCGCGCCCGGCCTCGCCCCGGGGCGGGCCGGTGGCGTCGTGATCCAGCTCCCCACCGACCACGGCCTGGAGTTGGAGGCGGTGGCCCGCCAGTGGCGGGTGTGGTGCGCCACCTCGCCCACCCGTCTCTACGTCATCCCCCCGCCGGGCCGCGCCGTCGACGCGGAATGGCAGGATGTGCTCACCCGGGTGCTGCGCGAGCTGGGGCGTCGGGTGCGCTCCCGCCAGGAGGTGCCCGCGTGAACCCCCGCCCCGCGCTCCCTCCTGTCCGCGGTGGTACCGGGGAGCGGCGTGGCGTCGAGGCGGATGCGCGGATGCGGACGAGTGGACGCGGGGGTGCGTGCGGAGCAGGCGCAGAGCGCCTGTTCCCTCCCTGCGCCGGAGGAGTGTGCGATGCGTGACGAGGCCGCCCAGGAGCTGCGCCGGCTCAACGAGGTCGTGGAGCGCCTCCGGGCCCCGGGGGGCTGTCCCTGGGACCGCGAGCAGACCCATCGCTCGCTGCGCCCGTATCTCCTCGAGGAGACCTACGAGCTGCTGGAGGCGATCGAGAGCCGCGGCCCCGAGACGCTCCGCGAGGAGCTGGGCGACCTGCTGCTCCAGGTGATGATGCACGCGGCCATCGCCGCGGAGGCTCCCGGCGGCTTCGACATCGGGGACGTCGCCCAGACCACCCGCGACAAGATGGTTCATCGCCATCCCCACGTCTTCGGCGACGTGGCGGTGAGCGGTGCCGCCGAGGTGGTGGTCAACTGGGAGCGCCTCAAGGGCTCGGAGTCGGCCAAGCGGGCGAGGCTGTCGCTGCTCGACGGCGTCCCCCGCGCGCTCCCGGCGCTCGCCTACGCCCAGGGGGTCCAGAAGCGGCCGGCGCGTGTCGGGTTCGACGAGACCCCGAGCGTCGCGACCGCCCTGGAGCAGGTCCGCGCGGGGCTGGACGCGGTCGGCGAGCTGGCGGCGCGGGCCCCCGGCCAGACGCCCCAGGGGCAGGACTGGAGCGTGACGGAGGGGGAGGTGCGCCACTCCGGCTGGTCCGACACCGCGTCGTCGGAGGGGCTGCCCGCCGCTGCCGCGGCGGCGGCCGGCCACGCACCGCCGCCCGCCCCCGGGCCCCCGGCCCTGGAGGCCGCCCTGGGCGACCTCCTCTTCGCGATCGTGGCGCTCGCCCGGCGGCTCCGGGTCAACCCCGAGGACGCGCTGCGGGTCCGGGCCACGGCGTTCGCCGACCGCTTCCGGCGCCTGGAGGCGGCAGCGCGCGCCGGCGGCGTCGACCTCCACGATCTCTCCCCTGAGGAGTGGCGGAGGCGCTGGGCTGCCGCGGGCGAGCCCACCGAGGCCTGAGCGCTGCGGGACCGGCGCCGCGGCGCGCCGTGCCCAGGGCCCCGATCAGGGCGACGGGCTGGGGATGGGCACTCCCTGCGCTGCGCTCGGAGATCCCTGCCCGGCGCCCCGGGTCCGGGCGGTCCCCGGCGGTGGGACCACGTAGATGGTCTCGCCCGGCAGGTGGAATCCGAGCCTGCGGGCCTGGTCCTCCACCCACGCCGGCGAGGTGGACTCGCTGAGCTCCAGGAGCCGCTCCGCGATCTGCTGCTGGAGGGCGCTGTTGGTGGTCGTGAGCTCAGCCACCCGCGACGCCATGGCGCGGTCCTGGGCCACCTGCCCGTAGAGGCCGTACCCGGCCCAGCCCGAGGCGACGGCGGCGAGGACGGCGAGAACCCGGCGGGGCGTGACCGGTCGCGACCGGGCGGACGATCTGCGGTGCATGACGGCCTCGAGGACGTGGACGGGACTGGCCGTGACGGCGCCGCATAGTCTGCGACGCGGCCGCCGAATTGGCAAGGTGGGGTGGCACGATCCACGCGTTCCGGGCCCGCGGGCCCTCCCCCGGGAGGGCCCTCCGGGCCGCTGAGCGCGAGGCCGGCTGCGGTATGCTCGCTCTGCGGCGTGGAGCAGTGGAAGCTCGTCGGGCTCATAACCCGAAGGTCGCTGGTTCGAATCCAGCCGCCGCAACCATCCCACTCGCTCGGCTCTCGCTCGGCGAGGCAGCCGGCGCTCTCTCGGCGGTATAGCTCAGGTGGTAGAGCAGCCGGCTCATACCCGGTATGTCCCTGGTTCGAATCCAGGTACCGCCACGGGCGCGGTCGGGCGGGGCCGCCTCGCGGTGAGGGAGCGCGTGGCTGCGGTGAGCCGGGTGCGGCGCGCGGTGGCCACCGCCTGCGACCGCCGCGGGGTCGTCGCGCCCGGGGAGACCGTCGTGGTCGCCTGCAGCGGAGGCCCCGACTCGACCGCGCTGCTCGACGCCATGGCCCGGCTGGCGCCCCCGCGCGGCTGGCGGCTCCACGCCGTGCACGTGGACCACGGCCTCCGCAGCGGCTCGGCCGCCGAGGCCACGGTGGTGGAGGCCCTGGCCCGGGCCCGGGGACTGCCCTTCACCGGCCTGCGCGTGGAGGTGCCCCACGGCGCCTCCCTCCAGGACCAGGCGCGGCGCGTGCGCCTGGCCGCGCTGTCCGAGGTGGCCGCGGCCGTGGGTGCCTCGGCGATCGCCCTCGGGCACACCGCCGACGACCAGGCCGAGACGGTCCTGATGCGCCTGCTGACGAGCGCCACGCCGCGGAGCCTGCGCGCCATGGCGGAGAGGGAGGGGCGCACCGCCCGGCCACTGCTCGGGGTCTGGCGCGACGCCACCCTGGCGTACTGTGCCGCGCTGGGGATCGAGCCGCTGGACGATCCCGGCAACCGCGATCCCCGCTTCCTGCGCAGCCGGGTCCGCCACGAGCTGCTCCCGGCGCTGGAGGAGGTCTTCCCGGCGGCGCGGCGCCGCCTGGTCGTCCTCGCCGAGCGTCAGCGCCGCCTCGCAGAGGCTCCCGGTGGGCCCGGCTGACCGCGGCGCGCGGGCGGGTGCCCGGCCGCCGGCCGCCCCCTCCCCCCGGGACTGCGGTCGCCCCCGCGGCCGCGAACGTCCCTTCGGGTCCAATTCCCACCCCATGCTATTCTGCCTTGGATGCGCACCTCCCGCCGGGGATTCACCTACCTCCTGCTGCTCCTGGCGATCGTCGTCGTGGCGGCCGTCTTCTACGGGCGCATCCCCGGGCAGGGACCGACGTCCACCAGCAGCGGCAGCCTGGCCAGGGCGGTCCACCTCTTCAAGACCGATCCCACCAGCCCCCAGGCCATCTCGAACCGTTCGGGCCAGCAGGCCCAGATCGCCGGGGACGGCAGCAGCGTCACGTGGTACGACAATGCTGGGACGCAGTACACGACGACGGTGGGCTCCAGCTACGAGGTCACCAATGAGTTCAACGCCGCCGACTTCTACAATTACACCAACCAATCGAGCAGCGCGGCCGACATCTTGAGCCTGATCCTTCCCAACCTCCTGATCATCGCCGCCATTGCCTTCATGCTCTGGTGGTTCCTCCGCCAGAGCCAGTCGGGCAACAACCAGGCGCTCTCCTTCGGCCGCAGCCGGGCGCGCCTGCTCGCCGGCGACAAGCCCTCGGTGACCTTCATGGACGTGGCCGGGGTCGACGAGGCCAAGACGGAGCTGAGCGAGATCGTCGAGTTCCTCAAGTTCCCGGACAAGTTCACGGCGGTCGGCGCGAGGATCCCCAAGGGGGTGCTCCTCGTGGGCCCGCCCGGCGCCGGCAAGACCCTGCTCTCCAAGGCGGTCGCCGGGGAGGCGGGCGTCCCCTTCTTCAGCATCTCCGGTTCCGAGTTCGTGGAGATGTTCGTGGGCGTCGGCGCGAGCCGCGTGCGCGACCTCTTCGACCAGGCCAAGAAGAACTCGCCGTGCATCGTCTTCGTGGACGAGATCGACGCCGTCGGCCGCCAGCGCGGCGCCGGCCTGGGCGGTGGCCACGACGAGCGCGAGCAGACCCTCAACCAGCTGCTCGTGGAGATGGACGGCTTCGAGACCTCGACGCACGTCATCGTCATCGCCGCGACCAACCGTCCCGACGTCCTCGACCCCGCCCTGCTGCGCCCCGGCCGCTTCGACCGGCACGTGATGCTGGACCGTCCGGACATCCGCGGCCGCCGCGCCATCCTCGAGGTGCACGCTCGCAACAAGCCGCTGGACCCCTCCGTGGACCTGGAGGTGCTGGCCCGGCAGACCCCGGGTTTCTCCGGCGCCGACCTGGCCAACCTCATCAACGAGGCGGCCATCCTCAGCGCCCGGCAGAACCGCAAGCTGATCAGCATGCCCCATCTCGAGGAGGCGATCGCCCGGGTCATCGCCGGACCCGAGAAGAAGAGCCGGATGATGAGCGAGCGGGAGAAGTCGATCATCGCCTACCACGAGATGGGCCACGCCCTCGTCGGCATGACCCTGGAGCACACCGATCCGGTGCACAAGGTCTCGATCGTGAGCCGCGGCATGGCGCTCGGCTGGACGCTCTCGCTGCCCAGCGAGGACAAGTACCTGGTGAGCAAGGCGGAGCTCCTCGACCAGCTCGCCCAGATGCTGGGCGGACGCTGCTCCGAGGACCTCGTGCTCGGCGAGGCCAACATCACGACCGGTGCCAGCGACGACATCCGCAAGGCGACCGACCTGGCTCGCAAGATGGTCACCGAGTGGGGGATGAGCGACAAGCTCGGTCCGCGCACGTTCGGCGAGCGCCAGGAGATGGTGTTCCTCGGCCGCGACCTCGGTGAGCAGCGCAACTACTCCGAGGACATCGCCTCCGAGATCGACCAGGAGGTGCACCACCTGGTGGAGTCCGCCTTCCTCCGCGCCAAGGAGGTCCTCCGCCGCCGGGAGAAGCTTCTCCGCGTCCTGGCTGCGAGGCTGACCGAGGTGGAGACGATGGAGGCGGCCGAGATGCACCGCATCATCGAGGAGGTCGAGGGTCAGCCGCCGGCTCCGGCGGAGGCGGTGGCCGCCGGGGCGTAGCCGGCAGCGGCGTCGGGGCGGCTTCCACGGGTCCCGGGGGGCGTACACTGCCCGAGGACGTGCCCTCCGCCGTCGGGCGCCGGGCCCGGGGACGCCATGGGGCGCCTCGAGGCAGCGCCAGCGGAGCCCGGCGTGAGGACGCCCCGCTCGAGCCCGCTTGGATCCGGAGGTGACCGAGACGGTGAGGCGAAGCGCGCCGCGGGTGCGCGGCGGAGCCGCCACGCGGCCGGGGAGCGCTCCGCCCGTGCTCGCCATCGTGGGGGCCGGTCGGGCGGGCTCGGCGCTGGCGGTGGCGCTGGCCGCCCGCGGGTACCGCATCGCGGCGGTCGCGAGCCGAGACCCACGGCGCGCGGGCGTCCTCGCCGGGCGGGTGGGCGCCGCGGTGGCGGCGACGCCGGTCGCCGCCATGAGGGCGGCGGACGTGACCCTGGTGGCGGTCCCGGACGCGGAGATCGTCCGGGTCGCGGCCGCGGTCGGCGCGTCGGGCGCGGCCCTCGGGGGCCGCGGCGCGGTCCATCTCTGCGCCAGCCGCGGCCCCGAGGCGCTCGCCGCCCTGCGCGGCACCGGGGCCGCGGTCGGGGCCATCCACCCGCTGCAGGCCCTCGCCGGCGAGGGGTCGGCGCCTCTGCTCGAGGGCAGC
>JAJZNI010000118.1 GCA_021847925.1 bacterium
GGGCCCCGGCCCGGGTGGGCGACGGGGAGGCGGTGGCATGAACCCCGCGCGCCGCCGGCTGGGCGTCTACGTCTGCCACTGCGGGGGCAACATCTCCGACCACGTGGACGTCGAGCGGGTCGTCGACGCGGTCAGGGACGAGGCGGACGTGGTGGTCACGCGGGACGCGATGTTCACCTGTTCGGACGCGACCCAGCAGGAGATCGAGAAGGACATCGCCGAGCAGGGGTTGGACGGCCTGGTGGTCGCGTCCTGCTCGCCGAAGCTGCACACCTTCACCTTCCGGGGGGTGGCCCGGCGTGCCGGGCTCAACCCGTACCGGTACACGCAGGTCAACATCCGGGAGCAGTGCTCCTGGGCGCACACCGACGATCACGAGGGGGCGACCGCCAAGGCGGTGAGCCTGGTCCGGGCCGGCATCGCCCGGACGCGGCTCAGCGAGTCGCTGGAGCCGACGGTGGTGGAGACGGTGGGGCGGGCCCTGGTGGTGGGCGGAGGGGTGGCCGGGATGCGCGCGGCGATCGGGCTCGCCGACGTGGGGCTGGGGGTCTTCCTCGGGGAGCGCGAGGCCGCGCTGGGCGGGTGGGTGAGGGGCTTCGGGCCGACCCACCCGCAGGGTGAGACGGGCAGGTCGTTGACCGAGCGCCTGGCCGGGGAGATCCGGCGCCGCCACACCATCACGGTGCTGACCGGGGCCGAGGTGGAGGAGAGGTCGGGAACCTACGGCGACTACCGGGTGGTGGTCAGGGTCGGGGAGGAGCGCATCACCCTCGAGGTGGGCCAGGTCGTGGTGGCGACGGGGTTCGACACCTACGAGCCGCGCCCGGGGGAGTACGGGTACGGGACGCCGGGAGTGGTCACGCTCCCCGAGCTGCGCACGATGCTGGACGCCTCGGAGGGTCCGCTCACCCACGCGGGTCGCAGCGTCCGTTCGATCGCCTACATCTACTGCGTGGGGAACCGCAACGCGGAGCACCCCTACTGCTCCCGGTTCTGCTGCAGCGCCGCCGTGCACGCCTCGCTGCTCGCCGCCGGCCGCGGGGCGGGGATCCGCCAGTACCACCTCTACCGCGATCTCCGCACCTACGGTCGCAACGAGCTGATGTTCACTGAGTCCCGCAGGCGAAACTCGCTGTACCTCAAGTTCGCCGACGACGCGCCCCCGGTCGTGGAGCGTGATGGGGAGGGGCTGCGGGTCACCGTCCGTGACCTCCTCAGCGGCGGTGCGGAGGTGTCGATCGATGCCGACCTCGTGGTGCTGGTCACCGGTGCGGTGCCCCGGGACAACGGCGGGCTGGTGTCGGCGCTCAAGATTCCGGTGGGGCGCGACGGCTTCTTCAACGAGATCCACCCCAAGCTGCGCCCGGTGGAGACCGTGGTGGACGGGCTGCTGATCGCCGGCGCCTGCCAGTACCCCAAGACCATCGACGAGAGCGTCGCCTCGGGGCTCGCCGCGGTGACCCAGGCCGCGACCGTCCTCAAGAAGGGGATGGCCGAGCTCGACCCGCAGATCGCGGTGGTCAACCCCGACGCCTGCACGGGCTGCGGCGCCTGCGTCGAGAGCTGTCCCTTCGGGGCGATCAGCATGGTCCGGCGGCCGGCCGCGGCGAGACTGCCCGGCTCCAACGGCCACGCTTCCGCCCGCACCGATGCGGCGGACCGGGCGGTCGCCGCCATCGACGCCGCGGGGTGCAAGGGCTGCGGCGGCTGCACGCCGGTGTGCCCCGCCGCCGCCATCGACCTGCGCGGGTACACCGGCGCGCAGGTGGTGTCCATGATCGATGCGCTGGCGGAGGAGGTGCGGGGATGAACCGCGACATCCGAGAGGTGATCCGCGAGGAGCCGTGGGTGCGCCGCCGGCTCCTCGCGCTGCTCCGCCGCGACGGCCCGCTCAGCGTGCCGGACCTGGCCGCCGCGTCGGGGTTCCCGGCCGACGAGGTGATGGTGTGGGTGGCCGGCCTGCGCAAGTACGGGCAGGTCACCGAGGCGCCGGCCTCCGGCGACCCCCGCTATGCGGCCGTGGAGAGGCCATGACCACGGCGGTCAGCGCACCGACGGAGCGGGCGGAGCAGGTCGGGGAGGGGCGGGTGGGCACCGTGCCGCGGGCGGCGGGCGCCGCGGTGCTCAGCCCGTGGCTCGACCGGCTCCTCGCGCGCATGGGGCCCTTCGACGCCGACGCCTGCATGAGCTGCGGCATCTGCACCGCCACCTGCCCGCTCGGGATCGACGTGCTGCCCCGGCGGGTGCTCCGCTACGCGGCGCTGGGGCTCGGCGATCAGGTGAGGGCGGCGGGGGACACCATCTTCTCCTGCCTGCTCTGCCGCGCCTGCGAGGTGAGCTGCCCGGCAGGGGTGCACATCACCGAGGACATCCGGCTGCTGCGCCGCTGGCTGCTGCAGGAGGGCTGGTGATGGGGCTCCCGGTTCGTGACGTGGCGGGCATCCTCGCCGACAACCTGCGCCTGCGCGGCTCGGTGCTGCCGATCCCGGCCCGCCGTGCCACGGCCTGGGCGCGCGGGCTGGGGATCCCCAGGGGCGGCGAGACGGTGCTCTACACCGGATCGATGTACCAGCTCATCCCCTACATCGAGCGCCTGGTGCGCCTCGAGCAGCGGCTCGGGAA
Organism: bacterium; assembly: GCA_021847925.1. Lineage (GTDB taxonomy): Bacteria > Chloroflexota > Dormibacteria > Aeolococcales > Aeolococcaceae > JAJZNI01. The sequence goes on from JAJZNI010000118.1 coordinate 2,623, forward strand.
CGGCCGGCTGGCAGCGCTGACCGGGCTCGCCCGGAGGGCCAACCGGCTGGTCAACGGGGTGAGCCTGGTGGCGCGGCCGAGCGCGGCGGAGCGCCGCGAGTACGACCGCATCCCCGCCAACGTCGCCCGTCTGCTGCAGCGCGCCGGGGTCGAGTTCGGGTACCTGTACGAGGACGACCTCTACTCGGGGGCGCTCGCCCACGACCTCGGGGCGGACGCGGAGGTGGCCGTGCACGCGCAGCGGGTGGTCGCGGCGTTCCGCAAGCACGGCGTGCGCCGCGTGATCACCATCGACCCGCACACGACCAACATGCTGCGCAGCGTCTACCCGGGGCTGGTCCCCGGCTACGACGTCCGGGCGCAGAGCTACCTGGAGGTCCTCGCCGAGCGCGGCCCCGGCGGAACCGTGAGCGGTGTCGACGAGGGCGACGGGCACCCAGCGGTGGTGGCGGCCTCCTCCCCGACCTCGGAGACGTCCGCCGCCCGGCCGGGGCGGCCGCCGGGCCTCCGGGTGGTGATCCACGATTCCTGCGTCTACGCGCGCTACGAGAACGTGATCGATGCACCCCGCCGGCTCCTGGGGGCGGCCGGGATCACCGCCCTCGAGCCGGAGCAGTCTCGCACCCGGACCTGGTGCTGCGGGGGGCCGGCCGAGGCGCTCTTCCCCCAGACGGCGGCGGCCGTCGCCACCCAGAGGGTGGCCCAGCTCCAGGCCGTGGCCCCCGAGGGCGTGACCATGTGCCCGATCTGCCTGGTCAACCTGCGCAAGGCGGCAGACGGACGGCTGCACCTGCGCGACATCTCCGACTACCTGGTGTCCGCGGTGGCGCCGGAGAGCGGTGGGGTTGCGCCATGAGCGGAGATGCGCTCGACGAGCGCGAGCGGGCTGCCTATCGCTTCCACGCCGAGCTCTGCAAGACCCTCACCGACCCCAAGCGGCTGATGATCATGCAGGCCCTGAGGGACGGCTGCGAGCTCAGCGTGGGCCAGCTCGCCGACATGGTGGGGATGACCCTGCCCAACGCCAGCCAGCACCTGGCGGTGCTCCGCCACGCCGGGCTGGTCACCGGCAGGCGGCACGCGACGACGGTCTATTACTCCCTGACCGAGCCGCGGATCGCCGAGGCCTGCGAGATCGTCCACCGGATCGCCCTGGACCGCATGCCGGGAGCCGGCAGCGGGGTCGCGCCGCGCAACGGCCTGGCGGTTGCCTAGGGCGCCGCCCTCCGGGGGCGGCCGCTGCGCGTCGACCTCCGCCGCCTCCACCTGCTTGCGGAACCAGGTCAGCGCGTCCATGCTGGGTGTGGCCACCGTCATCTCCTCGAGGTTGGGCTGAG
>JAJZNI010000030.1 GCA_021847925.1 bacterium
GATGACACCTCGCCGACGGGGTAGCAGACTCGGGCTCTGGTGTCTCTATACTTTGTTCAGCGGCAATGATTTTTCGACCTTCTTCGCCGCACCCGATCTGTTGTTCAAGACTTTTGCACCGCATCGGATCTGTTGACCCACTGCACCAGGTTTCCCGGGTCTGTTGACCCAGTTGAACTCGAAAACCCCGAAAATGGAGGGCTCTGATAGGACAGGAAACTTTGGATCCGCCATTCGAAGGTTCGAATCCTTCCTCCCCAACTTTGGGCTGGGCTCCCGTGGGTCAGGCCAGGCGTCGCCGCAGGGTCAGGGTGGCGGCGACGATCAGGGCGATGGCAAAGGCGGCGACCACGCCGAGGTCGAGGAGCAGAGTGCCGGAGCTGAGACTGGCACCCTCCAGCATCACCCGGTGCAAGCCGTCCACTCCGTAGGTGAGGGGCAGCACCTGCGAGATTCCTTGCAACCAGCCGGGTTCGCTGCTCACCGGGAAGATGATCCCGCTCAAGAGGACCTGGGGGACGATGGCCAAAGGGATGAACTGCACCGCCTGGAACTCGGTGGTGGAGAACATGCTCAGGAACACCCCCAGGTTCACGGCGACGAGGCTCATGAGCAGCGTCATCAGCACGATGAGGCCGACGTTGCCCTGGTTGTGCACGTGCAGGGCAAAGAGGGTGAAGAGAACCACTTCCACGGCCTGCACCGCGGCCACCGCCATGAAGCCGGCCATGTAGCCGGCGACAACCTCGGAGCGGCGCAGTGGGCTGGCCATCAACCGCTCCAGGGTGCCCTGGCTGCGCTCGCGCAGGAAGGCGATGATGGTGACCACGAAGATGAGGAAGAAGACGACGAGACCGATGAAGGCGGCTCCGAAATAGTCGAGGGTGTCGAGCTGCGGGCCGCCGTGGAGATAGGTGACGGCCGGCTGCACGCGGGGCAGCGGGGTGCCGGCCTCGGCCGCCACCAGGCTGGTGGTCTTCAGCAGGGACTGGTTGACGGCGGTGACCACCGCCTGGCTCTCCGCGGGTTGGCTGCCCTCGAGCTGGATGTGGGGCGTGAGGGCGCCGCCCGCCCGGACGTGAGCGGTGAGGTCGCCAGGCAGCACGATGACGGCAGCCACATCGCCGCGCCTCAGGTCCCGCTCCGCCTGGGTGGCCGAGGCCGTGCTGACCGTGATCCCCGGAGCGCTTCCCAGCGCGTCGCGCAGCACGGTACCCAGTTGCCCGGCTCCGGGGTCGAGATTGACGACATCGACCGCCGGCAGGGCGCCACCGCCCCTGATGAGAAAGTAGAAGAGGCCGAGGAGGACGATGGGAGCCACGAAGAGCAGGACCAGGGTGCGTGGGTCGTGGCGGAACTGCTGGAGGATGCGGCGGGCGACGGCTGCCGTGCGCCGCGGACTCACGCCGCTGCCTCGGAGAGCACGAGGAAGGCGTCCTCGAGCCTCTCCACGCCGGCTGCGGCGCGCAGCTCAGCGGCCGTGCCCTCGGCGAGGAGGCGGCCGGCGCGGACCAGCCCCAGCCGCCGGCATCTCTCGGCTTCGTCCATGACGTGGCTGGAGACGATGATCGTGGTTCCCTGGCTCGCCATCTCCTCGAAACGCCGCCACAGGTCGGCCCGCAGCTGGGGGTCGACACCCACGGTCGGCTCGTCGAGGAGAAGGAGGCGGGGGCGGTGCACGAGGGCGCACGCCAGAGAGAGGCGCTGCCGCATCCCTCCGCTCAGGGTGGCCACCACGGCCCGGCGCCGAGTGCTGAGATCGACGAAATCGAGGGCCCGCGTGACGCCGGTGCGGTCGGCCCGCCCACCGAGGTGGATGGTGGCGAAGAAGGCGACGTTCTCCTCCACCGTGAGGTCGGGGTACAGCGCGGGCGATTGCGGCATGTAGCCGACCTCGCGCAGCACGGCGCGGTCCGGCATCCGCCGGCCCAGCACCGTCACCGCCCCTCGGTCCGGCGCCACCAGTCCCATGACACAGCGGATGAGAGTGGTCTTGCCCGCTCCGTTGGGGCCGAGGAGCCCGTAGATCTCTCCGCCTTCCACGCGGAGCGAGGCTCCATCCAGGGCGCGGACAGCCGGAAAGCTCTTCACCACGCCCTCGACGCTCACCGCCCACCCGGCGCTCATCGGCTCGTCTCCGGAGTGGGAGCCATGGCCCGAAGCCACACCGCCACCAGCTCGTCGAAGGCATCCTCCAAGGGGGTGGCGATGCCCAGGTTGCGCTCGGCGAGGTCGCGAGTGATGAGGTGCATGATCAGGGGACCGGCGAAGGCCTGCAGCGCGAGGAGGGGAGGCATGGACAGGAGTCGGCTCTCCGCCATCTGCCTGGCGACGTACGTGACGAGGGGCCGGATGAGGCTCGCCAAGGCGAGGTCGCGGCCCAACTCGGCGTCGACGTTGCCGCCGGTGACCTCGAGGAAGACCGCTCGAAAGAGACCCAGGCGTCCGGAGATGCCGGTCAAGGCGGTGCGGGCGAGCAGCGGTATGACCCGCTCCGGCGGCTCGTCGCCGTGGGCCGCCAGGACCTCGGCCAGGGCCGCGAACGGGGTGTGCGCGCGCACCACCTCGTGGAAGAGGGCCGGCTTGCCGGGGAAGAGCCGGTAGAGAGTTGCTCGGGAGACGCCGGCCCGCTCGGCGACCTCGTCCATGGAGAGACGGTTCAGCCCCTGGCTGCCGAGGAGCTGCACCGCCTCGGCGATCACCCGCTCGCGGGCCCCGGGGTCAGCCTCGACCTCCAGGAGGCGCAGGAGCTTGGCCCGCGACCCGACGGCGCGGTGGAGCGTGGCCCGAGAGACCCCGGCCTCGGCGGCAACCGTGGCCAGGGAGGGAAGCCTCCCGGCGCGAAGCTGGCGCCGCGCAGCTCCGACGATCCGCTCCCGCGGAGCCACGGTCTGGGTCATGAGACGACACTAGACGAGACGTCTTATCTCGTCAAGTATCAAGCTCGCGTCCGGGTTCTCACCGAGGACCGCCGCCAGCGATATCCCGTCGGCCTCGCAAACCGCCATGACCGCCTGGGTGCTGCCTCGGGGCGTCCATTGACATATTCCAATATCGGCATGTATTCTCCTGACCATGGCCAGAGCCTCCACCACCAGCGACGCCTTCAACGCCGTCGCCGAGCCGCGGCGCCGGCAGATCCTCGACGCGCTGGCGTCCGGGGAGCATTCGGTGGGGGAGCTGGTCGAGGCGCTCCACGTTGCCCAGCCCGTCGTCTCCAAGCACCTGAAGGTGCTCCGCGACGTGGACCTGGTGAGCGTCCGTGACGCCGGGCGTCAGCGCCTCTACCGCCTCAACGGCGCCCCTCTCAGAACGATCCACGACTGGGTGCGCAGCTACGAGGAGACATGGTCGGAAGCCTTTGACCGGATGGACGGCGTATTGGAAGAGCTCACGTCACAGGAGGATCAGTGAGATGGCGACAATGACGAAGGGGACGGCAAAGGTCACGCTCCCCCGGGACGACCAGATTCTCATCACCCGCGAGTTCGCCGCACCGCGGCACCTCGTCTACCGGGCGTACACCACCCCGGAGCTGGTGGCGCGCTGGTGGCATGCCGACCGCGGGACCATCGACAGCATCGAGATCGACCTCCGCGTCGGCGGGACGTGGCGGTACGCGATGACGGCCCACGCCGGGTTTCCCGTGGTCTTTCACGGCGAATACCTGGAGATCGTGCCGGATGAGAGGTTGGTGTCCACCGAGGTCTTTGAGGGGATGCCTGAGGCGGCTGCAACCAGCACGGTGACCTTCACCGACACCGACGGCGGCACCACCCTGGCGATCCTGGTGCAGCACAAGAACCAGGCCAACCGTGACGCCCACGTCCAGTCCGGCATGGAGGATGGCCTCCAAGCGGCCCTCGACCACCTCGAGGAGGTTGCTGCCGGCAACGCCGCATCGGACGAGTGACCTGCGAACGGACGCGGCGGCGGGCACCCCGCCCCTTGCCCCTC
>JAJZNI010000130.1 GCA_021847925.1 bacterium
GCGTCGCCGGTCTCGCCGCCAGCGAGATGCCCCTCACCGTGAGGCTCAGCGAGTCGGTCGGCCGCTCGGACATGGAGGCGACCACCGAGACCTTCCTCGTGGGCGACCGCCGCCTGGCCGTCGCCCTCGACGTCGAGACCCTCCTCAGCCCGGCACGGATCGCGCGGTGACCCCTCCCGAGCAGCTCTCCGAGAGCGACTTCCAGCAGCTCTTCGCCACCGAGGCCCAGGGCCGCCTGGAGACCCTCTCGGACCAGCTCCTCGAGCTGGAGAAGACGGGCCCGACCCCCGAGCTGGTGGCCTCGCTCTTTCGCGAGGCCCACACCATCAAGGGCGGCGCGGCGGTGGTGGGCATGTCGAGCGTGGCGCGCGTCGCGCATGCCCTCGAGGACCTCCTCGAGGAGGTGCGCCAGAGCCGGCGGAGCGTCGACCCAGCCCTCATCGATGCGGTGCTCGGAGGCATCGACGCCATCCGCGGCCTGATCCCCCGGGCCGTCGCCGGGGAGGACCACGAGGCGGAGGCCTTCGCGGCGGAGCAGCGTCTGCGCGGGTCGCTCGCAGGCGGCGCCGCTCCCCCGGGCGGCCCCGAGCCCGCCACCGGCGCTCGCCCGCCTCGGGCCGGGGAGACCGCGAAGCGGGACGCGGGGCCGGCGGCCGCGGAGGGGGCCGACCAGCCCGGCACCGAGGACGCCGCCGTCACGGTGCCGGCGGTCCCGGTCGCGGAGGACGCCGCCGTCACGGTGCCGGCCGTGCCGGTCTCGGAGGGCGGCCACTGGTCCAGTCCCGAGATGGTCCAGATCCCGGTCCACCGCATCGACGAGCTGGTGCGCCTCATCGGCGAGGGCTCGGCGGCCACCCTGCGTCTCGGCAGCGCGCTCCTCGACCTTCTCCGGAGGGACCCCTCGACGCTCGGCGAGTACCGCGACCTGGTCCGCGTCCTCAACGAGCTCCAGGAGCTCGCCCTCCGGGCCCGGATGGTCCCGGTCATGCTCCTCGCCCCGCGCCTGCGCCGGGCGGTGCGCGACCTCGCCCGCGAGACCGGCAAGCAGGTGCGCTTCGAGACCCGCGGGGAGGACGCGGAGATCGATCGCGGTGTCCTCGATCGCCTCTCGGACCCCCTGCTCCACCTGGTGCGCAACGCCGTCGATCACGGCATCGAGACGCCCGAGGAGCGGCGCCTGCGGGGCAAGCCGGCGGAGGGGACGGTGCGCCTCCACGCCATGCAGCTCGGCTCCGAGGTGATCATCGCGGTGAGCGACGACGGTCGCGGCATCGACGTGGACCGGGTGCGGGAGACCGCCGGGCGCAGCGACCGGGCGGCGCTGGAGATGGACGACGAGTCGGCCCTCTACCTGATCTTCCGCTCCGGGCTCAGCACCGCGGCCCGGGTCACGGGGGTGTCCGGCCGTGGCGTCGGGCTCGACGCGGTGCGGGCCAGCCTCAACGCGGTGCGAGGGCGGATCGAGGTCCGCTCCGAGCCCGGAGCCGGGACCGAGTTCCGCATCGCGGTGCCGATCACGATGGCGACGCTGCGCTGCCTGGTGGTCAGCGCCGGCGGCCAGAGCTTCGCCATCCCCCTCCACTCCGTGCGCGCGGTGCTCGGACCGCAGCCGGCGACGGCGGTGGGGGGCAGGGCGATGACCATGCTCGACGGGCGCCCGGTGCCGGTCGCGAGCCTGGCCTCGGTGCTCGGCACGGGCAACGGGTCGGGCGGCCCCGCCGTGGTCGTCTCCGGCCTCACCCGCAGCCACGCCCTCACCGTCGACCACCTGATCGACCAGCGTGACGTGGTGATGAAGGGGCTGGGCGAGCTGGTCCCGCGCCTCCCGGCGGTCGCCGGGGCGGGCGTGGAACCGGACGGCTCGATCCTGCTCGTTCTCGAGGCCGCCGGGCTCATCGAGCGGGCGCGCCGCGGGGGTGCGGCGGCGGCGGCTCGCGCCGCCGAGCCCGCCGACGGGTCGGGCGAGGCTGCTCCCCGCCAGGACGCGCCCACCATCATGGTGGTCGACGACGCGCTCACCGTTCGGGAGCTGCAGCGGTCCATCTTCGAGCATGCCGGCTACCGCGTCCTGGTCGCGGCCAACGGCGAGGAGGCGCTCACGCGCATGGCCGAGGAGCGTCCCGACCTCGTGCTGACGGACATCGAGATGCCGGTGATGGACGGCTTCGAGCTGACCGAGAGGATCCGGGCGCACCCCTCGCTGTCGACGGTCCCGGTCATCATCCTCACCTCGCGCGGCAGCGACGAGTCCCGCCGGCGTGGCCTCGACGCCGGCGCGGACGGCTACATCGTGAAGAGCGGGTTCGACCAGAACGCGCTCCTCTCCGCCGTCGAGCGCCTCCTGGGGGCCGGATCGTGAGCCCGAGCCGCGAGGCGCTCCGCGTGCTGGTGGTGAGCGGGCAGGGCGGGCCCTGGAGGGCCGGACTGGTGAAGGCGATCCAGGCGGACCGGGACACCGTGCTGGTGGGCCACGTCGACCCCGGCGAGGCCTCGGCCAGCGTCCTGACCGAGCGCCCCGACATCGTGAGCCTGGACATGGCGGGCCTCGATGCCGGCGGGCAGGCCGCCGGTCTCGTGCGCGACGTGCTCGCCCACGGGCCGCTTCCCATCCTCCTCCTCGTGCCCCCCGGCCAGCGCCGCGACGCCTCGATGGCAGCCCTGGTGGCGGGGGCCGTCGAGGTCATGACCTCCCCGGCGCGGTGGGACCTCCCCTCCGGGTCGGAGCTCTGCCGCCGCCTCCACGCCCTGAGCCACCTCTCGCTGCAGCGGCGCGAACGCCTGCGCGAACGGGAGAGGGCGCGGCACGGCTCCGCCCCCACGGCGGCCGGCGGGGTGGCTCGGGGTTCGACGGACGGCGTGGTCGGGCTGGCGGCGTCGACCGGGGGGCCCCCCGCGCTGGCGCGCGTGCTCAGCGGCCTGGGCGGCCTGCCCCGTCCCGTGGTGGTGGTGCAGCATCTCCAATCCGGCTTCGTCGACGGCTTCCTCAACTGGATGCGCCGGGAGTCGGCGCTGCCCGTGGAGCTGGCCACCGACGGGGCGATCCTCAAGCCGGGGGTGGCGCTGGTGGTGCCCCCCGGCCTGCATGGATTCGTCCGCCGCCACCGGTTGACCCTGCGCGACGAGCCGGTGACCCTGCACCGACCATCCGCCGACGTCCTCTTCCACAGCATGGCCGAGCAGTGCGGAAGCTCCGGGATCGGGGTCATCCTCACCGGGATGGGCGACGATGGCGCCGCCGGCCTGCTGGCGCTGCGCCGCGCCGGTGGCATCACCATCGCCCAGGACGAGGCGAGCTCGGCGGTGTACGGGATGCCCAAGGCCGCCCACGACCAGGGAGCGGTGAACCAGGTGCTGCCCCTCGCCGACATCTCCGCCGAGGTGCTGCGCGCCTCCGGCGTCCCGGTGGCCGCATGACCAGCCAGGTCCTCCTCGACACCGCCCGGCAGGTCCTGGAGCGCAGTGTCGGGTTGCGCCTCGACCCCGCCCAGCGCCACCGTCTCGACTACTGGCTCAAGACCACGGCCGCGCAGCGCGGGGTGGACGACGGTGCGATCGTGGCGGAGATCGCCGCCGAGGGCCCGGCCCTGCAGTCGCTGCTCGACGAGCTCACGGTCCAGGAGACGTCGTTCTTCCGCGACCGCGCCCAGTTCGACGCCCTGCGGGCCGCGGTGCTTCCCACCCTCACCCCCCCTCTCACGGTCTGGAGCGCGGGCTGCGCCTGGGGCCACGAGCCGTACAGCCTCGCCATGGTGCTGGACGAGGTGGGCTACCCCGAGTGGCGGGTGGTCGCGTCGGACATCTCCTCACGCGCCCTGAGACAGGCTCACGCCGCCCGCTACCGGGAGAGCCAGCTCGTCGGCCTGACCGAGCAGGAGCGCGGGCGCTACCTGAGCCGGGCCGGC
>JAJZNI010000018.1 GCA_021847925.1 bacterium
CGTGGCCGTGCGGCGGCGCCGCACCACCACGTAGAACCCACCGCCGAAGAGGAGCAGCGCCACGATCGGGAGCGCGATCGCGAGCGGCGCCTCCGAGACGATGGGCGGCGGACTGGACGGAGCGTTGACGGAGTTCGACGCCGTCTGGGTGAACGTGGTGCCGTCGTTGAAGCTGACCCAGAGGTCGTTGGTGAAGCTGCAGCCCTCGCCCGTGCAGGACTTGAGCGCAGCCGGCCAGTTCTGGACCTGGTACGCGCACGTGACCGTCAGGCCCGGGCTCGTGGCCGTGATGGTGAGGATGCCATCGGGGCTGGGCGGGGTCTTGGGGTACTTCCCGCCCGTCACCGTGTACGTGCCACTCCCGTCGGTTATGGACCCGTTGCTGCAGTTGAAGAAGGCGATGGTGTACGTGCCATCGAGGACGGGTCCGCTCGCGGCCGGGGGCTGGCTGATGGCGTCAACGCCCGACGCACTGTCAACCCCCTTCGGGAACACCACCGCGATGTACCCGGTCATCGAGGTCGACGTCCCCCCGCCGACGTTGCAGCCATTGTTGGTGTCGATGACCTTGCCCAGCGTCCCGGCGCCGGCGGTCTTGGCAATGGCGTCGGCCGCGGTGCAGCTGGAGCCGCTCGCGAGCACCGGTCCGCTCGACAGGGCCACCAGCCCGAAGGTTGCCACGGCCACTGCACCGCCCAGCCCGAGCCACCTGCGGCTCGGGCGAGCGCCCCCCTCTGGAACGCTGTGGTCCCCTCTCATCCGAATGTCCCTCCTACCGCCGTGACGATGACCGGCGTGTCCAGGGCCGAAAGTCACCTCCGACCCCGGGACCACCGTTCTGTTACCCGACCATAGCACAGGTCGTTGCAGCGAGCCAGAGTGACGCCATTGCCGGGTTTCGCGGGATCTGATCCATCCGCCGCGATGTGGCGGGATGTGAAGTTGCGGTGAAGACGGTTACATTCCGGGTGCGCGGATGACGCACCACCCGTCGCAGGGGCATGCGCGGGCACGGCCCCGAGCGCGCCGCCGCCGGCCCCGCCGGGGCTACGATGACGCGAAGGATGGGGATGCCAGCCATCGGGACGGGGAGACCCGTCGCGCGACGCCGGCGCGGACGGCTCTCCGTGGCGCTCCTTGGGCTGCTCGCAAGCCTGGCCCTGCTCAGCGCCTGCGGGCCCGCCGCGCCGGGCGGATCGGACGGTCCGCGCTCGACGCCGCTCCTCCCCGCGACCCCGCCGGTCGCCACCCGCACCCCCGTGCCGACCCCGAGGCCCACGCCCGTGCCGCTCCCCGCCTACCAGGCGGGCGTCAACCTCCTCCTCTACAGCGACCCCGGGTACCGCTCGGCGCTGCCGGCGCTGATCACCCGGCTCAGGCGGGACCACGTCAACAGCGTGGCCGTCACCTTCCCCTTCTACCAGTCGGGCCTGACGTCGAGCTCGGTCCACGCCGGCTCCGGCACCCCCCCCGACGCTCAGCTCAGCGGGGTCGTCGACGACCTCGAGGCGGCCGGCTTCAGCGTCATGCTGCGCCCGTTGCTGGACGAGAGCGACCTCGCCCCGCTGTGGCGGGGTGCCATCGCCCCCACCTCGGTCGGCGCCTGGTTCGCGAGCTACACCACCCTCATCACCCACTACGCGAGGCTCGCCGCCGAGGACGGCGTCCAGGTCCTCGACGTCGGGACTGAGCTGCTCTCCCTGGAGGCCGACACCTCGGAGTGGCTTGCCCTGATCGCCCGGGTGCGCTCGGTCTACCCCGGCAAGGTCACCTACGCGGTGAACGGGATCTCGGACACCTCCAACGGCTTCCCGACCGGCTTCATCGGGGCCCTGGACTTCCTGAGCGTCGACGGCTACTGGAACCTCGCGGTGCCGGACGGGACCGGTGCCGCGGGCATGGCCCGTGCCTGGCTCCCCTACCTGCAGCAGAGCATCGCCGCCGCCGGCGGCAAGCCGGTGGTGCTCTCGGAGGTGGGCGTCGTGCCCCAGCAGGGAGCGCAGGACCACCCCTGGAAGACGCTCCAGCCCGGGCCCACCGACGACACCTTCCAGGCGACGTACTACGAGGGTGCCTGCCAGGCGGCCTCCACGGCGCACCTCGCCGGCCTCTACTGGTGGGAGGTCAACCTGGGGACGCCCGGCCAGTTCGACCCGATCGGCATGCCCGCCGAGCGGGCCATCGCCTCCTGCTTCGCGACAGCGCCCTCGCCCGGCGCCGCCGGCGGCTGAGGGAGGTCGCGCGCAGGAGGGCGTCCGGAGGGAGTGTCACAACGGTTACGGTTGATCGGACCTTGACGCTCGGGACCATGGACCCATAGAATCTGGCCCACTTGGCCTGTTGTTGGGCCGCGGGGAGCGACGTGGGTAGGGGATCTGAGGGGCGCGGGACGGGTAACTGGCCCTGAGTCAGAGCGCACTCGCGCCGCGTGGGCCGTGTGTCGGACGGCCTTCACTCATCGTGTAGGGGGGAGAGGATGCTGGGCAAGCTGGACGAGACGTGTGACGGCGGAGGGGAGCCGGCCGAGCCGCTCGCCGTCATCGGCGGCGGGTACGTCGGTCTCGTGACCGCGGCGTGCCTCGCCGAGGCGGGGCGCCGGGTCACCGTGGTCGAGGTGGACCCGCGCCGTCGCGAGGCGATCTCCCGCGGGGAGGCGCCGATCTACGAGCCGGGGCTCGATGAGATGCTGCGGGGGCAGGTGGCGTCGGGACGGCTCCGCGTCCGGGCGGAGATCGCGGACGCTCTGCGCGACTGCCGCATCGCCGTCGTCGCCGTGGGCACCCCGTCGCTGCCGGACGGGAGGGCCGACCTCTCCGCCGTGGAGCGGGTCGCGGCCACCCTCGCCGCCGAGGCCCAGGACGGGACCGTGGTGGTCATCAAGAGCACGGTGCCACCGGGCACCGGCCGGCGCGTGCAGCGCCTGCTCCAGCGGAGTGGCCGCTCGATCCCGGTGGTCTCCTGCCCGGAGTTCCTGCGTGAGGGATGCGCCATCGAGGACATCCTGCACGCCGACCGCTTCGTGGTGGGGGGGAGCGACCCCGACGCGCTGGCTCGGGTGACGGCCGCGCTCAACGCCTTCGGCACGCCGGTGCTGCGCACCAGCAACACGGGCGCCGAGCTGATCAAGTACGGGTCCAACGCCTTCCTCGCCATGAAGATCTCCTTCATCAACGAGATGGCCAACCTCTGCGACCTGGTGGACGCCGACGTGGCGGAGGTGGCGCGGGGCATGGGCCTCGACGCGCGCATCGGGCAGGCGTCGCTGCGCCCGGGTCTCGGTTTCGGGGGCTCCTGCTTCCCCAAGGACGTCGCGGCCCTGGAGCACTCGGCACGCCGCGAGGGCTTCACCTTCTGGATGCTGCGCGCCGCCACCGAGGTCAACGAGCAGCAGCGCATCCGCTTCGTCCAGAAGATCCGCGAGGCGGCCGGCAACCCCATCGAGGGACGTCGCGTCGCCCTCCTGGGGCTCGCGTTCAAGCCGGGGACCGACGACCTGCGCCAGGCGCCGAGCCTCGCCATCGCCACCCGTCTGCTCGAGCTGGGCGCCGTGGTGGTCGCGCACGACCCCGTGGCCATGGCGGCCGCGGCCCCGCTCCTCCCCGGCGTGGAGCTCGCCGCCGATGCCTACGCGGCGATGACCGGCGCGGACGCGGTCGCCGTCGTCACCGAGTGGCCCGAGTACCTCTCCCTCGACTGGGGGCGGGCGGCCGAGCTGGTGCGCCACCGCGAGGTCGTGGACGGTCGCAACTGCCTCGACCCCACCGCCGTGTCGGCCCACGGCTTCAACTACCACGCGATGGGGCGCCCCACGGTGGCGAACCACCGCGACCGCCGCGCGTCGGACACCCCCGGCACGCCCCAGCGGGACGCCGCCTGATGGCCGCTCACCTGCTCGCGTTCC
>JAJZNI010000141.1 GCA_021847925.1 bacterium
GGACACGGAGGTGGCGGCCCTCCGGCTTCGGGTGCCCCGCTTTCGCAGCCCGCCGGGGACCGGCGGCCGGCCTCCCGAGCTGCTCCGCCACGCCGGCACCGGTGGGGAGGAGGAGCAGCTGGCCGTCCTCAGGGCGCGCCGTTCGGCCTGAGGGACGTGGCGGCGGCTACCCGGCGTCGGCCGGCCAGGGGGGCTCCCCGCTCGACAGCACCAGGGTCACCGGCCCGTCGTTGACGATCTCGACCTCCATGCGGGCGCCGAAGACGCCCGTGGCGACGGCGAGCCCGCGGGCCCGCAGCGTCTCCACGAAGCGGTCACAGAGGTCGCGGGCCAGCTCCGGCGATGCCGCCCCGATGAAGCTGGGGCGGTGACCCCGCGAGGCGTCCGCGTGGAGGGTGAACTGGCTCACCACCAGGACGCCCCCTCCCGCGCGGGCGAGGTCCAGGTTCATCCGGCCGGCCCCGTCCCCCATGATCCGGAGCGCCGCGATCCGCTCCGCGAGGTGGGAGGCGACGGCCTCGGTGTCCCGGGGACCGACGGAGAGCAGCACGCAGAACCCCGGGCCCACGGCCCCGGCGCGCTCGCCGTCCACGCTGACGGCGGCGCGCCGGACCCGCTGAACGACCGCCCTCACCCGGTGCGCTCGAGGCTGTCCAACCCGCGGCGGATCCGCATCGCCTCGGCCTCCGCCTCGAAGAAGTCGGGGGCGTGCCCGCGGATCCCCGCGACCAGGAAGCTCCAGCCGCGATGGCCCGGGCCGGGACCGTCCGGGGTGCCGAAGGCGGTCGAGAGGGCGTGGGGAGGGAAGAGCTCGATGCGGCGGCCGTCGCGGAGCTTCTTGAAGATGGGGCGGCGCACCAGCCGCGACTCGAGGGGAAGGCCCCCGGCGAGGCGGCCGGCGTCCAGCTCCACGCGCCGAAGCTTGGCGATGGGGTTGTCGGGATCGCGCAGCTCGACGCGGACGCCGAATCGCTCGGAGAGGTCGCGGACGATGAAGAGCACGGCGAGCGCATCGGTCTCGTCGCCGAGCACGCGAATGAAGGTCGCCGCCGAGAGCGGCTCGCCGTCGGGGGCCCGGCGGAAGCTCTCGGCCCGCTGGTCCTCGAAGAAGAGCTGGGGGAAGAGGTCGGGGGAGCGGTCGTCGGCAAGCCAGGGCTCGCCGTCCCGCCAGTCCCGGCCCCGGGCCAGCTCGGCGAACCGCGCCTGGGCGGCGTCCCGGCGGCCGGCCGGGAGGCCGTGAACTCGAACGTGGATGACGCGACCCATGGGCCGATTGTAGCGGTGCTTCCGAGGCCGTTCCGCTCGGGCCCCGGGGGAGGCCGGACGTCAGGCGGTCCGCGACGGCGTGGGGGGCGAGGAACGCGAGGAGGCGAGCGCCGGGGCGGGCGGCTCCGCGGCCGCGCCGGGGCCGCCCGCCCGGCGCCCCCGCCCTCCCGGGAAGAGGACCAGGGTCATGGCGATGACGCCCGCGACGCCGCCCGCGAAGATGGGGCTGCGGATGGTCAGGAACCAGGCTCCCGCTCCGGGGAGCACCAGGGTCGCCCTGCCCACGATGTCCCTCGCGGGCACGGTCCAGGGATCGGGGCTGCGGTTGTTGTCCCCCTGGAGCGTGTAGCCCGCCCGGGCCGTGCCACCCACGATCCGGTGGATCAGATCGTCGCCGGCGCCCAGGTTGCCCCGGGGCACCCGGTAGACGACGAGCTCGCCGACGTGGTAGCCCGGCTGGGCCTCGGCCAGCACCATGTCCCCCGTCCTGAGGGTGGGCAGCATGGAGGTGCCGTGCACCACGATGTAGGTCGCGGGGCCGTCCAGGAAGCTGGTCGGGCGCAGCCACACCCACCACCCGGTCACGATCACCGTGAGCGCGAGGAGGAAGGCGAGGTTCACCGGCCGGCGGAGCGCGCGCAGAGCCTCCGCCGCTCCCGGGACGGGGGGATGGCGGCGCTCCGCGGCGGCGGCCAGGGGGCGCGCGGGCGCGAGGACGGCCCCGAGCTCGGCCAGCGCCGACACGGTCAGGAGGAGCTGGCGCAGCGCGGCCCCGACGCGGGTCGGAGCCCGCACCCGGCCCGGGTCAGCAGGCGTAGCCATAGGCCATCTGGTATTCGGCGACGTTCTGGCAGGTGGCGATGGTGAGGTAGTCGCTCGCCAGGGTCATCCCGTTGCCCCCCGTGGACGGGGGGCCGGTGGCGGCGGGCGCCGCCACGACCTCGACGGTGATGGTGTCGAACGACACTCCATAGAAGTAGCTGGCCAGGGTCGGCGAGGAGAGCCGCGAGCTGGTGCACGTCGCGGGAGACCCCGCGAGCGTGCATGAGCCGGTCCCGATGGAGCCGCTGGAGGTGTCGTCGAGCTCCCACCAGAGGGTGTCGCCGGCCGCTGCCCCGGCGCAGGCGGTGAGGGTCAGCGTCACCGAGGAGATGTAGGCGGTGAGATTCCGGCGATTGCCCCTCGTCCCGGTGGTGGTGGTGACGGTGGTGCTCCCCGAGGCGCAGGTGGGGACCGCCGCCCGGACCGCCCCGAGCTCCCCCGCGCCGAGGTTCAGGCCGGCGGCCTGGGCGATCACCACGGTGCCGGCGGCGGTGACGGCCATCACGGCGGCGATGCGCAGCGGCAGGCGGAACCCGGTCATCTCTCACTCACCGAGCCGAGGGCGGCAGGCGGGTCCCGCGGCCGGCGGTCGCAGGACCCGCTGCCGGGCGATCGCGGCTGTCAGCTGATGGTCACCGCGACGTCGGCCACCTGGGATGCGTCCACGGGGCTGCTGAAGGTCGCGGTGAAGGAGCTGCCCGAGGCGGCGACCGTGCCGGTGGCCGTGGCGAGAGCGGTGCCCGAGCTGGTGGAGACGGTGACGCTGTACCCGTGGCCGCCGCACGCGGTGGCGAGGTTCGGGGTGGCGGCGCTGTCCGTGACCGTCACGCCGGAGATCGTGTAGCCGGGCACCGACGCCGAGTAGGCGGGTGTGGGGTAGCTGACGGTCAGGGTGTCCGAGGTGCAGGCGGCGACGGCCTGCGTGGCCGCGCCCAGGGTGGGGGGCGTGCCCAGGTTGAGGGTGGCCGCCAGGGCGTAGATGCCGCTGAAGACGACGACCCCCGCGACGATGGCTCCGATGATCCGCTTCATGTGACGTGTCCTCGCTCCGGGATGAATCCGTGCCGCCGCGCATGGGCCCCGTGGGTGGGGCGGGCGGATGACGTCCCGATAGTGCATCTGCACTAGTTGGGGTGCCCGGTGCGTCAACAAGCCTCTTCGCGCGTGTCATCCGGCGTCACGCGCCGGTGGCTCGCCGGCCGATCTGCGGCGGCCCGTTACGACATTTGGAGCGATAGAGCCCGTTGGGCGGTGTGGGGCATGCCCCCCGAAGCGTGCCGGGCGGCGCGCGCCGGTGGCGTCAGCCGCCCAGGCTCAGCGACACGGCCGAGACGGCCGCCGCGCCGATCGGGTGGGCGAGCCCGGCGGCCGGGGAGAAGGAGGTGCGGCCGGCGGGCACAGCGCCACTCAGCTCCCCCAGGACGGTCCCGGCGGGCCCGCGCAGGGTGACCCGGAAGGGCTCGCCCACGCACCGCCCGAGCCGGGGGGTGGCCGAGGTGTCGGTGACCGTGACGGTGCTCACGGCGTAGCCGTGGAGCGCTGCGACGTAGGCGACCGAGAGGCCCACGCTGAGGGGGTCGCGGGTGCAGGCGCCGACCGCGGGCGGGGGGCCGCCGGCCTGGGGGTGGGCGACGGAGCCGATCCCGACGGCCAGCACCCCGCCGGCGATCAGCGCCGCGAGCGTTGCCGCGCCGGCTGCGATCGCCCTGAGCGCCCTCATCGCATCCCTCATGGTGAGGGGTGGTGGGGTGGGATGCGAGATGCAGGTGGGGGAGCGG
>JAJZNI010000152.1 GCA_021847925.1 bacterium
CCCGCGCCGCGCCGCTCCGGCCTCGCCTCAGCCGATCTCGAGCAGGACCTTGCCCACCGCCCCGGCCTGGACGGCATCCTGGGCCGCGGCGCACTGGTCCAGGGGGAAGCGGTGCACCGGCAGCTCCGTCAGCGCCCCCGCCTCCAGGGCTCGTCCCACCTCCAGCACCCCGCGGTGCAGCTCGGCGGGCGGCACACCGTAGAGGAGGACAAAGCGAAGCGTCACGTTCGCCGCCATGCAGGCTCGCACCGGAAGCACGGGGTCCGGCGTGTCGATCGCGTACACCGACACCACCGTCTCGGGGCTGGCCAGGCCCAGGTCCATGGTCAGGTTCGCGGCGAGGTTCACCTCGACGACGCGGTCCACGGTGTCGGTGAAGGCTCGGATCCGCTCCAGCGCCCCCTCCTCGCGGTAGTTGACCACCAGGTCGGCGCCGGCCCGCCGCGCCAGGTCCGCCTTCTCCGGGGTGCTCACCGTCGCGACCACGCGCGCGCCGCGGTGCCTGGCCAGCTCGATCGCGAAATGCCCCACGGCGCCCGCGCCTCCGGCGACCAGCACCGTCCGTCCCTCGAGGTCGCCGTCGGCGAAGAGGCAGCGGTGGGCGGTGAGGGCGGGGACGCCGAGCGACGCGCCCAGCTCCAGCGAGCAGCGGTCGGGGAGGGGGACCGCCTGCCACTCGGGGACCACCGACCACTGGGCCGCTGTGCCCCAGGGGCGTCCCGCCGCTGCCATCCAGAGCCAGACGCGCTGCCCGATGCGTCCCTCGTCGACCCCCTCGCCCACGGCGTCGATGACCCCCGAGCCGTCGTGGTGGGGGACCTGGAACTGGTCGATCCGCCGTGCCGTGGCACCCGATCGGCTCTTCCAGTCCGTGGGGTTCACGGCGGAGAAGCTCACCCGCACGCGGACCTCGCCGGGCCCCGGCTCCGGGCGCGGGATCTCGGTGACGCGCAGCACCTCCGACGCCGGGCCCTCGCGCTCGTAGATCACAGCTCTCATGGTGTCGCCTCCGGGACCGCACCCTGACGCTGCCGGCAATGCGGCCGTCACAGGCGCTCCAGCTTAGCGAGCAGCGCCCGCCTCGGGCCGCCGCGTCAGGCCTCGCGGCTCGTCCCGCTCGTCACCGGGTGCGGGTGCGCGTCGGCCACCGCCGCGTGCATCGCCTCGAGCACGGCCGTGTTGGCCCGGGAGTCGGCGAGGGAGTGGCTGAGCGGAGACCTGCCGCGGATGGCCGCCGCGAGGTGCTCCACCTCGAGACGGTAGGGGTCGACGCTCGGGAACACCTCCTCCGCGGGCTCCACGCCGTCGGCGTAGATCTCCCCGCCTCCGCGATGCAGCAGGAGCTTGGTCCGCGCCTCGCGCCGGAAGCCCGTGCCCGGCAGGAGCATCCAGCCCTCGGTGCCGATCACCTCGACCTGGGCGAAGGGGTTGCCGAAATCGAAGCTGACCCAGAACGGCGCGTCGACCCGCCGCGGGAAGCGCATCACGCCGGTGACCGTCGTCTCGGTGGCCTGGCCCTCACGGCGGTGGGCGGCCGCGAACACCTCCGCGGGCTCGGCACCCAGCATCCCGCGCGCCATGCTGGCCGCGTAGCAGCCCATGTCCCAGATGATCCCTCCCCCCGCCTCGGGGATGAAGCGGATGTTGCGCGGGTCGGGCGGTACCCGGAAGGCGAAGCCCACGCGCACGATGCGCGGCTCTCCGATGGCGCCGGCGGCCACCAGCCCCACCGCGCGGCGCCAGCGCGGCGCGTATCGGTACATGAAGGCCTCGAGCACGAGGCGTCCCGCCCTCGCCGACGCGGCGGCGACCGCGTCCACCTCCGCGACCGAGAGGGCCAGTGGCTTCTCGCAGAGCACGTGCTTGCCGGCCTCCAGCGCTCTCACCGTCCACTCCGCGTGCTGGTCGTTGGGAAGGGGGATGTACACGGCGTCGATCGCCGGATCCGCGAGCAGGGCCGCGTAGCCGGTGTGGGCCCGGCACCCCCAGCGTGCCGCCTCGGCCTGGGCCCGCTCCCGGGAGCGCGAGGCGATCCCGACCAGCTCGCATCCCTCGGCCGCGAGCAGCCCCGGGATCAGCGAGCCGTTGATCTCCGCCGTCGAGAGGATGCCCCACCTGACCGCGTCCTGAGCCACCGCCGCCAGGATAGTGCACCGGCCGGGGCCACGGTGTGCCGTTCGCCGCCCGGTGGTGGCGCCACGCGTCCGGCCGTGCGGGCTCGTCCGAAGAGCGGCCCGCGAGAGACGCGGACGGGCCTGAGCAGCCGCAGAGCCAGCAGAGCCGAGACCGCGCCGACCGGCGAAGATGACGGCGGCGACGCACCGTTGATCCCGCACGGCGCCGCACGGCGCGGCACGTCCCGGGCCGTGACCAGGACATCGACTGACCTCCAATATCGGCGGAGAGGTGATAGCCGTGACGACGAGTGATCCGCCATCCGACCCCCCCCGGGGCGAGACCCGGCTTGCCGAGATGAACCGGCTCGCCGATGAGCTGCGCCACGCCGCGGTCGAGGAGGGCCCGCCCGGCCGTCGCGTCAGCCGGCTGGTCCACTTCGGCCAGCTCCTGGTCCTCGGCAGGGAGGAGGCGGCGCGCCGGGAGGCGCAGGCGGCGATCCGGGCCGGCGCCGGGCTCGGCGAGGTTCTCGGAAGGGCCGAGCTGGGGCTGATCGCGGGTGGGCCGCCCGCCGGCTCGCTGGGCACCGCGATCGCCGCCGGACTGCGCCCCGAGGCAGGCCAGGAGGGCGACGCCCGCGTGCCGGCAGGGGGCACGCTCGATGCGGCTCTCGCCGCGAGCAGGTGGACCGCGACCGCCCGGCGGCCGCACCGGGCGCTGCCGTGAGCGCGGGCGCGGGCGCTGCGGACCAGCCGGACCGGCCGCCTTCGCCCGAGGCCGGGTGGAGACGGCACCACGGTGGTCGCGGCCCGGGTGGCCAGCCCGATGACGCCCTCGCGGAGCTGGTGACAGCGCTCACCCCCGGCCGCGCGGCGGACCTGGGCGCGGGAGGAGGCCGCAACAGCATCTGGCTCGCCCGCCAGGGCTGGCGGGTGACCGCCGTCGACCTCTCTTCGGAGGCGCTCGGCGAGCTGCGCCGTGCCGCTGCAGATCAGCGGCTGGACATCGTCACCGTCGAGGCGGACGTCCACGACTTCCTCGCCCGCGACGGTCAGCTCGATCTCGTGGTGATCGCCAATGTGCACCCGCTCCCGGGGGAGCGCGCGCGCCTGCTCGAGGAGGCCGCGGCGGCCCTGGCCCCCGGAGGCCACCTCTTCGTGACCGGCCACCATGTGAGCTCGCTCGGGCGGGCGGGCCCGCCCGACCCCCGGCGCCTCTACACCGAGGATGCCCTCCGCGACGCCTTCCCGGGGCTCGAGGTGCTCCGCCTCGAAGAGCGGGAGCGCCATCGTGGGCCCGCATGGCCGCCTCTCATGAGCGTCATGGCGTGGGCTCGCCGCCCCGGGTAGGGGCCCGCCGGTGCCCGCGGCGCGCCCCCTCCCTGACGGGCTCGTCCAGGCGATCGCCGGGAGCCGGGACCGGCGCACTCGGGGGCGGGACTTGGTACTGGATCGGAACGGCTAACATCAGCCGCACGGCCACCCGCAGTGGCCGCCTCACTATCTCGGATCCCTCACACAGGTTCAACCAGCAGACGGGGACCGGTCAAATGCCAGGAGTCACGGTGCGCCGGGTTGACTTCGGGTACTTCGTCCGCCCCGTGGACGAGACGGGCACTGGACACCCACGGGTCGAGCCCTGCCTGGGGTACCTGGTTGAGCATCCACTCGGCCCGCTGCTCTTCGACACCGGCATGGGCGCCGACCCCGAGGTCGATGCTCATTAC
>JAJZNI010000109.1 GCA_021847925.1 bacterium
CGTCCACGTGCGCGACCCACTCCTGGACCCAGGCCTGCAGCGCCGCGTCGTCGGGGCAGCGCACCAAGCACTCCAGCACGAGCCGCCGCCAGTGCGCCCAGCACCGCGCGCGCTCCACCATGTCGTGCAGAGCGTCGTAGGCCTTCATGAAGTCGCAGATCACCGTGATCGCCTGGGCACCGGCGCTGTCCGGGCGCAGGCCCAGGAACTCCACCACGACCTCGTGCCCGCGGCTGCCCGCCAGGTGTAGCTGACGGGTTTCTGAGTCCCGGAATGGGCTGAGGTGACGGGGGGCAATGTGCCCCGGCAAGGACGGGGCCTGGGGGCGACGAACACCCCCAGGCCCTGCTGCTGGTTCCCACTCCCGGATTCCCTCTCGCCCTGCTGTGGAGGCACCGCGAGGGGGCGAGGAGCGGAAGCACATGCTCAGCGTAGACGCGCTCCATCCGGCGTGCAAGAGACCGCTGTCGGCGCACCTGCCCTCGGCGCGGCGTGCGCCCGAGGACGTCCCGCCGGACAAGGTGGCCGTGGTCAACGGCCGGTGCATCGTGGCGGGCCAGCGGGCGCCGCAGAAGTGCTGCTGGGTGGCGCTGGGTGAGCCGATGACGCCAGAGGAGTACGGGGACCGGTTCGACGCGGGGACGATCGCCTTGGAGCCGTGCCCAGGCTGTGGCGGGCCGCTGAGCGCGTGGGGGAGCTTTTCGCGCACCCTGGCCAAGAGGGAGGCCGGAGTCACAGAGGACCTGGAGCTTCGGCGCGGGCGGTGCTGCAATCCCGACTGCCCGGTCTGCACCGTGACGCACTACCCCTGCTTCGTGACGCCCTATCAGACCGTGCCGACCGCCGAGCGCGAGGCGGCGGCGCGGGCGCACCTCGAACCGGACGTGGGCTGGTCGGCCGTGGCCCGGGGCGTGCCCTGGAGCTTGTGCACGGTGCAGCGCTGGGAGCGGCGTCTCGCCCGGCGGGCCGCCGAGGTGCTGACCGGCTTGCTCGCCATCTGGCAGATGCTTGACCACCGGGCGCCGACGGAGGTGCCCAGCGGAGAGAACCGATGTGGGCTGCTCCGCGCCATGTTCCGGGTGGCCGACGCCGTGGTCGGCGTTCTGCGGACGCGGGAGGGCTGGACGGCGCCGCTGCCGAGCCTGGCCGTGCCGCGACTGTTCCGGCCTCCGGGGCCGACGACGTTGCCTGTCTGGACGTGACGGCGCTGGCGCGGTGCTCGCCAACAAACTCTACAGAATGGCGGCAAGGGGGGGACAGGCCATACCGTGGCGCCGACGGCAGGGGGGCTCCCCACCGTCGGAGAGGGGTGGTCGGTTGCCCAGCGACGCCGCCCGGCAGGCCGTCGCCACGTTTCGTTTCGAGGTCATCGCCCCACTGGTGGTGAGGCCCCTCGGCCCCGGGGAGCGCGCCCACTTGGTGCGCGACCTGGCGGCGCGGCTCTGGAAGACGCCCGACGGCCGCACGATCCGCATCCACGCGCGAACCATCACGCGCTGGGCCGCGCGCTACAAGGCGGACGGGTTCGGGGGGCTGCTGCCCGAGGAGCGGACGGACCGCGGCGTGGGGCGGGTGCTGCCCGAACAGGTGGTGGCCCGTGCCGTCGCGCTGCGCCAGGAGGACCCGGAGCGTTCGGTGCTTCAGCTCATCCGCATCATCGAGTTGGAAGGCCTGGCCGAGCCGGGAACCATCAAGCGCACGACGCTCGGAGATGCGCTCTGTCGCGCCGGGGTCAGCCGCGCGGAGGTCACGCGCCACAAGCAGACCTTCGCGCTGCGCGAGTCCCCCTACCCCAACGCCATGTGGCAGCTCGATGCCTGCCACATGCTCCACCTGCCGGATGCGCACGGCCGGCGGCGCACGATCTATCTGGTCGCGGCGCTCGATGACTACAGCCGCCACGTGGTCGGGCGCCTCTATCCGGCGGAGGACCGTCCGGCCCTGGCGGACCTGCTCAAGCGCGCGGTCACCGCACGGGGAAAGCCAGATCAGCTATACTCCGACAACGGTTCCGCCAACAGAAGCGACATGCTGGCCACCGCCTGCGCCAAGCTCGGGATCGCCCCCCGACACACCCGCCCCTACCGCCCTCAGGGCCGCGGCAAGCTCGAGCGCTTCTTCCGCACCGCGGAGATGCAATGGGGGCGGGAGGCCCAGGCCCTGATCGATGCCGGTCGGCTGAAGACCCTCGACGACTGCCAGCAGTTCCTCGGCGCTTGGCTGCACGGCGAATACAACGCCCGCGTCCATTCCTCCACCGGCGAGACGCCCGAGGCGCGCCTCAGCCACGTCCACCCCGACCACCCCATCGCCTGGGTGCAGCCCCAGGCCCTGGCCGACGCCTTCCTCTGGCCTGAAACCCGCACCGTCACGGCCGTGGGCACGATCTCCATCGAGGGCCACGACTTCGAGGTGGCCCCCGAACTGGCCCGCCGCAAGATCACGGTGCGCTATGACCCATACGACCTCGGCCGCGTGCTCGTCGAGCACGACGGCCGGAGCTACGGCCGGGCCACGCCGTTAGGGGCGCTCCCCGCCCACAGCCGCCACGTGCGCGCTCCGGAGCCCCCGGCCACCGCCCCAGCGCCCGAGCGCACGGCCCTGCACGAGCTCGTGGAGCGCCACGACGAGGAGCATCGCCGCCGCCGGATCGGCCGCATGCGCTTCGTCCCGCCGCCCGGCCCCGTCGCGGACGGTGAGGCAAGGTGACCTCCGCACTGCCCCCGCCCCTGGCCGCGCTCGGGCTCCGCGCCTTCCCCTTCCCCAAGGCGCCGGAGCAAGACGCTCTGTTCCACTGGTCCGCCCTCGACGAGGTGCTGGCCCGCATGGGCTTCGCCCTCGCCGCTTCGGGCTTCGCTCTGCTCACCGGCGACGTGGGGTGCGGCAAGAGCTCGGCGCTGCGCGCGTTCTTGCATGGCCTTGACCCCAACCTCCATCCCGCCGTCTATGTCGCCGACAGCCGCCTGACGCCGCTTCATCTCTACGGCCGCGTCCTGACCCACTTCGGCGTCATGCCCCCCGCCAGCGCCGGCCGCGCCCGCGAGCAGTTCCAGGCCCTGTTGCGCGACCTCGCCGCCGCCCAGGGCAAGCGCCCGCTTCTGCTCATCGACGAGGGCCAGGCGCTCTCCCCGGACATGGTGCAGGAACTCCGCTATCTCCAGAACGTCCAGGACTGTGACGCCGCCAGCCCCTTCACCCTCGTCCTCTGCGGCCAGCCCGAGCTGCGCGCCATCCTGCGCTTCAAATCCTTCGAGGCCGTCGCGCAACGGCTCACCGTCCGCTGCCACCTCGCCCCACTCGAGCCCCGCGAGACCGCAGCCTTCGTCGTCCACAGCCTCCGCCAGGCCGGCATCGACCGGCCCCTCTTCACCGAGGCCGCGCTCGAACTGCTCCACGCCCAGTCCCGCGGCCTCTGCCGCCGCATCGGCAACCTCGCCACCCATGCCCTGCTCGACGCCGCCCTGCAGAAGACCCCGTTGGTGGAAGAGTCCAGCGTTCGCCGCGCCGCCGCAGAACTCGACGAATAAAGAGGTGTTCCCCGTGGCCGACCTTTCCCTCGGTGCCGGCCGCCCGTACTCCCTCGTCACCACGATCGTCCACCGCGGCCCGGGCCAGTGCAAGCTCGCCCAGCTCGACCTCCATATGACCTCGGGAAATATCCGCCTCCGCTTCCACGATCGCCAGAGCCTCGCCCACTTCTGCCTCGCCCTCGACGACCTGGCTCGCGAGGCCCTCCTCCCCAACCCCGCCGCCTACCGCGCCGTCCGCACGCAGGTCTACACAGACCACGATCGCCACTCCGGCGCCGTCGC
>JAJZNI010000125.1 GCA_021847925.1 bacterium
CCCTCTGAGTCCACGCTTGTTGATACAAGGCTAGCAGCCGGCCCTCGCCTGTGTCAACAGCGGTGGGCCATCATCAGTTGACATGGACGGGCCGTCGCCGCCGGACCCGCCGCGGCGCATCCGCCCCCCACCGGCGCCGGACCGCGGAGCGACCCTGCCCGACTCCTGACCTCCGGCCCTGCCGCGGCGGCGCGGCACGGCCCACGATCTCATCGATGCACATTGAACTTACAGCCGTCGCTCCACGGCTTCGGCGGTGCCCGCCCCGGCCCCCGTGGATCGCCGCGCGGTGATCACCACACCCGACGACGTGGCGCCGCCGGCCGCCGACTTCCTGAAGCTCCTGGCCGATCCCACCCGGCGCCGCATCTTCCTGATCCTGATGCGGGGCGAGACCTGCAACTGTGAGATCGCCGCGGAGCTGGGCCTGCCCGAGAACCTCGTCTCCCACCACATCCGCCGCCTGCGCGAGGCGGGACTCGCAGACGAGCACCCCGATCCGGCGGACGCCCGCTGGGTTCACCTGACGGTCAGCGCCGCCGGCCTCTCCGCCGCGTGGGAGGCCCTGCGCGCCGCCTTCGCGACGGAACGTGTGGGCTCTCGGCGACCCGCCTGCCGGGTCCGCGTCTCCGGAGAGCGCCGCCCGATGGCGGGACTGCGGTGAGCCGGCACAGCCGCGAGGTGGGGCTGATCTCGCGATGCACGTCAGGGTCACGCGCTGCGTTCGGGCCGCCCGCCGGCGGCGGCGGGCACCGGTCCGCGACGCTCTCTGGTGACGGTTGCGATCTCGGATCCATGCCCCTCGGGAGGAGAACGTGATGGACGATGCCAATCCCCTTGGTCTGCTCTTCGAGTTCCATGGCCACCGCTGCTGGGCCAGCACGGTGGGGATGCGGGCCGGAGCGGCCGCGCTGCAGGCGCTGGGCGTGGAGCCGAGCGGCGGCAAGTCGCTGCACGCCGTGGTGGAGATCGGCGACCACCACGGGGCCATGTGCTTCGGGGACGGCATCCAGCTCAGCACCCAGTGCACGTTCGGCAAGGGCAATCTCGAGAAGTCGAGGCGCGGCAAGCTGGCGGTGACGCTCATCGAGACGGCCGCCGATCGCAGGGTGCGTGTTGCCTACCGGCCAACCCTGCAGCCGAAGATCCAGGCCTCGGCCTTCATGCGCAAGCGGGCGGCAGGAGTGCCGGCCAGCGACATCCCCGATGCCGAGCAGTGGGAGCTGGTGCGGTTGATATGGGACGCGCCGCAGCGCGAGATTCTCTCCGTGGGGCCGGTGGAGCCGGCGGCCTGGAACGCCATCGAGGAGGTCGTGCGCTTCGCGGTGTGCCCGGGCTGCGGCGAGCTGGTGGCCGAGCCCTATCTGCGCACCGTGAGGGGCGACCAGCGCTGCATCGACTGCGCCGGCTACCCGGCCTGAGGAGCGGCTCGGAGACCGCCCCGATGCTGTACCTGGTCATCGCGGTCATCGTGTTCGTCCTGGCCGGGGTCCTGGCCATGGCCGGTCTGGGCGCCGCGTTCCTCTTCGTACCCATCTTCTACTGGCTGGGCATCCCCCTGCAGGTGGCCAGCTCGACGGCGCTCCTGCTCAACGTGGTCAGCCTCAGCTTCGCCAGCGTCGTGTACTGGCGGGCGCGCCTGGTCAACCTGCGCTTCGGCATCCCGATCACGGTCGCCGCCGTGGCGCTGGCGCCGCTGGGGGCGATCGCGGCTCCCCACGTGCCCACCAGGGTCCTGCTGGCCTTCTTCGCCGCCTTCCTCGTCTTCGCCGGGTCGATGATGCTCTTCTACCGTCCGCGCCGCGTGGTGCGCGGCCGGCAGGGGCCGGCCGAGGTGGCGATGGGCTCGGGTGTCGGCGGTGTGGCCGGTTTCCTCGGTGGCCTGCTCGGTGTCGGCGGTGGCAACGTCATCCTGCCCGCCCTGAGCGGAGCCGGCCTCGATGCCAAGGTCGTCGCCGGCACCACCGGCTTCGCGGTGGTCTTCTCGTCGCTCTCCGGGTTCCTGGGGCGGATCTCCATGGGCGGGGTCAACGGCGCCCTGCTCGCCGTCAGCGTGATCGCGACCGCGGCCGGGTCCGTGGTGGGCTCGCGGCTCATGAGCACGCGGCTCTCCAGCCCGCAGCTCAAGAGGCTCATCGCGATCGTCCTCTACGCGGTGGCGATCAAGATGATCGTGGGGCTCGTGTGAGGGAGGAGCGACGGTGACCACATCCGGCGAGACGGGGAGATCGCGAGCGCCGTCCGACTACCGCATCCGGCACCTGCCGGCACGTGGACGAGCACTGCGGGATGCGCATGATGCATCTGCACCACCGGTGGATGGCCCATGAGGACCAATGCACCGGTGATGTTCTGCGACAGCCTGCGACGTTGTACCCGTCCGATTCCGGGACGGTCCTGATGAAATCAGATGATCGCGCGACACGGCTTCAGAGAAGCGTGATCGCCGGCGCACCGCGGCGCGGTCCGATCCTCCCTATGATCTCGGACGGTTCGCTCAGCATGAAATCACCGGGACCGAGGACACATGAAGCTGATGTCGCGTCGCTGGGTCGCCGCTCTGGCCGCGGTACCGCTGCTTCTTCTCTCCCTCGTCACCCTCCAATCCTCGACGGTTCTGGCGAGCGGCAACCCCGATTTCAAGCTGGTGTGGTGGCCGAGCTCCACTGCCACGAACGCTGGGAGCGATGTGTACACCGACGGTTGGAGCAGCACCAGCGGCTCCAGCCCCGACGCAGCGCCGGGAGCGACACTCACCTTTAATGCCGATGTCTTCAACTGTGGGGCTACCGCCGCTGACCAGACACTTCCCACCATCTATCTGATCATTCCCGGATCGAGTCAGGGTACGTATACAGCTCAAACCACGGAGTGGGCAGGAGGTAGCTACACCAGCGAGGAGGCGGCGGCGAACTTCACCGTCACACTCCCCTCCGGCAATTACACCTATGTCTACGCAGAAGGGTTTGGCGGTCCGTGTCTCGACTCCGGAAGCTCCGGGATCGACTACACATTCGTGGACAACGGGTATGACACTGTTCCTGTCGATGGCGGCCCTCCCGCGCAACCGGCCTATGTGGATGCAAGCAATAACGCCAGTGATCAGGTATCCTTTTCCTGGCCTGCGGTGGCGAGTGGGGGGCAGTATCAACCGTGGCCGACACCCATTTACAACTACAGGTACATCAACGACAGCACTGGTGTCACGAGTGGTGGGTATTACAACGGTGAGTTCACATCCGCTACGTTGTCACTGACGCCCGGTGATTACTACACGATGGAAGTGGAGGCAGCCAACTATCTGGGCACGAGCTCGTGGACGGCGAGCAATGAGGTCCTGGTGGAAGGGGTGCCGTCGGCCCCCGGCACCCTTACGGCAACGGTCAATACGAGCAACGGGACGATCGGGCTGAGCTGGTCGGCACCGTCCAACACAGGGGGTGGCAGCCTCACCTACACGGTCACCCCCAGCCCGAGCTGCTCGACCTGCACCGGGCTGACCACGGGCGGTACCGGCACCACCGTCGGCGGCCTGACAGGGGGCACCACGTACCAGTTCTATGTCACCGCCTCCAACGCGATGGGATCGGCCTCCTCGGGGTGGTCCTCAGCGGTCGAGGACCTCGGACCACCTGCGGCGCCGACCGGTCTGACGGGCAGCGCCCAGAGTGACGGTACCGTCCACCTGAGCTGGATGGCACCGAGCAACAACGGGGGCGCCGCCATCACCGGCTACACGGTCACATCGAACCCGGCGTGCTCCACCTGCACAGGATTGAGCACGGGCGGATCGACGACCAGCACCTCCATCGGCGGGCTCACGCTGGGCACCGCATACACGTTCACGGTGAAGGCCACCAACACGTACGGGGCGGGCACCGGGGTCGCCTCCTCGCCGATCACCGCGGCCATGCCGCCGGACGCTCCGACCATCGGCACGGCCACCGCCGCCACGGACGGGAGCGTGACCGTGACCTGGACGGACCCTGCGAACAACGGGTCGGCGATCACCCAGTACTCGATCACCCCCTCTCCCGCCTGCTCCTCCTGCACGGGGTTGGCGGTCAGCGGTGCCGCGGCGACCAGCGGCCGGATCACCGGGCTCGCGTACGGGGCCTCGTACACCTTCACGGTCAGCGCGAGCAACGCCATGGGCACCGGCCCGGCCTCAGGCGCCTCCAACAGCGCAGTGCCCAATGCGGCCCCCAACGCTCCCAGCGCTCTCTACGCCGGCAACGACCCGGACGGCTCGGTGACCCTGACCTGGACCGCCCCCTCCGATAACGGCTCGACGATCACCGGGTACACGGTGACCCCGAGCCCCGCGTGCTCGAGCTGCGCCGGCCTCTCGGTCAGCGGAAACCCGACGTCACCGAGCACGGTGATCGCGGGGCTGACCCAGGGAACCTCGTACACCTTCACGGTGACAGCGACCAACAGCATCGGGAACAGCAATCCTTCCTCGGCATCGAACAGCGTGACCGCGGCGTCGGTCCCGGACGCCCCCGTGATCGTGAGCCAGACTGCGAACACCGACGGCACCGTCGGGCTGACCTGGTTGGCTCCGGCGGACAACGGGGCAGCGATCACCAGCTACATCGTGACCCCTGATCCCGCCTGCTCGAGCTGCAGTGGCCTCACCTCGGCGGGGACCTCCGCGACCATCGGCGGGCTCACGTACGGCAACTCGTACACCTTCACGGTGTCGGCGACCAACGTGGCGGGGATGGGCCCCTCGTCAGCATCCTCTCCGGCGGTCGTCCCGGCCACCGTGCCTGCGGCACCCACCGGGGTGACGGCCACGGACCAGGCTGACGGATCGATCAGCGTCTCCTGGACGGCCCCCAGCGACAACGGCGCCAGCATCACGGGGTACACGGTGTCGGTGAGCCCAGCGTGTACCGGCTGCACCGGGTTCACCGCGACGGGAACGTGGACCAACGTGGCGGGACTCTCCGTGGGCACGGCGTACACGTTCACGGTCACCGCCACCAACGTCCAGGGGACCGGGTCCGCCTCGATCGCCTCCAACAGCGTCCTGGCGGCGGCCGTGCCCGACGCTCCCACCGGCGTCTCGGGCACGGCCAACACCGACGGCAGCGTCGACCTGAGCTGGACGGCACCGGCCGGCAACGGAGCGATCATCACCGGCTACACGGTCACCCCGAATCCGTCGTGCTCCGCCTGCACGGGTCTCACCGTCAGCGGGAGCCCGGCCGCGGCCGCGGCCCACATCACCGGCTTCCAGCTCGGCACGACATACACGTTCACGGTCACCGCCACCAATGCGGCGGGAAGCAGCCCGGCGTCCACCGGCTCGAACACGCTGACGCCCACGGCGCCACCGGGATCGATCAGCTCCCCCACGCCGACGCTGAACCCCGACGGCACGATGACGCTCACCTGGACCGCTCCTGCGGACAATGGCCTGCCGATCACCGGGTACATCGTCACCGCGAGCCCGGCGTGCTCCGCCTGCACGGGTCTCACTGTGGCGGGGACCCCGCCACCGACCACCACCACGATCACGGGTCTGACCCCGGGGGTCGCGTACACCTTCACGGTGACCGCCGCGAACGCCGACGGCAGCGGATCGGCGGGATCGGGCGGGGGTTCGGGATCGACCGCGATCACCGACGCGCTGGCCCCCGCCGCCCCCACCGGCGTGACCGCCGCGGCCGACACCGACGGCAGCGTCAGTCTGAGCTGGACCGCTCCCAACGATAACGACGCGACCATCACCACCTACACGGTGCATCCTGAGCCCGCCTGTGCCGGCTGCTCCGGGCTCACCGTCACCGGCAACCCGGCCAGCGCCGCGGCCACGGTCACCGGGTTCAGCCTCGGCACCGGCTACACCTTCACGGTCACCGCAACCAACGACGCGGGCACCTCGGCAGCGTCCAGCCCCTCTGTCCAGGTCGTGCCGGCCAGCCCGCCCGGGACGCCCACCGGGGTGGTGGCGACGGACGACGCCGACGGCTCCATCGGCCTGGACTGGGTGGCTCCTTCGGACAATGGCGCGACCATCACCGCCTTCACGGTGTCGGTGAGCCCGGCGTGTTTCGCCTGCACCGGGCTGGCGACCACTGGCAACCCCGCCGGCATCGCCACCATCATCCGCGGCCTGACCCTCGGCGCCGCCTACACCTTCACGGTCGAGGCCACCAACGGACAGGGCACCGGTCCCTGGTCCCAGGCGTCGGCAAGCGTGGTCGCCGTGGCGGAGCCCGACGCCCCCACCGGGCTCCGCGCAACCGCCAACCCGACCGATGGCAGCGTGAACCTGAGCTGGACGGCCCCGGCGGGCAACGGCGCGGCTGTCACCGGCTACGTGGTCGTCCCCAACCCGGCCTGCACCGGGTGCAGCGGCCTGACCCCGAGCGGGACCACGGCTCACCTCACCGGGCTCATCCTGGGCGCGGCGTACACCTTCACGGTCCGAGCGACCAATGTTGCCGGCACCGGCCCCGCCTCGGCCCCGACGGCATCAGTCACGCCGACGCAGCCGCCCGGCGCGGTCAGCCCACCCTCGGCGGCGCTCCAGCCGGACGGGAGCGTCACCCTGACCTGGACCCCGCCGGAGGACGGCGGCCTGCCAATCGGCGGGTACATCGTCACCCCGAGCCCGGCCTGCCCCGACTGCACGGGTCTCACCGTGACGGGCAACCCGCCGCCGACCACCACCACCATCACCGGCCTGACCCCCGGCGTCGCGTACACCTTCACCATCACCGCGGTGAATGCCGACGGCTCGGGGAGCAGCGGCTTGCCGGGCCCGGTCGGGCCGAGTGGCTCGACGTCGGTCACCGACGCCCTGGCCCCCGATGCCCCGGCCGGCGTCACCGCGACGGCCAAACCCGATGGCAGCGTCGTCGTCACCTGGACGGCACCGGCGGATAACCACGCGGCCATCACCGGATACCTGCTGATCACCACCCCGGTCTGCCCGGGCTGCGCGGGGCTCACCGTCCAGGGTGACCCCGCGGCCACCACAACGCGGGTCATGGGGCTCACCCTGGGCACCGCCTACACCGTCCAGGTGAACGCCACCAACGCGGCCGGGACAGGGCCGATCTCGAGCCCGTCCGGGAGCATCATCCCAGCCACCGCCCCGAGCCGTCCGTCCGCGCCCTCGGCGCACCTCACCGGCAGCGGCACGGCGGCGATCAGCTGGCCGGCCGCGACCGCCAACGGGGCTGCCGTCACCCGCTACACGCTCACGGTCTCGCCGAGCTGCGCGAGCTGCACCGGGCTGATGGTGATCGGCGACCCCGCAGCCTCCTCGACCACCGTGGGCGGCCTCCGCGAGGGAACCGCATACACCTTCACGCTGGCGGCCACCAACCGGGCCGGCACCAGCCCGGCCTCGGCGCAGAGCCCTCCGCTCGTCGACGCGGGAGTGCCCAACGCGGTCTCGGGCGTCACCGCAGTGGGCGGCAACGGCCAGGTGACGGTGAGCTGGACGGCACCCGCGGACAACGGGGCGCCCATCACCAGCTACCG
Source organism: bacterium (assembly GCA_021847925.1). Lineage (GTDB taxonomy): Bacteria > Chloroflexota > Dormibacteria > Aeolococcales > Aeolococcaceae > JAJZNI01. The sequence goes on from JAJZNI010000125.1 coordinate 7,507, forward strand.
GGTCACCGCCTCACCGGGAGGCGGGGCCTGCACCTGGAGCGGCGGTCCCCTTCGCTGCGCGATCAGCGGTCTCGCCAACGGCACCGCCTACACGGTGGCGGTCACCGCCGCCAACGTGGCGGGCAGCAGCCCGGCCACGACGGCCAGCACGGCACTTCCGGTCACCCCCAACCTTCCCGCCCTACACCTCACCCTCAGCCCTCTGGCGCTGTCGAATCCCCTCTCGGGACCGATCACGGTGAGTGGGGCCGGCCTGAAACCCGGAAGCACCCTCACCATCACCCTGCATTCCATGCCGCTGACGCTGGCGCAGGTCACCGTCGCCCAGAACGGCGAGGTGAGCCAGTCCGTCACCATCCCCCACGACACCATCCCTGGGCCGCATCACCTGATCGCCCGGGGAGCCCGGGCGGACGGCACCCTCATCAGCGCGACCCTGGCGCTGACGGTGCCCGGAGGCGGGGCGGCGGCCGGTGGCACGGCATCGGGCTTCGCCCTTCCCCTCGCCATCGGCCTCGCCCTCGCGGTCCTGATCGGCCTGGTGGGCCTGGTCGCCCTCCGCCCGGGCCGTGGCCGGGCGGTGTTGGGCGGCCGGTGATCGAGAATCTGGTCACCCTCGTCGTTGAGGACCACCGGTACGGTACATGGCCGGGGTTTTCGAGGACATAGCGCGCCGGGTTTCTGGTCCACCTCGAGGTCGACCCAGCGTCCGCCCGGCGACCGCTCTCGACGGTGCCGCGCGGGCGGCGTGTGCGATGAGGGCGTGATCCTGGGCTCGTGGCGCGCGCCCGTGGCACCCTCGTCTGGCGCCGGGGCGATCGCCTGGTCCCGGGTGCCTCCGGCGGAGAGTTGCGGCGGCAGCCGGCGGCCCGGGAGCCGAACCGGGTGGGGGCCATCCTGGCCGCGGTGACCGTCCTGGCCGCGGGCGGCCGCGGAAGTGGTCTCTGGGCCTGGAACTCGGGGACCGGCGGGATGGGGCCCGTCTCCGGGCCCATGTCCCCAGCCCCGTTGACGCCCCTCGGAGCGGCCCCGAGAATGGGCGGCATGAGATCCCTGGTCCGGAGGGCGGGGCAGCAGCTGCTCGTGCTGCCGGGGGTGGGCCTCGCCGGACGGCTGACGCTGGCGTCGCTGCTCATCGGCTCCCTTGGCCTGTCCGCGCTCGTGGGCGGCATCGCAGGTGGGGTGGTCGGGGGGGTGCACGGCCTTTCCCCGGCGGTCGTGCTGGAGATGCTTCTCGGCTTCGTGGCCCTCGCCACGGGCTGGCGATGGTGGCGCGCGGCCCGCAGCTCCGAGCGTCCCTGAGAGGGCACGGCCGGCGGTGCCGGCCGGCCTACCGGTCCCGCACCTCGGACAGCCGGCCGGTGGCCACGTCGTAGACGAAGCCCCGCGCGCTCCTCCCCGGGGCCAGCAGGGGGCTCTCGCCGAGCCGGCGCAGCGACGCGCGGACGCTTGCCTCGAGGTCTGTGAAGCCACCGAGGGCGAAGCTCGGGCGGGTGCCCATCTCGGCCTCGACCCTCGCCTTGACCCGATCCTCATCCAGGTTCAGGACACCGCAGCGGGTGTGCTGGATCACCATGATCTCGCGGGTCCCGAGCTCCCACTGCGAGAGCACGAGGGACCTCAGCACATCGTCGGTGACGATGCCGCCCGCGTTGCGGAGGATGTGCGCGTCTCCCGGGCTCAGGCCGAGCATGCGCGGCACGTCGAGGCGGGCGTCCATGCAGGTGAGCACGGCGAGCCGCCGGGCGGGCTCCGCGGGCAGCTCGCCGGCGGCCAGGATGGAGGCCGCGGCGGCGGCGTGGGTCAGGGCGGCGTCGATCGAGGGCATGACGCCGTGGCAGTGTGACGCATGCCGCGGGCCATCCGCCGCACCGCCGGCGGCCCCGGCGAGCGCCCGGCCCCGGTGCCGCCCACCCGGCGGGCGAGGGTCAGAAGACGATCACGGCGCGGCCGCGCAGACCGCCTGCCTCGAGCAGCCGGTGGGCGTCGGCCGCACGCTCCGGAGGGTGGGTGCCCACCACCCGAAGCTGCAGCCTCCGCTGTGAGGCGAGTCGGCCGAGCTCCTCGAGCCAGTCCGTTCGCCCGAGCACGCTGCGGACCCAGACGCGCCGGATCTGGATGCCCCGCTCGGGCTCACCCTCCGACCAGCCGCGGACGACGGCGAGGGCACCGCCGTCGCGGACCGCCGGGAGGACGGCGCGGCCGAGCAGCGCGGTGTCGAGGACGCCGTCCGCCCCGCCCGCCGTCGCGGCGCGGACCGCGGCGGGGAAGCCGGCGCCGCGGGCAAGCACGGTGTCGGCCCCGAAGCTGCCCACCAGCGCCCGGTCCTCCGGCCTGGCGTCGGCGAGGACGCGCAGGCCACGCTCCCTGGCGAGCGGGATCGCATAGGACGCGAGCAGGCCGGCGCCGCCGCTCACGGCGAGGTACTGGCCCGGCCGCAGATCGAGCAGGTCGAGCGCCAGCAGGGCCGTGAGCCCGTTCATCGGCAGTGTCGCCGCCTCCTCGAGGGTGGCGCCGCGGGGAATCGGCACGACCGAGGCGGCCGGGATCACCAGCAGCTCCGACTGCGCTCCGCCCTCGGCCCGGCGCGGCGACACGGCCGCCATGACCAGATCGCCGACGGCGAGGCGGTCGACGCCGCTCCCGACCGCCTCGACCATGCCGGCCGCGTCCATCCCGGGCACCCAGGGCGGCGGAAGGCCCTCCGCACCCAGCTCGCGCAGGCTGATGTCGGTGGGGTTGACCGCGGCGGCGCGGACGCGGAGCCGCACCTCCCCGGGCGCGGGCTGGCGGACCGCGCGCTCGATGACGTGCAGCACCCCGGCGTCCCCGGGTCGCATGATGCCGACCGCGCGTGCCGCTCCCGCCATGGCACGAGCATAGGTGGACGTGCCGCCCTGCGGTCGGCGTCAGGCTCAGGGCACCAGGACCGCCGCCCCCCGGAGGTCGCCGTGGCGCAGCCGGTCGAGCGCCTCGTTGGCGTCCTCCAGGGGGTGGACCTCGATGGTGGTCCGCACCGGCACCTGAGGAGCCAGGGCGAGGAACTCCTCGCCGTCCCGCCGCGCGAGGTTCGCGACCGAGCACAGCACCCGCTCCTCCCAGAGCAGCGAGTAGGCGAAGGTGGGGATGTCGGTCATGTGGATCCCGGCGCAGACCACGACACCCCCGGGGCGCACCGCTCCGAGGGCAAGCGGGACCAGCTCACCCGCCGGCGCGAAGATGATGGCCGCGTCCAGGGCCTCGGGAAGAGGCGCGTCGGTTCCCCCCGCCCAGTCCGCGCCGAGCTCACGGGCGAAGGCCTGGCCGGCGAGGTCGCCGGGGCGGGTCAGAGCGTACACGCGGCGACCCTGGTGCCTGGCGACCTGGGCGATGATGTGGGCCGCGGCCCCGAAGCCGTAGAGGCCGAGCCGCCGCCCCGCGCCGGCCATCCGCAGCGAGCGGTACCCGATCAGGCCGGCGCAGAGGAGCGGAGCCGCCTCGGCGTCCCCGTACAGCTCGGGGAGCGGGAAGCAGTAGCGGGCATCGGCGACCGTGTACTCGGCGTAGCCGCCGTCCCGGTCGTAGCCCGTGAACTCGGCCCGCCGGCAGAGGTTCTCCTGACCGGCGCGGCAGAACTCGCACTCTCCGCATGTCCATCCCAACCAGGGCACCCCCACCCGCGTGCCCACCGGGATGGACGTGACGGAGTGACCCAGCGCGACCACCTCGCCGACGATCTCGTGGCCGGGGATGAGCGGCAGCCTGGGCTCGGTGAGGTCCCCGTCGACCACGTGGAGGTCGGTGCGACAGACGCCGCACGCCCGGACGCGGATGAGCACCTCGCCAGGGCCCGGCTCGGGCACCGGGACCGTGGCCCGGCGAAGCCGCGACCCCGCCGCGTCGAGGACCATCGCCCGCATCGCCGTCGCCGGCGCGACATCCGCTCGGGGCGCGTCCGCGCTGTTCATCGCCGCTCTCATCGTGCCACGGTGCCCCTTCGGCCGGGTGGTGGCCAGGGCCGACCTCCCCGTCCCGCTCCAGGACACGGGTTCGGAGGGCATGAGGGTGGCGACGCGGCGCCTGTCATCTGGCTCACCCGCGTCGGGGCCGCGGGCGACGCCCTCCACCGCTCCAGACGCCGCGGTCAGCTTCGACGGTTGACGCCGATCGGGTTGCCATCGGGATCGCGGACCGCACGGTCGCGAACGCCGCACGGCTGATCGACGGACTCCCGGACCATCTCGGCGGCGCCGGCGCGCACGCGTTCGAAGGCGGCATCGCGATCACCGCCGCTGGGGATGGCGGTACGCGCTCCTCGATCCCTGATCGGCCTGGTCACCTGATGGGCGACACAGGGAGGCATCCCCGCTGTGGCGCCGCCTCGGTGGCGCCGGTAGGCGCTGGGCGACGTGCCGACCAGCTCGCTGAAGCGCAGGCTGAAGGTGCCCAGGGACGAGCAGCCGACCGCGAAGCAGACCTCCGTGACGCTCATGTCGCCCCGTCGCAGCAGCGCCATCGCCCGCTCGATGCGCCGGGTCATCAGGTAGCTGTAGGGAGATTCCCCGTAGGCGCGGCGGAACTCGCGGCTCAGGTGCCCCGCCGACATGCCCGCCCCGCGCGCGAGGGCGTCGACGTCCAGTGGACGGGCGTGCTCGCGGTCGATGCGGTCCCGCACACGCCGGAGCCGGGCGAGCGCGTGGAGGTGATCCGCGTCGGTGGATGGGCCGCCCATCCGCCGGATCATGCCATGGGGGTCGCGCCCCGAGCTGAGGTCCGCTCCCCGCGGCCGCCACCAGCGCACCCGGGCGGGCCCCGCCGCGCCCGAGGGCACGCGGTGGTGGCTACGGCCGGGCCTTCCCGGCCGCGTTCAGCCGGACGGCATCGAGGATCAGCGACCGCAGCGCAGCCTCGTCCACGAGGTCACCCTCGCGGACGTCGATGGCGCGGACCGCGCCGCTGTCCAGCCTCGCGTTGAAGAGCCGCGTGGGATCCTTGATCCGAGCCCCCTTCGGGAATGTCAGCCTCACGGCGCTCTTGAGCACGTTCCCGATGCAGATCGTCCCGTCGTGGGACCAGACTGGGACACCCCTCGGGTTGGAGGGCTTCTTCCACTTCACCTCCTCGATCGCCCGGGGATCGGCCCTCAGGATCGAGGAGCGCAGCTGCGACAGGGTCCGGCCCCGCCAGCCGTCCGTCTCCCTGATGATGGCGTCGATCTGCCGCGTGGCGGAGGCGCTCTCCGAGGTCCGGTCTCCGGCGACCCCCAATGTCAGGCCACCGCCCGCGTGAGGAGGGCTCGAATCCTCGCCTCCTCCTCCGCGGTCAGCGCGGTCAGCGCGAAGGATGTCGGCCACATGCGGCCGTCGTCGAGCTTGGCGCCGTCGCTGAAGCCGAGCGTGGCGTACCTCGTCCTGAACTTCTGCGCGGGCTGGAGGAAGCAGATGACCTTGCCGTCCCTCGCATAGGCGGGCATGCCGTACCAGGTCCTCGGAGCCAGTCCCGGGGTGGTGGCCCTGATCACGGCATGCAGGCGTTCGGCGATGGAGCGGTCCGGCTCGCCCATCTCGGCGATCTTGGCCAGCACATCGCTCTCGCCGTCGGAACCGCCCGGACGCGCTGCCGCCCGCCGTTCCCGGGCGTACTCCCTGACCGCCGCGCGCTCCTCGTCAGTGAACCGAGCGGACCCCGCCCCGGCGGGCGCCCGCGTCACCGATCGTCCCGCTCCCCTCTCGCGAGCCCTGCCGTCCGCCACTGTCCAGCACCTCCTGCACCGGATCGCGATGTGCGCGAAACGGGTGGCACCCATGGTGATCTGCGATCGGCCACCCTGGCGGGCCAGCCGATGCGGTCATGGTACGGCCGCCGCGCCCGGCTCGCTTCTCGATTCCTGACGGGCGCCTCCAGCCCGGCTCGCCGTGCGGGGTCACCGGGAACGGGCGGGTCCGCCCTCTGGCGCGCTCCCCGTCACCGCGTCTGCGGGAACCCGAGGTCGACGCCGCTGGCGCTGGGATCCGGCCAGCGCGAGGTCACCACCTTGCTGCGGGTGTGGAAGCGGATGCCGTCCGGTCCGTACATGTGAGTGTCGCCGAAGAGAGACGCCTTCCACCCTCCGAAGCTGTAGTACGCGACCGGAACGGGAATGGGCACGTTGACGCCGACCATCCCCGCCTGGACCTCGAACTGGAAGCGGCGGGCGGCACCCCCATCCCTGGTGAAGAGGGCCACGCCGTTCCCGTACGGGTTGGCGTTCACCAGCCGCACCGCCTCCTCGTAGCTGGCCGCTCTCACCACCGACAGGACGGGACCGAAGATCTCGTCATCGTAGACCGGGGTGCCCGGGGTGACCCCGTCGACCAGGCAGGGGTCGAGGAAGAAGCCACCTCCGCGCCCGTCCCGGCGCCCGTCCACCACGACCCGCGCCCCGCCCAGCGCGGCCCGCTCCAGGTAGGCGCTGACCCGGTCGCGGTGTTCCGCGGTGACCAGCGGGCCCATGTGCGACGCGGGATCGTCACCCGCCCCGACTCGTATCGACGGAATGCGCCGCGTGATGGCCTCCACCAGGGGATCGGCGACCGGTCCCACCGCGACGATCACGGAGACGGCCATGCATCGCTCCCCGGCGGAGCCGTAGCCCGCCGAGACGGCCGCGTCGGCGGCCACGTCGACGTCGGCGTCGGGGAGGACCACCATGTGGTTCTTGGCGCCGCCGAGCGCGCGGACGCGCTTCCCGTTGCGGGTGGCCGCCTCGTACACGTGCCGGGCCACCGGGGTGGAGCCGACGAAGGAGACCGCTGCGATACCGGGGTGCTCGAGGATGCGATCCACGGCCTCGCGATCACCCTGGATGACCGTGAAGACGCCGTCCGGAAGACCCGCCTCCCTCCACATCTCGGCGAGGAGCAGCGATGCGGAGGGATCCTTCTCGCTCGGCTTGAGGAGAAACGAGTTGCCGCACGCTATTGCGTCGGCGAACATCCACAGCGGGACCATGGCGGGGAAGTTGAAGGGGGTGATCCCCGCGACCACGCCGAGCGGCTGCCGGATCGAGTACACGTCGACGCCCCGCGACACCTGCTCCGAGAACTCACCCTTGAGGAGGTTGGGGACGCCGCAGGCGAACTCCACGTTCTCGAGGCCGCGCGCCACCTCGCCGGCGGCATCGGAGACCACCTTGCCGTGCTCGGCCGTGACCGTTCGGGCAACCTCGTCGCGGCGGCGGTGCAGCACCTCGCGGAAGGCGAAGAGGATCTCCGTCCTGTGGGATAGGGAGGATGTCCGCCACTCCGCCGACGCCGACGCGGCGCTCGCCACCGCCGCGTCCACCTCGGCCGCCGACGCGAGGTCCACGTCCCCCGTGCGCTCCCCGCTCGCAGGGTTGAAGACGGGACCGAGCCTGCCGGATGCGCCGGCTCGGACCTCCCCGTCGACCCAGTGGCTGATCCGCTTCATCCCGTCACACCTCCGCACAGCACTGAGCTCCTGCCGTGTGGCTCCGCGCCGCGGCAGCAGCGATCAGCGGTATCACCGTCCGCTTTGGTCGAGGATCGATGGCGGGCCGCACTCCAGCGCCGCCCGCCCGGTGGCCCTGCCGCGTGTGCCTCACCCGTCGCGTCGCCCGTCCATCGGCAGCATGCTATGCGCGTGGTCTAAATTATGCAAGTTGTCCTGAATATTGAGCATCCACCACCGAGGCGGCTCGCCGCCGCCCAGCGGCCCCGGATCCCGCCTCGGCGCGCCGGTGATTCGGATTGGGGTTCACGTCCCGCGCCCCGTTGCCGGGGGAGCGGTGTGCGCCCGCGCGGCCGGAGGGTCGGTGCCGAGCAGAATCCGCTTGACCAGCCCAGGAGGCCGTGCTAGGCTTGCCGACATATTATGCAAGCTGCTCAATTTATTGTGCAGTGCGGGGCGGGACGAGGGCCACGGACAGCAGCCCCTCGCGCAGCGCGGGACCGTGCCGGGTCTGGGCTGGGCCGGCATCGGGGTCGCGCTCGACGCGGGAGCCGGGGCAACCAGCCGCGGGAGCCTCGCGCCGTCGTGCCGCCGTGACGTGACGCCGCGTCTGGACGGAGAGTCCGTCACCTGAGAGGTCAGCACGGACGGAGTGGGGAAGAGCGCGGCGGCCGCACCTCTCCCGAGAGACCCCACGTGGGATGAGGGCAGCCATTCAGGAGAGACCGGGATGAGGTACAGGCTGGGAACAAAGTCCACGACCCTGTTCGCTGTGGTCGCCATCGCGGGGCTCGCCGGCTGCGGTGCCTCCGCGACCACCAGCAGCAGCAGCGGCAGCAAGGGGGGAGGCTCCAAGGCTGGGAGCATCAATCTGGGGGTGCAGGCTCCGCTGACCGGATCCCGCGCCACCGCCGGCCAGGGCATGGTCATCGGGGCCACCCTCGCCGTGAACGTCATCAACGCCAACGGCGGCGTCCTCGGTCATCAGGTGAAGATCTCGACCCAGGACGACGCCGCCGACCCCGCTGACGCGGTCCCGGCGGCCGAGACCCTGATCAACGTCGATCACGTCGTCGCCATCGATGGTCCGCTGTCCTTCACCGCCGGGGTGGTTCTGCCCCTTGCGGCGAAGGCCAAGATTCCCATGCTGATGTGGGGAGGCGGAGCGGAGTTCGACCACGAGACGAGCCCCTACTTCTACCGGATGTCCCCGTCCGACACCGAGATGGCCGACGCCATGGCCGTCTACGCGTACGAGAAGGGGTGGACCCGGGTCGCGCTCGCCTTCGGGACCGCGACGGCGGACACGTCGATCGTCGCCCCCCTGAAGACCGCCCTCCAGAGGCTGGGCATGACCGTCACGGTGAACCAGACCTTCGCAGCAGGCTCCACATCCTTCAGCAGCGAGCTGTCCAACGTCTTCAACAGCCATCCGCAGGCGATCCTGGGGCAGGTGTCGGTGGCGTCGGCCGCGATCATCTTCGGGGAGATGCAGCAGCAGGGTCTCGCGACCATCCCGTGGGTCGGGACCAACCTCTGGTTCGGGAGCGACTTCTTCAGCTCGGTCGGCAAGACCACCGCGACAGGCCCCATCTACATGCTGAACCCCGGCACGGAGAATGGTGGATACGGCCCGTTCCTCACGCTGTGGAAGCAGGCGAAGGGCACGAACACCCCTGAGGTCGGCTCCACCTTCGCGTACGATGCCGCCAACGTGTGGGCGCTGGGCGCCCAGGCCGCGGGGACGGTCAGCTCGCCGGGAATCGAGGCGGGGATCCAGAAGGTCACCCACGGCAGCAACGTCTGCACCGCCTACGTGAGCTGCCTCAAGCTGCTCAAGGAGGGCAGGTCGATCAGCTACGACGGGGCTTCCAGCAGCGTGAACTTCGACAAGTACCACAACGTCTATGGCCCCTTCGACGTGCTCCACTTCAACGCGGATGGGACCGCTACCACGCTGCAGGAGCTGACCCCGCAGGACATTCAGAAGAAGCTCGGGCTCGGATAGGAAGCGAGGTAGGCACCGATGTCGGGTAGCCGCCCGTGCGTGCCGAGCTCAGGCCGCAGTTGCGGGAGTGGCGAGGATGAGTGAGTTCACCCATGCCGTGGGCTTCGGGTTGGTGACCGCATCGATCCTGGCACTGGCCGCGGTCGCGGTCAACCTCCAGGTGGGGGTGACCAACTTCATCAACTTCGCCTACGGGGACTTCCTGACCTTCGGCGCCTACGTCGCCTGGGTGGTGTCCAGCAGAGGGTTCAACTTCTTCCTGGCCGTCCTGCTCGGGGGGGTGGCCACCGGGCTGCTCGGAGTGGCCGCCAACGCCTTCATCTTCCGACCCTTCATGCGCCGGGGCGTGAGGACCACGACCCTCTTGATCGCCGGCATCGGGCTCTCCTTCATCACCGAGCAGGGGATCACCTTGATCTGGGGCGCGAATCCGCTGCGCTTCAACGGTGTGAGCCTGGGCACGGCGATGACCGTGGGACCGTTTGTCCTCACGCCGGGCGCGCTCCTCATGATGGGCTCGGCCCTCAGCCTGCTCCTCCTGCTGCACGTCCTGCTCAGTCGCACCAAGTTCGGCAAGTCCCTGCGGGCCACGTCCGAGAACGTCGACCTCGCGCAGGCCTGCGGCATCAACTGCGAACGGGTGATCTCGGTGACCTGGTTCCTGGCCGGGATCCTGACTGCCGTGGCGGGGGTGGGGCTCTCCCTCCAGGAGAACAACCTGAACCCGGTGCTGGGGTTCAACGAGCTCTTCATCATCTTCGGGGCGGTCATCCTCGGTGGCCTTGGACGTCCGTACGGGGCGATGCTGGGTGCCCTGGTCGTGGGGCTGATCACCGAGATCGCCGGGGCCTACGTTGACGCCGCCTACAAGACCTCGATCGCCTTCGGGATCGTGATCATCCTCCTTCTGTTCCGACCGCAGGGGGTGTTGCGCTCCGCAGGGAAGACCTTCTGATGCTGTTCTTCCTCACCGACCTGCTGACCCTCGGCTGCATCAACGCGATCATGGTCGTCAGCCTCAACGTGCAGTACGGGTTCGCCGGGATCCTCAACGTGTCGCAGTACATGTACGTGGCCATCGGCGCGTACGTGGCGGGCGTGACGACGATGGGCCGCCCGACTGTGCCGGGGAACACCTGGGCGCCGGGCTGGACACTGCCGTGGTATCTGGGCCTGGTGCTGGCTGGTGTGGTGGCGTCGGGGCTGGGCGTCGTGATCTTCCTCTTCACGGTCCGCCGGCTCAGGATGGACTACCTCGCCATCGTCACCGTGGCATCGGCATACATCATCTGGAACCTCATCGACACCAACTACGGGCTCTTCAACGGGGACACCGGCATCTTCGGGGTGCCGTACATCACCGGCAACGCCAACCTCAGCACGGAGCAGTACTCGGGCGTCGTGCTTGCCGTCGCCGCCGTCATCCTGGGGCTCTTCGTGTGGGTGTCACGGCGCATCTTCCGCTCGCCGTATGGGCGGGTGCTGCGGGGGATCCGGGAGGACGAGGTGATCACCACGGCGTTCGGGCGAACCTCGTGGCGGGCCCAGCTGTGGGTATTCGTGATCGGCTGCTTCATGGCGGGTGTCGGAGGGGGTCTCTTGATCTTCTACATCACGGCGTGGAGCCCGGCGGCGTGGCTGCCGATCGAGTCCTTCGCCCTGTTCTCGGCACTGGTCATCGGCGGGTCGGGGAACTACTGGGGTGCCGTGTTCGGCGGGTTCCTGGTACTGGAGGGAATCCTCGAGCTGGTGAGGTTCCTTCCGAGCTTCGGTGACCCGGCCGCGGCGGGCGCGTTCCGGCTGCTGCTGGTTGGTGTCCTGCTGATCGCGATCCTGCGCTACCGACCGGAGGGCGTGATCCCCGAGCGGTGGCTCAGGTGGTACGGAGCGCCGGCGCGAAGGTTGTGGGGGCGACTGCGTCCCGGGGTATCCCAGTGAGGAACCTGACGGCGACGGTGCGGTCGCGGTGATGGCGCATGGCTGATGGCGACGTGATCCTGGACGTCCGCGGTGTGGGGCACGCCTACGGGGGTTTCTGGGCGGTCCGCGAGTGCAGCTTCGATGTTCCCCGCGGGTCGGTCACCGGCCTGATCGGGCCCAACGGGGCTGGCAAGTCGACGCTCGTCGAGATGCTGAGCCGGTCCCTCGAGGTGCATGCCGGTAGCATCGTCTACGACGGCATGGAGATGCAGCGCTGGGGACCGGAGCGAGCCGCCCGGCACGGGGTCGCGCGCACCTTCCAGACGGCTCGGGTGCTCCGGCGGACGCCGGTTATCGAGAACGTGTTGATCGGCGCGCAGGGACAGATCGGGGAGCAGCCGTGGAAGGCGATCTTCCGGCGGCGGGCGTGGGCCGGCCAGGAGGAGGCGCTTCGGCGCGAGGCGCGCGAGCTGCTCGACTGGCTGGGGCTGCGCGACCATGTTGACGCGCCCGCCGGGAGCCTGAGCGGGGGCCAGCGCAGACTGATGGAGATTGCCCGTGCCCTGATGGCCCGTCCCAAGCTGATCCTGCTTGACGAGCCGACCGCCGGGGTGTTCCCGGAGATGAGCCGCCTGATCGCGCAGCGGGTCCGCGAGGTCGCCGCCGATGGGGTGACGATCCTGCTGGTCGCCCACAACATGGATTTCCTCGAGACGGTGGCCGACGAGGTGGTGTGCATGGCCCAGGGCCACGTTGTGGCCCGAGGAACGCTGGACGCCGTGCGCACCAACGAAGAGGTCATCTCGGCGTACCTGGGGCACGGGTCGTCGGGCGCGCGCCGGCGCGCGCCGGAGGGCGTGTAGATGGCCCTGATCCTGTGCGCCGAGGCCCTGACCGTCGGGTATGACGGGCCACCCATCCTGGACCGTGTGTCGATCGAGATTCCGGAGGGGATGACCACCGTCGTGCTGGGGCCGAACGGGGCCGGGAAGTCCACCCTCGCCAAGGCGATGGTGGGACTGCTGCGCCCCACCGGCGGTCGGGTCCTGCTCCGCGACCAGGACATCACCGGCCTGGGACCGCACAAGCTGGTGAGGAGGGGTGTGGCGTACCTGCCCCAGTTGATGAACGTGTTCGGCGACATGTCGGTGATCGAGAACCTCGAGATGGGCGGATACACGCTGAGGCGGGGGGCCGTGGGGGGCCGGGCGAAGAGCGTCCTGGAGCTCTTCCCGGACCTGGCGGCGGACCATGGCAAGAAGGCCCGCGCCCTCTCGGGCGGGCAGCAGAAGATGCTCGCGCTCGCGCGGGTGCTCATGACCGACCCGGTCGTGGCCATACTCGACGAGCCGACGGCGGGGCTGTCTCCCCTCTACGCGGATCGGGTCTGGGAGCAGATCGACACCGTCCGGGCCGCCGGGGTGGCCCTCATGGTGGTCGAGCAGAATGCCGTGATGGCCATGGAGCATGCCGACATGGTCTGCGTCCTGGGTCAGGGCCGCAATGTCACCTCGGGCCCGGCGGCGGAGCTGCGGGATCGTGAGGAGGTGGCGCGGATCCTGGTCGGATGAGACCTCGCATCACCGGGATGGTCCGGTGCCCGCGATCGCAGGGGAGCTCAGCTGGCTGGGATGACGCCGTCATCACAGCGATGAATCGCAACGTGTCGGAGTTCAGCTCAGGGAGTGGATGGCATGGCATCGAGTGAGGCTCAGTCCTTTGTCGACGAGATGGTGAGGAGCCGAGGCTATGTCCTCGACTACCACAAGTACATGGCGAATGCGGACTACGACGTGCTGCAGCGAATCAACGCGCTGGTCGATGGCGTCTACCTCCGTCAACGGCTGCTCGACCGCAAGACCAAGGAGTTGCTGTTCATCGCCAGCCTCACCGTCCTGCGCGCCGAGAAGCATCACATCACGAGCCACATCAGGGTCGCGCTGGACGCGGGAGCCACGCCGGGGGAGATCCTCGAGGCGATCGAGATCGCGCTTCCGGAGGCTGGGGTGGTGGCCTTCCAGGTGGGCTTCGAGGCGTGGCGCGAGACGGTCGGGGCTGAGCCGCTGGAGCCGAGTGCGGAGGCCATGCAGAGCGTCAGGGGACGGCGCGACGGCGGCGCGGCGTGAGAGCGGCACGCCCGGTGGATCGGTCGACACAGCGAAGGAGCATGCCGTGAGTGCAGGCAGAAGCGGCGCGGAGATCTTGGCCCAGCAGCTGGATGAGCATGGAGTGACGCACTTCTTCATGGTGCCGGCGGTTCTGCGGAGGACCATGATGGCGCTGGAGCTCCAGACGTCGATCGCGCGGATCCACGCGCACGGCGAGAAGGCCGCCGCCTACATGGCGGACGGCTACGCGCGTGCCACCGGACGCCCCGGGGTGTGCGGCGCGCAGGTCGTCGGCGCTCTGAACCTGGCGGCCGGGCTCCGCGACGCCTGGCTCGCGCACTCGCCCGTGATCGCGCTGACCGGCGGGAGGCATCCCTCCACGAAGTTCAAGAACGTGTACCAGGAGGTGGACGACGTTCCGGCGTTCGAGCCGGTGACCAAGATGAATGCCACCATCGACCAGGCGGACAGGATCCCGGACATGGTCGCCCAGGCGTTCCGGGTGGCCACCACGGGGCGTCCGGGGCCGGTGCACCTTCAGTTTCAGGGGAACGAGGCGCAGCTCGATCGGGAGGAGGTGGAGGTGGACCCCCGAGTGGACCGGCGCTTCGCATCGGTGCCACCGTTCCGGCCCAGACCCGACGAGGCGGACGTGCGGGCGTGCCTGGCCCTGTTCGAGCGGAGCGAGCGGCCCGTCATCGTGGCAGGCGGCGGGGTGCGGGCATCCGGCGCCGGGGGCGAGCTGAGACGGTTCGCAGAGAGGATGGGCATTCCGGTGGCGACGTCCCTGAACGGACGGGAGTGCATGCCGGACACGCACCCGCTGTCGGTCGGGGTGCCCGGTGCCTATGCTCGCTCCTGCGCCAACGAGGTGATGCGGCGGGCGGACTTCGTGTGCTTCATCGGCTCGTCCGCGGGGAGCATGACGACGCACAGCTGGACGGCGCCGAAGCCGGGGGTGAGCGCGGCCCAGATCGACCTCGAGCCGTCGGAGATCGGCAGGAACTACCCGCTGGACGCGGCGATCCATGCGGACGCCAGGGCGGCGCTGGAGGCTCTCACGGCGCTGGCGCACGACGTGGAGCGGGGGCGCGGGGAGGCCTGGCGGAACGAGGTGGCGGCCATCAAGGCCGGCTGGCGCGATCGGGAGCGCGCGGTGATGGCGTCGGACGCCGTCCCGATCCGGCCGGAGAGGCTCTGCGCCACCCTCACCCAGGTGGTGCCCGACGACGCGATCGTGGTGGTGGACACGGGCCACGCGGGGATGTGGATGGCGGGGTACTTCGACCTCAACCACACCGGGCAGTCCTTCATGCGCAGCTGCGGTCATCTCGGGTGGGCATTCCCCGCCGGCATCGGGGCGAAGTGCGGCGCTCCCAACAGGCCGGTGGTCGTGTTCACGGGCGACGCCGGGCTCTGGTACCACGTGGCTGAGCTGGAGACCGCGGTGCGCTGGGGCGTCAACCTCGTTGTGGTGGTCAACAACAACGGGGCGGGGAACCAGTCGAAGCGCGGATTCGACCGCGCCTACGGGGGCGAGCCGACCGCGAGATCGCGGGAGCTGTGGACCTATCACCCTGTGGACTTCGCGCAGCTCGCCAGCACGATTGGGGCGTTCGCGGTGAGGGTGACGTCGCCGCAGCATCTGTCTGGAGCGGTGGAGCAGGCGCTCGCGGCGGGCCGCCCGGCCCTGGTGGACGTCGTCACGGACGTCGAGGCGCTGGCGCCGGTGATGGAGCAGTGATGGGGCCGCGCGCAGCACGGCCGGGTAGGTAGGTGGGTAGCGGAGGACTGGCGTGGCGAGCACGATGGAGAGCCCGACGATCGAGACCGTGCGTGGCATGGTGAAGAGCTATTCGAACTGGGGGCGCTGGGGTGAGGATGACCAGGTCGGGACGCTGAACCTGATCACCCCCGAGAAGATCGTGCAGGGCGCGGGGCTCGCCCGGAAGGGGCGGGTGTTCTCCCTCTCCATACCGCTCGACGAGGAGGGGCCGCAGACCGGCGGTTTTGCCCGGTTCAACCCCATCCACCTGATGACACGCGACGGCAATGACGCCATCGCCAACACGACGCCGCGCGACTTCTACGGCGGTCGGGACGCGTACC
>JAJZNI010000124.1 GCA_021847925.1 bacterium
GGCCCTGCTCGCCGACGACGTGGTGGTCATCGAGCACGGCCGCGTCCTCCAGCGGGGCCCCATCGCCGAGGTCGCGGCCCATCCCGCCTCGCCGCGGGTGGCCGAGCTGCTCGGGATCACCAACACCCACACGGGCGTGGTGGCCCGCCCCGGCTGGCTGGCGGCCGGAGGGCTCGAGATCGCGGCCGCGACCGGGGGGCTGTCCGCCGGCACCCCGGTGGTGTGGACGGTGCCGCCCGAGGAGATCGTCCTGCACGCGGCCGGCGGAGGCGGCGGCCATCGCGGCACCGTCGTCGACTGCGTCGCGCTGGGAGCCACGGTCGAGACCACCGTGGACCTCTCCGGCCTCCAGCTCACGGTGCGCGGGCTGCACGGCGCCCGCGCCCTGGCCGGGGATCCGTGCGCGCTCGAGGTCCGGCCCGAGACGGTGAGCCTGTGGCCCCAGGACGCGCAGGCGGCGGGTGACGGGAGCGGGCCGGCGAGCGCCGGACGAACGCCGGGACCGCGCCGCGGGCGGGCCGGGCGGCACGGGGCCGCTATCATCGAGTGAGCTGCGGCGCGCGCGTAGGGAGAGCCCATGGCGATCACGACGAGGGGTGACCGGGCGGCGCGCCCCCGGGTGGAGATGGCGGAGCCGGTGCGCGATGCCCTGGGTCGCGTCCTCGACGACCTCCGCATCTCGGTCACCGATCGCTGCAACTTCCGCTGCCCGTACTGCATGCCGCGCAGTCACTTCGGGCCCGGGCACCGCTTCCTCCCCGGTTCCGAGCAGCTCACCGCCGCCGAGATCGAGCGGCTCGCCCGGCTCTTCGCCCACCTCGGCGTCACCAGGGTTCGCCTGACCGGTGGCGAACCGCTGCTGCGCCGCGATCTGGCGGAGATCGTCACCCGGCTCGCCGGCCTCGGCTTCGCCGACCTCGCCCTCACCACCAACGGAGCGCTGCTCGCGCGCCACGCGGCACAGCTGCGCCGGGCGGGGCTGCGACGGGTGTCGGTGAGCCTGGATTCGCTCGATCCTGCCACCTTCGCCGCGATGAGCGACTCCCGGGTGCGCCTCGGCGACGTGCTCGATGGTATCGCCGCCGCCCAGGAGGCCGGCCTGAACCCCGTGCGCGTCAACTGCGTGGTGCAGCGCGGTCGCAACGACGGCGAGATCCTCGACCTCGTGGAGTGGGCCCGCGCCCGCTCGCTCGAGATCCGCTTCATCGAGTACATGGACGTGGGCACGTCCAATGGCTGGCAGCGCGAGCAGGTGGTCACCGCCGCGGAGATCGTGGAGACCGTCAGCCGAGCGCACGCGATCGTCCCGCTGGTGCGCGAGCGCGCCGCCGTGGCGCGTCGTTACCGCTTCGCCGACGGCATGGGGGCCATGGGGGTGATCGCATCCGTGACCCAGCCCTTCTGCGGAGACTGCTCCCGGGCGCGGCTCAGCTCCGACGGCCGCCTCTACACCTGCCTCTTCGCGGCCGAGGGGCTCGACCTGCGCGGCCCCCTTCGCGCGGGCGAGCCGGACGAGGGACTGGAGCGCCTGCTGGGCGATCGCTGGCGAGCCCGCACCGATCGCTACTCGGAGATGCGCGCCTCCCTGCCCATCCCGCTGCGCCACGTGGAGATGTCGTACATCGGCGGCTGACGCCGACCCGCGCCCGGGACGGGCGTCCGGGGCCGCTCAGGGGTGCGCGGTGTGCCCGGCCAGAATCTGCAGCGCGTGGGGCAGCGCGGCCCACACGGCGTCGAGCGATTCGCGCACCGCGCGCGGGCTGCCGGGGAGGGCGATCACCAGCCTGCCCCTCGCGACCCCCGCCACCTGGCGAGACAGCATGGCGAGAGGGGTGGAGCGGAGCCCGTCCGCGCGCATCGCCTCGGCCATCCCCGGCACCACGTAGTCGAGGAGCGGCTCGAGCGCCTGCGGGGTCACGTCCCGCGGCCCGAGACCCGTGCCGCCGCTCAGCACCACGAGGTCCGCCACCTCCAGGGCAGCGGCCACGGCCCCCCTGATCTCGTCAATACTGTCTGGAACGATGCGGCGCGCCACCACCTCCGCGGGAAGCTCCGCGAGCCGCGCGGCGATGAGGTCCCCGCTCGGGTCGGCCGGGCTTGACACCCGGGCCCGGCTGTCGCTCACCGTGATGGCGGCGGCGCGCCAGCTCCGCGGCATCAGCTCGGACGGCGCACGCTGCCGCTGCGACCGCCGCTCTTGTCCAGCAGGCGCACCGTCTCCACCGTGGCCCAGGGGTCCACCGCCTTGAGCATGTCGATGACGGTGAGAGCCGCCACCGCGGCGGCGGTGAGCGCCTCCATCTCGATCCCCGTCGACGCCACGCAGCGGGCCGTGCTGCGAATGTGCACGCCGGGAAGCGAGGGGTCCGTGCTCACGGTGACGTCGGCGTGGGAGAGCGGCAGGGGGTGGCAGAGGGGGATCAGCTCCGGGGTCCGCTTGGTCGCCATGATCCCGGCCAGGCGGGCGGTCGCCAGCACGTCGCCCTTGGGCGACCCGCCGCGGAGCGCGTCGAGCGCCGCCGCGCCGCTGAAGCGCACCACCGCCTCGGCGGTGGCGGCGCGGGCCGTCACCGGACGGTCGCTGACATCGACCATGCGCACCGCCCCCGCCGCGTCCACGTGCGAGAGGGCCGGGAGCTCCTCACCGCCCGCGCCACTCGCGGCCGCCCCGGCCGGCACAACCTCACGCGCGTCCACCCAGACCGCGCCGTCGGGATGGTGCTCCCTCTTCCAGATGGGAAGGTCGCGCTTCACGGCCTCCACCGCCGCGGCGCACGCCGCGAACGCCGCGCGCCGGTGGGGCGCCGCCGCGATCACCGCGATGCTCACCTCGCCCACGTGCAGCTCGCCGAATCGATGGACCACGGTCAGGGCGCTTGCGCCGTGCCGCTCCGCCACCTCCCGGGCGATCCTCTCCAGCTCGCGCCCGGCCATCTCCGGGTACGCCTCGTAGTCGAGGCGGAGCACCTCCCGCCCCCGGGTCACCCCGCGGACGACGCCGGCGAAGCAGGCCACCGCCCCGTCGAGCTCCGAGTGCAGCCCGGCGGCGAGCGCTCCGGGGTCGACCGGGTCGCGCACCAGCGCGGTGCGGATGCGGGGGAGGGCGGTGCCCCCGGTCGCGCCACCCGACACCGGGGGCATGAACGCCACCTCGTCGCCGGGCGCGACCGGCGTCTCCCAGGCGCAGTAGCTGAGGTTGCGGGCGGCGCGGACGCCCTCGCGCCGGTCGCGCAGGTGCGGGTGGGCCGCGGTGAGGATGGTCCACAGGTCGGCAACCGTCGCCGCCGGCTCGCGGATCACCGTCTCCGGCCCGAGCCGCTCGCGGAGCACCCCGAAACAGAGCACCCGGACCCCTCCCTCCCCCGCGGAGGAGGGAGGGTCTCCCGCCGTCCGCGGCGCTCCACCCTGCGCGGCCCCACCTCCCGCGGCCATCAGCAGAGCTCCAGCGCGGTGAGCAGGTCGCCGGTCGCGACCCTCCCCGCGCCGATTGGGAGCACCGCAAGGGCGTCCGCCTCGGCCAGCGAGCGCAGCATCGAGGACGACTGCCCTCCGCTGAGGGTCGCCACCGGGATGCCGTCGGCCGCGTCCACGAGGCGGGCTCGCAGGTACGTCTCGAGGTGCACGGGCGCTTCGAGGGGCTCTCCCGCCCGCACCGCGATGAGGCGGCGGGTGAGCCGGGTCGCCCCCTGGAGCCCGAGCAGGGCGGCGCGCGCGAACAGCTCAAAGGTGACGGCGGCGCTCGCCGGGTTCCCGGGGAGGCCCAGCATCGGCACCTCGCCCAGCAACCCCACCAGAAGCGGCTTCCCG
>JAJZNI010000186.1 GCA_021847925.1 bacterium
AGGCGGCGATGCGTCCCATGGCCTCGGCGACGGCCCGCAGCCCGTGCAGGCAGGGACCGCACTGACCCGCGGACTCGCGGGCCAGGTAGGCGGCGACGCGAGCAGCCTCCACGAGGCCGCAGGCGCGCCCGTCGAGGATGCCGAGCACCCCGCACCCGAGGCTCACCTCATCCGGCGACAGCCGCGCCCCGGCCAGGGCCTCACGTCCGTGCCAGGTGCCGAAGTACCCGCCCACCAGGGCCCCCGAGAGCGACGCGGGCGTCGCGCCGGCGGCCCTCACGACATCGAGGAGGGGGATCCCCAGGTCCACCTCGTAGACGCCGGGGTGCTCAACCCCACCGCTCAGCGTGAGCAGCGTCGTGCCGGGGGCGCCCGGCGTTCCGCGCTCGCGGTACCAGGCCGGGCCGAACCGGGCGATCAGCGCCACGTGCGCGACCGTCTCCGCGTTCTGCACCAGCGTGGGCCGGCCCCGCACCCCGCTCTCCGACGGGTGCGGAGGCGCTGAGGCGGGCCGCGCCGGGCCACCGCCGGCGCGGCGCACGACCGCGGAGGACTCTCCCGCCACGTAGCGGTGGCGGGTGCGCACCATGGCGACCGGCACCTCCCCCCTCAGGTCTCGGCCGCGCTCGGCGAGGGCGTGGTGGAGAGCCCCGGCCACCGAGCGCCCGGGCCCGGCGAGGCAGATGAGGATCTCGTCCGCCCCCACCGTCTCCGCGGCGATCTGCGCGCCGTCGAGGACCAGGTGCGGCCGATGCAGTGCGAGGGCTCGGTCCTTGGCCGAGAGCGGCTCGCCCTCCGACAGGTTGACCACGACGACCGCCGGGCCGCGAGGCTGACGGCGGATCGCCGCCCACTTGCGCGCCGTGGGGAACCACGCACCCCCACGCCCCCGCAGGCCGCTCCGCTCCAGGACGTCCACCATCCACTCGCCCCCCGAGGGACGGCGCCCGAGGCGGGACCGGTGATCCGCGTACGTCTCCGCCCCGCGGTCCGGGGACGGGCCGGCGAGGAGGCGCACGGTGCCCCGTGCCTGCGCGGGCACGGCGCGGAGCGGTGTGGCCGCGGCATCGGGGGCCCACCCCGGGGGTTCGGCGACGGACGTCATCGCAGGGGGGCGGACGCGGTGAGCGTCCCTCCCACATCGGGCGGGGCACCGGTCAGGGCGATCACCAGCCGGACCGCCCCGCAGACAGCGTAGAAGCTCGTGCCGGCCCGGGCCGGCACATGGCAGAGGGTGGTGGCCCCGCGCTCCACCGTGATCTCCGGCAGGGTCTGGGCCGGTCCGGGGGGCATGATCACGATGGTCAGCGACGGGTCGGCCGCGTCGCGGAGGCTCACCTCCGCCTGCCCCGATGAGGTCCGGACCAGGGTGCCCACCAGCGGGTCGCGAAAGGGTCCGGTGCGGTCGGCGGGGGTGGGCGTGGGGGCGGAAAGGATCGACGCCGGCGTCCCGGCGCGGACGGCCCAGCCCGGCTGGAGCGGCCCGGCAGCCGTCCACGCGGCGATCGCGACGGTGGTGGCGACGGCTGCCGCGGCGGCGATCCCCCGGGCCGGCAGGGTGCGCCAACCACCGCGGAGCAGGCGCGCGGAGACCGCCGCGAGCACGGCGCCGGCGCAGGCCGCGGTGAGCCCCAGCATCCACGGCTGCTGGGCGTCCGACCCGGTGCCGAGCCCGTGCACCACGGCGAGCGGCCACGCCGCGTAGGCGAGCCAGTGGACGAGCCGCCACCGGCGCGGGCCGATGCGCCGGCGGAGCAGGCTCGTCGCGACCACCGCCGCCATCCCCTCGGCGGAGAGGACGCCGAGCCCGAGCCACACCCTCCGGTACGCGCCGGCGAAGGGGACCAGGGCATCGAGGCCCCGGATGCCGGCGAAGGGGTCGGCGACCGCCGTGACGATGTGCACGACGAGCAGGAGCAGCGCGAGCAGGCTGAGGTTGCGATGAAGTGACGCGAAGACGAAGCGCGGGGTGCGCCGCCCCTCGACGCGCAGCGAGGTGGAGATCCCCAGCACGAGGGTGGCGGTGAGGAGGACGAGGGTCGCGACCCCCGCCCCGCGGGTCGCGAACCAGAGTGCGCTCGGGCCGGAGGCCGCGGTGGCGGTCGCGGTCACGGAGTGCGCTCCCCGGGCCACCCGGCGACCGTGACGACCTCTCCCCCGCAGCCGATGAGGCGCGCGGGCAGCCGTTGGGCGGCGAGCCATGCCGGGGCCGCGTCGCCCAGGATCAGCGCGGCGGTGGCTCCGGCGTTGGCCTCCGCGCAGGTGGCGGCGGCAACGCTCACCGTCCGCCATCCGGTCTCGACGGGGAGCCCCGTCGCCGGGTCCAGGATGTGATGGAGGAGCCGCCCGCCCCGCCGCCAGGAGCGCATGGCGCGGCCGGACGTCGCCAGGCCACCGTCCCCGACCAGCACGTCCTGGACGGCTCCGCCGCTCACGCCCTCGCCGACCCGAATCCGCCACCCGCCCCGCGGGGGCGGGCCGGCGACGGCGACGTCACCGCCGCAGCAGACCAGGACGCCGGTCCCGAGACGGGCCGCCGCCGCCGCGGCGGCGCGGTCGGCGGCCCAGGCCTTGCCCACCGCGCCGAGGTCGAGCACGACGCCGGACGGGATGTCCACCCAGCCGGGACCGTGGCGGATCACCCGGAACCCGGGCACGGGGCGGGCCTCGATGCGGAGCGCGGGCCCGTCGGCGGGCAGGTCGCGGAAGGTGACCGTGTAGCCGGTGCGCTCCATCGCCCTCCCCACGGTCGGGTCCACCAGCCCGCCGGTGGCCGCGGCGGCCCCCAGGGCGGCCTCGAGCGCCTCGCCCAGGAGCGGCGACACGCCGGCGGGGCCGGACCCCGCCCTCCGGTTGAGACGCGACAGCTCGGACGCCGCATCGAAGCGGCTGCAGGTCGCATCCACCGAGCGCACCACCCCGCCCGCCCACCGCAGGGCCTCGGCGAGGGCCCGGCCGTCGCCCACCGCGACCACCGTGGTCGTGCCCATCGCCGGGAAGCCGGCGGTGCTCAGCACGGGCGCGAAGGGGTCGAGTGGCACGCCGGCGGAGGCGGCGGCGGGGCCGCGCGGCCCGGCGAGGCCCCGGGTGCCGCCGGCGCGGCGGCCGGTGGGCGCAGGGACCCGCTCGCGCCCTCCGCCGTGTGGACGATCCTGGTGATCACCAGGGGGGTGGGAGGGGCCGACTGCACCGGCGGGCTCTCCCGCGGGACCACCCGGGCGGGAGACGAGGCGTCCTGCACGGGCGTGCGGAAGCTCGTCGCCGCGATCCCGGCGACCGCTCCGGTCAGCCCGGCGGCCCCCAGGGCCGTGGCCCCCGTCCACAGCCGGACCTGCCGGAGCCCGCGGTCGCGATCGCCCGGCCGGTGGCGGCGGACCATCGCTCAGCCGCCGCCCCCGTGGTCCCCCCCACCGTCGCCCCCCCCGTCGCGGCCGCCGCAATCGTCCCCCCAGCAGGAGCCCGAGGGGGCTCCGGCCTCCCCCGCGGGCACCGCCTCGGGCACTGCGGGGTCGCGCACCACCACCACCCTCTGGGTCGGCGGCGGGGCGGTGGGCGCGGGGTAGAGGCGATCCGCCGGCAGCGGCGCCGCGGACGTGACCGCCGCGGTCCGGCTCGCCCCTCCGAGCGCGGTGAACGGCCCCGCCCGCGCGGCCGCCGCGCCACCGGTCACGAGGCCGGCGAGAAGGACCACCAGAGCGCCGCTCGCCGGCGCGAGCCCGGACCTCCGCCACATGCCCTCAAAGTCGGCCGGCCGTCAACTCC
>JAJZNI010000154.1 GCA_021847925.1 bacterium
GATCGCCTTCAGCATGACCGCCTCCGGGCTGGTGTGGAACAGCCTGATGAGCGTCGACCCGCACATCGGTGCCCTCAACGCCACCATGGAGACGGTGTCCGACTGGTTCAGCCCACCCGGGCTCTACCCCGTGGACACCTCGGCGGGGCAGACGGTGGCGAGCCTTGCCGCAACCGGGCTCGTGGCGGGGCCCCAGGGAACCCTGATGAGCAAGGCTTTCGTCGCACCTGGGCAGACCGTCGACCTGGGCATGATCGGCATCAGCCCCGAGACCCTTCAGCTGGTCAGGGCCCAGGCCGCGCAGCAGCCCGCGGCGGCACCGGGTGCCGTCAGCGGCCTGGTGTGGCGTGACTTCTCGCCCGCGCATCCGACGCAGCGGGGGACGGTCCTACCCGGCGAGGTGGGCATCGCCGGGCTCCACCTCACCCTCCTGAGCAGCACGGGGAACGGCGTGGCGTCCACCACGACCAGCGCGCGCGGGGACTTCAGCTTCACGGGGGTGAGACCGGGTCGCTACCGGGTCCGGGTGGACTCGAGCAACTTCTCCTCCGGTTTCACCGGCATCTACTGGTTGAGCGGAACCCAGAACCTCGACCCCACCGGCGGGCTGAGCCAGACGGCGCAGGCCCTGCTCAGCATTCCCCTGGTGGACATGTCGATGATCATCGCGTACCTGTGGATCTGGGCGGGCTTCGCGATGGTGATCATCGGGGCCGGGCTGGCGGCGCTGAATCGGGAGGTGCTCGAGGCGGCACGCATCGACGGGGCCACCGAGTGGCAGACCTTCCGCCGGGTCACCATGCCGATGCTGGCCCCGGTCCTGATCGTGGTGTTCGTCACCATGGTCATCAACGTCCTCAAGATCTTCGACATCATCATCAACATGGCCCCGTCCGTGTCCCAGGCCAACACGCTCGCGACCCAGCTCTACAGCGTCGGTTTTGCGTCGGTGCCGCCGGATCTCGGAGTGGCCAGCGGAATCGCGGTCATCCTGTTTGTGCTGGTGGTGCCGGTGATGTACATCAACCTCAGGAACATCCGCTAGATGGCCGTCGCCGAAGCGATCACCCAACCCGCGGTGGCGAGAACCCGGCGGCTCGCGAGCCGTCTGCGGCCGAGCCACCTGGCCCTCAACGTGGTCCTGGGTCTGGTGGCCGTCTTCTGGCTGGTGCCGACCGTCAGTCTGCTGGCCATATCGCTTCGCGATCCCTCCACCTACGGGGTGACGGGCTGGTGGACGGTCTTCACCGCGCCCACCCAGCTCACGCTGAAGAACTACGAGCAGCTCTTCTCAACCGGGCTCGCGACCGGCGGAGTGCTGGACTCCGTGGTCACCACCGCGCTGATCACGGTGCCGGCGACGGTGCTGGTGACTGTGATCTCCAGCCTGGCCGCCTATTCGCTCGTGTTCGGACGCTGGCGGGGACGCACCGCTGTGTTCCTGCTCGTCGTGGGCCTCCTGGTGGTCCCGGTCCAGGTTGCGCTGATCCCGGTGGCGCAGCTGTACGACGCCTTCGGCCATCTGACCGGGTTCAATCCCTTCGGCACCCTGCCCGGGGTGGTCATCTTCCACGTGGCGTTCGGGCTCCCCTTCGGCATCTTCCTGATGCGCAACTTCTACACCGGCATCCCCAAGGACCTGCTGGAGGCGGGCCGCATCGACGGGGCGGGGGAGTGGACCCTGTTCCGGCGGGTGGTGCTGCCCCTGGGGCTGCCGGCCGCAGCGTCGCTGGCCATCTTCCAGTTCATCTGGGTGTGGAACGACCTGCTGGTCGGCCTGGTGTTCCTGGGTGGGAACGCGCATCACACCCTGACCATCTACCTGTACAGCTTCACCCGGACCCTGGCCAACAACTACTGGGTGATCGCCACGGGGGGAATCATCTCCATCATCGTCCCGCTCATCATCTTCTTCGCCTTTCAGCGTTATTTCGTCCGCGGCGTGCTCGCCGGGGCGGTCAAGTGAGGCCCGTGCCATGGCCCGTGTAGCTCTCGAGGACCTGACCAAGCGGTATGCGGGCGGCAACCTGGCCGTCGACCGCCTCAACCTGGACATCGCGGACGGCGAGTTCGTCTGCCTGGTGGGGCCGTCCGGCTGCGGCAAGACCACGGCGCTGCGCATGATCGCGGGGCTGGAGGACATCAGCAGCGGTCGGGTCCGGATCGGGGGGAAGGTGGTCAACCTGCTGCCGCCCCGGGACCGCGACATCGCCCTGGTCTTCCAGAGCTATGCGCTCTACCCCCACATGAGCGTCTACGACAACATGGCGTTCGGGCTGCAGCTGCGCAAGACGCCCAAGGCTCAGATCGAGAAGGCGGTGCGGGAGGCGGCCCGCATCCTGGACCTGGAGCGCTTCCTGGACCGCAAGCCCGGGCAGCTCTCGGGCGGCCAGCGCCAGCGCGTGGCGCTGGGGCGCGCGATCGTCCGCGAGCCGGCCGCCTTCCTGATGGACGAGCCGCTCTCCAACCTCGACGCGAAGCTGCGCGTCCAGACCCGGGCCGAGATCGCCCGGCTGCATCAGCGGCTGGAGGCGACCATGATCTACGTGACGCACGACCAGGTCGAGGCGATGACCATGGCGGACCGCATCGCGGTGATCAACGAGGGGGTCCTGCAGCAGGTGGGCACCCCCAAGGATCTCTACGAGCAGCCTGCCAACCGCTTCGTGGCTGGGTTCATCGGATCTCCGGCGATGAACTTCGTGGAGGCCGAGGTCACCCAGGATGGGGGTGGGTCACGGCTGCTGGCGGAGGGGCTGGAGGTGGTGCTCGCTGACGCCCAGGCGGCGCGTCTGCGCGACCGGGGACTCAGGTCCGTGACCGTCGGGGTCCGCCCCGAGCACCTGCATCCGGGCGCGCTCGAGGGGCCGGGGCTGCGCCTCTCGGCCAGCATCGACGTCGTCGAGTTTCTCGGCAACGACGAGCTGATCCATGCCGCCTCCGGCGGCCGCGACGTGGTCGCGATCGTGGACGCCGACGTCCGCCTGGCGGTCGGGGACCGGGTGGTGCTCTCGGCGGCACCGCGTCATGTGTACCTCTTCGACCCCGATCGCGACATGAGCCTGACGGTGCGCTGAGGGTGGAACCCTACCTCGAGGTGTGGAAGCGGTCGGGACGTGAGGTCCAGTCCCTGGGTGACCGGCCGGTCACGATCGGTCGCGGGCACGACACGCTCATCCGGCTCGACGACGCGGAGGTGTCGCGCCTGCACGCGGTGATCGAGAAGGTGTCGTCGGGGTGGAGCGTCCGCGATCTCGGCAGCCGCAACGGGACCCACCTGAACGGGGAGCGGATCATCGGCGAGCGCGTGCTGCGTCCCGACGACGAGATCCAGGTCGGTGGGGTCCGGCTGTTCTTCCGGGCCGAGGACGTGGCCGGCAGCCTGACCATGACGCGTCCGGTGGGCCGGGCCCCCGAGCTCACCCGGCGCGAGCAGGCCGTGCTCCAGGCCCTCTGCCGCCCCATCGCGCTCGGGGACGTGTTCACCGAGCCCGCCACCGTGCGCCAGATGGCGGCCGCGCTGCGCGTGACCGAGACCGCGGTGAAGTACCACCTGGGCAACCTCTACCTCAAGTTCGGCATCCCCGACGAGGGAGACCGGCGGAGGGTCCGGCTCGCCAACGAGGCGCTGCGGCGCGGGGCGGTGTCCCTCTCCGAGATGCTGGAGCCCGGTGGCCCGGGGCGGTCGGAGGCACCGGTCTCCTGAGCACGATGCCACCCCCGCCCGTCCCGCACCACGGCCACTCCGAGGTGGCGGTCCCCGCCCCCGGCCCGGGACCGGGGAGCTGGGCCGGCGCGCCGAGCGCGGTCGTGGACGGTGCGGCGATGCTCCTCGCCCACCGGGTGCGCCGCCCCGCCGGGGAGGGGAGGGGAGTGGGGGTGGTGGTCTCGCGGGCCGCGGACCAGGTCCACTTCGAGGAGATCCTGACCCTCCCCAAGGAGCGCTTCGCCGCCGAGTCGCTGGAGCGGCCCGCGCTCCTGCGCGCGGCCGACGGCACCTGGCACCTCTACGTGAGCTGCGCCACCCCGGGGACCAAGCACTGGCGGGTCGACCTGCTGCGCGCGGGGACGCTCGAGGACCTGGCGAGGGTGGCGCCGCAGACGGTGCTGCCGGGCAGCGCGCGCACGGCGGTGAAGGACCCCGTCGTGTGCCGCACCGAGGCCGGGTGGCAGGCGTGGATCTGCGTGCACCCGCTGGAGGACCCGGACGCGACCGATCGCATGTGGACCGCATACGCCGTGAGTGACGACGGCATCCTCTGGCACTGGGTGGGCGAGGCGCTCCGCCCGCGCCCCGGCGCCTGGGACCGGCGGGGGACGCGCGTGACCGCCGCCTGGCGCGAGCGGCGGGGGTGGGCGGCCCTGTACGACGGCAGGGCCTCCGCCGGCGAGAACTTCGAGGAGCGCACCGGGCTCGCGCGCGGTCCGTCCCCGGCGCGGCTCGCCGCGGTCGGCGACGCACCGGTCGCCTCGTCGCCCCACGGCGGAGGGGGTCTGCGCTACGCGTGCCGGGTGGCACTTCCCGGCGGCGCCCACCGCCTCTACTACGAGGCGGCACGCGAGGACGGCGCTCACGAGCTGCGCACCGAGCTGATCGCCGCGCGCCGCTGAGGGCACGGATTGTCAACGACTGGGGCAGGCGTGGTCGGGGCAGCGTCGAGGTGATCGGCTCCACCCGTGGGGCCGCCAGGTGGAAACCCTGGAACGATCCCGACACCGGCGAGGCCGACGCGCACAGTCCGGCGCTGATCGTCGGCGGCGGTGAACGACGGCGGAAGGCAGCCGTCGTTGGCGATGAGCGGGAACCGGGCTCAATGATGCGCAGATGGGCGTCGAAGACACGCCGGGCGGCCCTCATCGCGAGCCGGGAGGAGCGCCGCGGCTGACGCCGTGACCAGCTGGCGTGACCGGCGCCCCTTCGGGGTGGGCGGCGCGGGACCCGCCGGCCGCTTGCGGCCAGCGATGTCGGCCAGGGCCGCGAGGGTGGGCGCGATGAGCGCGGAACGCTCGGAGCCCGCCCGGACGGCGGCGAAGATGCGGCGGGCGGGACCGTTCTGTCCGAGCGTCCGGATCACGATCCCCTCCGGCCGCGTGGGTAGCGCCAGGCGGGGAATCAAAGCGACGCCGGCGCCAGCCCGAACCAGGGCGATCACCGCGTTCCAGTCCTCGGTGACGTGTCGGACCCTGGGGTTGAACCCGGCGGTAGCGCATGCAGCCAGTGCCACCTCGGCGCACGGGCTGCCTGGTGCCCCGGCTATCCAGGGCTGTGCGGCCAGGTCGTCGAGCCGCACCATCGATCGTCTGGCGAGAGGGTGGGTGGCGGGAAGAGCGACGTCGAGAGGATCGCGGAGCAGGTCCCGCCGAGCGTAGCGAGGATCGCCGCGGTGGGGGGCGTCCCGCCACTCCACGGTGATGGCCAAATCCAGCTCACCGCTGTCGAGACGGGTGAAACACTCGGGCGCCTGCATCTCCTGCACCATCACCTCCAGGCGGGGCCGGACCGCGGAGAGCTCCGCGAGCGCGGGGGCAACCACGCCGCTGATCGCGGTGGCGAACGCCCCGATCATCAGCCGTCCCACCTGGCCGTCGGCCTGGCCGGCAAGGTCCGCGCGGGTGCGCTCGAGCTGGGCGTGCAGGATTTCGGCATGCTCGAGGAGCACCAGCGCCTGGGGCGTGAGGCGCACCAACCGCCCATGCCGGACCAGGAGCGGAACGCCGACAGAGCGAGACAGAACGTGGAGCTGCTGGGAGACCGCTGAAGGCGTGAGGTGCAGGGCGGCGGCGGCGGCGGTGATGGTGCCGTGTTCTCTCAAGGCCCGCAGCGCGTGGAGGTAGCCGAGATCGATCGTGAAGGGCTGTTTCATGGTTTCGTCAGAACATTGTAGATGGACACGACGATCCGAGGGTCAGTAGTGTAGCCGCAGGCTTCCCGCACGGAGGACCGTCCATGTTGATCGCGATCGTCGGCGACCACGACCCGGACAACCCGACCCATGTGGCAACCGACTCGGCCTTCGCCCAGCTGGGCGTCGACGCCCGCTGGGTGCCCACCCCGGCCGTGGGCGACGATCCGTCGCTGCTGGCCGACTACGACGGCGTGCTCGTGGCCCCAGGGAGCCCGTATGTGAGCATGGAGGGAGCGCTCGGCGCCATCCGCTACACCCGCGAGCATGACCTTCCCCTTCTCGGCACATGCGGTGGCTTCCAGCACGTCGTGATCGAGTTCGCGCGCAACGTGGCCGGCATTCGTGATGCCGACCACGCCGAGACCAATCCGCAGGCCAGCGAGCTTGTCTGCGTCCCGCTCGCCTGCTCCCTCGTCGGCCAGCAGCACCCGGTTCTGATCGAGGCGGGGACCCTCGCCGCCAAGCTCTACCAGGTGGTGGAGACGGTGGAGCCCTTCTTCTGCAGCTTCGGGCTCAACCCAAGCTACCAGGGGGTGCTCGAGCAGGCAGGCATGCGCTTCACCGGTTTCGACAAGAACCGCGAACCGCGCATCCTCGAACTGCCCGAACACCGCTTCTTCCTCGCCACGCTGTACGTGCCGCAGGCCGCCCGCACACAAAACCGGCCGCACCCGCTGCTCGTCGGCTTCGTCGATGCCTGCCGGCGCCGAAGATGACCGCCCACCACGCGTGCCTCCCGGCGCCGGGACGGGCGGGCAGGTCCCTCCGGTGCTGGATCATGCCTCGCGCCATCCTGCCCTTCGGGGGGTGGCCTAATCCTTGCGCCCGGCTATCGCCTCGGCGGGATGCTTCGGCTTCGGGCCACGCTTGCTGCTCAGCCCCTGGAGAGCCCCCCTCTCCCGCTGCCGGCGCCAGTCCACCAGGTGGGAGGAGTACAGCCCCTCGCGCCGGAGCAGGGCACCGATCTCACCCGGCTGGGTACAGGCATCGGCCTCCTTGAGGATCCGCAACCGGTACTCCGCGGTGAAGCTGCGCCGGCGCCGCTGCGGGACCACCTCCGGGTCCGGCGGCGTCGGGGATGGCGACGACGAATCGAGGTTCGGCTGGCTCAGCGAGGAAGACGTGATCACTCCAGCGTCCCTGGCTCGCCCTCATGGTGGGTAAATCCTCAGGGGGCCCCTGTCTCACTCCAGCTTGGCAGAGAGGGGGTCAGTCCCCGTGTTCGCCTCGCCCAACCCACCAGCCGTGTCGTGGCGAGGGGCTTCGGCCGGCCCCACCTCGGCTAGCCGGCGGTCGCCGCTGTGCGGGCCGCCGCGGCGTCAAGGCCGCCGATGGCGGACCTGACCGCCGCGACGAACTCGCCGGCGGAAAGATGGCGGCGGGCTGGGTCGACGGCGAGGCCGGCCTTGAAGACCGCCGCCAGCCGCCCGGCCGAGGCGCCGTCCGCGATCCCCCTCCAGTCCGGGGCGTGGCTCAGGCGCGGAGGCTCTCCGAGCAGGAGGGTGAATGTCGTCGCCGCCAGGCTGAAGACGTCGGAGGCGGCCGTCGCCGGCACTGCCCGGAGGACCTCCGGGGCCATGAACCCCGGGCTCCCCACGGCGTCCGCGTGCGACGGCGCACCGCTCGGAGGAGCGGCCGTCTCGCGCCGCTGGGAGATCCCGAAGTCCACCAGTATGGCCCGCTCCTCGCGACCGGCCGTCACGATCACATTGCTCGGCTTGACGTCACCGTGGACGATGGGTGGCGTGTGGGCGTGGAGGTGGTCGAGGACGCTCGCCACCTGGTCCATCCAGTGGAGCACGGCCGGCGCAGGCAGCCCCGGGGCGCCTCGCTCGGCGAGGACCCGGCTCAGCGGGGTGCCGTCGATCCAGTCCATGACCAGGTAGTAGCGGTCGCCGGCGATGAAGTCCTCGCGCACCACGCTGGCGTTGGGGTGGGGCGTCATCCGCAGCAGCACGCTCGCCTCGTTGAGGATCTCGCGGCGGCGCGCCAGGGCATGGGGGTCGAGGTGACGCACCTTGATCGCCACCTGCCGTCCGTGGAGGTGATCCAGGGCGCGCAGGACCTGCCCCTCGCCACCACGGCCGCCGACGTCGAGGATCTCGTAGCGGCCGCGCAGCCGCCGCCGTGCGCCCAGCCGGTCGTCGATCCCCGCGGGGCCCCGATGCACGACGGTCGGCTCATCGCCCGTGGGCCGGGGCGGCGAGGGGGCCGCCGAGACCCCGTCCTCACCCGGTGTGCCGTCCGGGCGCCGGCGGGATGGGGAGGGTCGCCGCGGCACCCCCGGCGCACGCCGCGGCATCGGGGCGGGAGCCAGCCCCCGCGCCACCGCCGTCCAGGTCAGCAGCACGATGCCGGCCAGCGCGGCGGCGGCTCCCAGGGGCAGCATCCAGCTTGGCTCCCCCCGGGACGTGGCCGCCGTCAGCTCCTGGGTGGTGACGATGCCGATGGTCCACCCGGGCAGCGTGACGCCGGAGTACCCGGCCACCACCGGGGTGCCGTGCGCCGCGTAGCGCGTCACCCCCGATCGACCCGCCAGCGCGGCGGTCACCGCCGGCGAGCTCACCCGCGTGCTCAGCGCTCCGTCGGCCAGCATCGCGGCTCCCGTGAGGCCGGCGTGCAGCGTCGTGGTCATCGTCGACCGGTAGAGGAGTACGCCGCCAGGCAGGACCGCCTCGATCTCGGTGCCGGCACCGCCCGTGCGCGCCAGTGGCCCCAGGAGGTTGGCGACCTGGCTGACCTGGAGCTGGGCGGCGAGGATGCCGCTGTACCTGCCGGTCGTGGCCAGCCGGGCCACGAACCAGCTCACCGTGCCTCCGCCCTCGGTGATCGGCGAGATCAGGGGGGTGGCGCTCAGCTCGTGGAGCCAGGCGGTGACGCCCAGGTCGCGCCCCGAGCCGCTGCTCGCGGCGATGACGCGCCCGGACGGATCGGTGAGCTCCAGGAGGAGGAAGTCCCCGGATCCGGTGAGCAGGGTCTGGAAGGTGGTGGCGAGCTCGGCGGGGTCGGCGCCCCGGTCCAGCACGACCGCCGCGGCATAGTCGTTCAACTCGTTGCCGACCTCTCCCAGCCATGCCGAGAGCCGGCTGGCGCCCTCGGAGGCGATCGGCCCGGCGGTGCTCTCCGCCGCGCCGCCCGTCCGGGCGCCGGCGCCGGCCGCGATCGCACCCATGCCCCCCGCGGCCAGCAGCAGCCCGCCGATCCCCCCCACGAGCCACCGCGCCGAGAGACGGTCGCGGTGCATCCGCTGCCGCACCGCACCCCGTCCGGTGGCGACACGGTTCACCGCCTGATTGTAGGCCCGCCTCGCGCATCGGTCCCACCGCCGGGGCGGCGGCTCTCAGGCGGGCGCGGCCACCTGCCCATGGGAGGGTCCGGGTTCCAGCCCTCCCACCGGCACCCCGCCCTCCTCCGCCGTGCGCGGCTTGAACTGCTGCTCGTAGAGGTCGGCGTAGAGCCCGCCCCGGCGCAGCAGCTCGGCGTGCGTCCCCCGCTCCACGAGGCGTCCGCGGTCGATCACGAAGATGACGTCGGCGGCCAGGATGGTGGAGAGACGGTGGGCGATGGCGATGGTGGTCCGTCCGCGCATCAGCGGGCTGAGCGCGGCCTGGACCAGCCGCTCGCTGGCCGTGTCCAGGGCCGAGGTCGCCTCGTCGAGGATGAGGATGCGGGGTGCCTTGAGGATCACCCGGGCGATGGCGAGACGCTGCTTCTCACCGCCGGAGAGCCGGTACCCCCGCTCACCGACCACGGTGTCGTAGCCCTCGGCGAGCTCGGTGATGCGATCGTGGATGAACGCGGCACGGCAGGCCGCCTCCATCTCGTCCTGGGTCGCTTCGGGTCTCGCGTAGAGCAGGTTGCTGCGCACCGTGTCATGGAAGAGGTAGGTCTCCTGGGTGACCATCCCGACCTGCTCCGCGATGGAGGCGAGGGTGAGGTGACGCACGTCGTGGCCGTCCAGGCGCACCGCTCCCAGGGTGACGTCGTAGAGGCGCGGCACCAGGTAGGAGATGGTCGTCTTGCCCGCCCCGGTGGGGCCGACGATGGCGGCGAGCTGCCCGGGGCGGATCTCGAGGTCGATCTCCTCCAGCGCCCAGGGGCGTGGCGCCTCCTGGTCGGCGTGATCCTCGCCGCGCCGCCGCGACAGCTCCGCGGGGTCGTAGCGGAACCAGACGTGCTCGAGCGCCACGGCGGCCCCCTCGGGGCGGAGGGGAAGCGGGATCGCGTCGGGCGCGTCCATGATGTCCTGGGGGATCTCCAGGTAGTCGAAGACGCGCTCGAAGAGGGCCAGCGAGGATTGCAGCTCCACGGAGATCTGGAGCATCTGGCCCATGGGGAAGAAGAGCCTGCTCTGCAGCGTGGTCATGGCGACGATGGTGCCGGCGGTGATGCCGGCCCCGGCCAGGCCGTGGCTCGAGGAGATGACCACGGCGGCGACCAGGTAGAGGAGCGCGGGCGCCCCGGAGAAGAAGACCTGCACCATGGCGAAGAGGTTGCGACCCACCATCGCGGCCCGGATCGAGAGGTCGGCCTGGCGGCGGTTCTCGGCCCGGAAACGCTCGATGGCCTCGCGCTGCCGGCCGAAGGTCTTGCCGAGCAGGATACCCGAGATCGAGAGCGTCTCCTGGGTCATGGCGCTGATCTCCGACTTCGACTCCTGCGCCAGCATCACCACGCCGCGGCGGGCGTTGCCCGCGCGATAGGTGAGGAAGAGGAAGAGCGGCATCATGAACAGGGAGAGCAGCGTGAGCTGCCAGCTCAGGATGACCATGGCGATGATGGTGCTGGCCAGGGTGGCGGTGTTGGCGACGACCGACGAGGCGGTGTCGGTGACCACGGACTGGATGCCGCCCACGTCGTTGCTGAAGCGGGACTGGATGTCACCGGTGCGGGTGGAGGTGAAGAAGCGCAGCGACAACCCCTGGAGGTGCTCGTAGAGGCGGTTGCGAAGGTCCTCCATCACGTGCTGGCCGACGCTGTTCACGAAGTAGGTCTGGGCGATGCCGATGACCCCGTTGACCAGCGGGATGGCGATCATCAGGCCGCAGAGGATCGCGACCAGGGTCATGTCGGGGCGGCCGCTGGGCGTGAAGATGGCGTCGAAGACGTACTTGATGAGGATCGGGTTCACCACCCCGGCGGTGGAGGTGACGCAGATCAGCAGGATCGCGACCGTGACCTGGCCGCGGTGCGCGCCGAAGAGTCCGGCGACCCGGCGTGCCAGGTGGCGGCCGCTGACCCTCCCACTGGGTCTCTCGCGGGCGGCAGGGTGCCCGAACAGGCCCCCGTGCCGGCCCATGCCCCCGCCTCCCCCGCCGCGGATCACCCGCGCCGATCGGTTCGACGAGCTCTCACGGGGGTCACTCTACCCTCGGGCGGCTCCGTCGACGCCTCGAGGCCACCGCCCCGGGCGGGGCCGCGGGTCACGCGATCCGGCGTGCCTCCCGGTACAGCGCGCGGAAGAAGGGGCCGCCCCAGGCGCCCATGGAGAGGGCGGCGCCGAAGAGCACCACCGCGTCCACCGACTCCCGCCCCTGGCGGGCCCAGTAGACGTCCTCGAGGTTGAGCCAGAGCGCGAACTCGTCGAGCGTGATCGCCGCCGCGGACCCGTACGTCCAGGAGGTGACGCGGGAGAGGGCCGCGCCCCCGCGGGAGTCCTCTCCGGTGCCCACCTGGATCAGCCAGAGGTAGCCGCCCCCCAGGAGGCCGGCGATCCCGAAGACGAGGTGGTGGACGTGGTGGCCGCCCACGCTCACGTTGCGGAAGGGGCCGACCCTGGCCCGGATCGCGTGAGTGATCCCGCGGGTCGCGGCGAAGGTGGTGAAGAAGGCGACGGAGGAGAGGAAGAGACGCTCGCGGCGCGTGGCGGCGAGGTGCCGGCGGTAGAGATGGGCCACACGGTGGGGGGGGACGGGACGCATGGGATGAGTCTGACGGAGCGGGCGGCGGCGCGGGAGGAGGCGCGCCGCCACGGCGCGCGGCGAGCCATGCGGGCACGTCCGGCCTCCCGGCCGGGGGCTCAGTGCCGGTCGCGCCGCCGCCGCTCCTCCTCCTCGAGGCGGCGGTGCGTGTCCATGAAGCCCGAGCCTCGCGAGCGGCTGCGCGGCCGCGGACGGGTGGGGGCGAAGCCCGAGCCCCACCAGATCAGGGCGCCCAGGCCCACCGCGAGAACGACGATGAGGACGACCGCGATCACCCGTCGGGCTCCATGGGGGCTGGCGGAGAGGGTGGGATTCGAACCCACGGTGGCTCATCACCACACCGCTTTTCGAGAGCGGCACCATCAACCACTCGGACACCTCTCCGTGGGGGGAGTATACGGAGGGGTCCGGCGCCCGCCGGGGCTCGCGGGGCGCCGGCAGTGCCGGACCCCCGGGGCTCGGGAGCACGGCGCGGTCCCCGGTACAATCGCGAGCGGAGCGATCGCCTAGCTGGTCGAGGGCGCCGCACTGGAAATGCGGTATACGGGGTCAACTCGTATCGAGGGTTCGAATCCCTCTCGCTCCGCCAGGCTGCTCTCGCGATACGCTGGCCACGGGCATCCCGTCCGCCCCCACGGCCCGGCGATCACGCGCCGGCGGGGAGCCCCCCACCGGGAGGTGCCGGATTCCCGTCCCCGGCGCGAGCGCGCTCACGGCCCGGATCACGCCTGCCGGGCCGATCACCCCGACCAGGCAGGTGTGACCGGGAGCGTCGCAGCAGCGCCGCTGACGGCGCGGCGCCCTCGCCGCCCCGGGCCCGGCCGCCGCCCGGCGGAGCCCCGTCCGCGACTATCATCGCCGCCGTGCCCGGGTCGCCGCGCCGCCGCTACAACGTCCCACCTCCGCTCCGGGCCACCCCCGGGCCCGGCGCCGGTGCGGCTCTTCCTGATGGGGGCGAACCGCTGGATCGACGAGCGGGAATGGCCTCCGGCGAGCACCCGCGCGACCGCGCTCTTCCTGCACGGTGAGGGGCGGGCCAACAGCCGCTACGGCGACGGGACCCTCTCGGCGGAACCACCGGGAGAGGAGCCGGCCGACCACTGGGTGCATGATCCCTCCAGCCCCGTCCCCTTCGTCACGGCGCCCTCGTCGGCGCAGATCGGCGGTCCCGACGACTGCGCCGGCATCCAGGGGCGCAGCGACGTGCTGGTGTACTCGGGAGCGCCCTTGGCGGGGACGTGGTCACCGAGGTCGGGGGGGTGCTCGCCGAGAACACGCTCTGGCACAGCGCGGGCCGGTCCTCGCGCCTCGTCCTCCGGACGCGGGCGGCCCCGGATCCCTGAGCCCGGCCCTCAGGGGCTCGCCGCCTCGGGTGTGCCGGCGGCACCCGCCGGGGGGCGGGCGGCGTCCCAGGCCCAGACCCCCATCAGGGCGGCCGCGATGGCGAGCCCCAGCACGCACACTCCCGTCCACCCCCATCCCGCGTACACGCCCCCCGCGGCGGCGGAGCCGGCGGCGCCGCCCACGAAGTACGAGGTCATGTAGGCGCTCGTCAGCCGGCTGCGCGCGTCTCCGCGGAGCCGGTAGATCAGCGTCTGGTTGGTGATGTGGATGCCCTGGACGCCGACGTCGAGGAAGACGATGCCCGCGATGAGCGGGGGGAGGAGGCTGCGGCCGGGCAGCATCAGGAGAAACGCCGCCCCGGCGAAGAGGGCGAAGGCGAGCGTCGCAGGACGCGCCCAGCCGCGGTCGGCGAGGTGGCCGGCGAGATTGGCGCAGAGGGCCCCGGCCGCCCCAACCAGGCCGAAGAGGCCGATGACGGCGAGCCCGTAGTGGTAGGGGGCGCCCGAGAGGAGGAAGGCCAGCGTGGTCCAGAGGACGCTGAAGGCGGCGAACCCCAGGGCTCCGAGCAGCGCCCGGCGGCGGAGCACCGGCTCGCTCCGCAGCAGTGAGCCGGTGGATCTGAGCAGCGCCGGGTAGCGCAGGCGCCGCGCCGGGAGGTCGCGCGGCAGGACGAGCCGGAGGGTGGCCGCCAGAGCGACCATCAGGGCCGCCGCCACCCAGTAAACGGTGCGCCAGCCGAGCGCGGCGGCCACCAGACCCGAGAGCGTCCGCGAGAGCAGGATTCCGATGAGCAGGCCGCTCATGACCACGCCCACCACGCGACCGCGCCTCTCCGGCGCGGCGAGGTCGGCGGCCATCGGCACGAGGATCTGGGCCGCGACGGTCGTGCAGCCCACCCCGAGCGCGATCAGCTCAAAGACCGCGAGGCTTCCCGCGAGCGCCGATCCGGCGAGGGCCAGCGCGGCGAGCCCGAGGACCGCGACGATGAGCCCGCGGCGCTCGACGAGGTCCCCCAGCGGGACCAGCAGCACCAGGCCCGCGGCGTAGCCGGCCTGGGTCAGCGTGACGATGAGGCCGGTGGCCGCTGCCGAGGCGTGGAACGCCGCCGCAAGCTCGTGCAGGAGCGGCTGCGCGTAGTAGAGGTTGGCGACCGCGAGACCGCAGGCTGCCGCGAGGACCAGCACGAGGACGGGCGAGATGGTGCCGGCCAGGCCCGCGCGAGCGTTGCCGTCCGCCGCCCCCTCGGGGCGGGAGGGCGGGGCGGTCAGCCCCACCGCGCCGCGTCCCGGTCGGTCCTCCAGGCCCACGGCATCGCCGGCGTGCTGTGGGCCACGCCCGGGCGGCCGGCGGCGTCCACCACGATGATCCCGCCCTCACCGCCCACGCGCTCCCGAAGCTCCTCGATGAGGCCGCGCGCAGCGGTGGGGGCGTCCATCCCTGCCGCCAGCAGCTCGATCGCGCGGCGGCAGCCCGCCAGGCGGATGAACGCCTCACCCTGGCCGGTGGCGCAGGCCGCTCCCGGGGTGTCGGCGTAGAAGCCGGCGCCGCAGAGCGCGCTGTCGCCGATCCTTCCCGGCAGCTTGCCGGGCGTCCCGCCGGTGGAGACGGCCACCGCCAGGTCGCCGGCGGGGTCCCGGCAGACCGCGCCCACGGTGTCGCCGGCAGCGCCGCTCACCGGCCTCGCCATCGCCTCCAGGCGCTCGTGTCCGGCGAGCGGCAGGCCCGTCTCGGCGGCGAAGTGCGACGCGCCCGCCCCGGCGAGGAGCGCGTGGCGGCCGTCCTCCAGCACCGACCGTGCCACGCGCACCGGGTTGGTGGTGTCGGTCATCCCCGCGACGGCGCCCACCCGCAGGCCGGTGGCGCTCATCACGCCGGCGTCCAGCTCGACTCCGCCCGCGGAGTTGCGCACCGCCCCGGTGCCCGCGTTGAAGAGGGGGTCGTCCTCCAGGGCGGCGACGGCCGCCACCACCGCGGCGAGGGCGCCGCCGCCGAGCGCCCGCCAGCCCGCCGCGATCGCCCGCTCCAGCCCGGAGTCGACCTCCGCGCGCGAGATCCCACGGTCCCACCGCCCCGCGCCGCCGTGAACGATGAGCGTGGCCACGGGCGCATTGTGGAGGCCGGGGTCGCACCGGCGCTGCGCCGCCGGCCCGGGGGCGTCAGGCCGTTCGGTGACGCCTCCACCAGCGCCGGGTGGCGCGGCGCAGCTGCTCCTCGAGGTCGTCGATGCGGCCCTGCAGCTCGTGCATCCTGGCGAGCGCCGCCTGCGCGGTCTGCTCCGAGCTCTCGATCGCCGCCATCTGGTCGTCGAGCCGGGCCTGCAGCTCGTCGTTGCGGGCCAGCGCCGCGTGGGCGGTCTGCTCGGCGAGGTCGATGGTGGTGAGCTGCTGATGGAGGACGGCCACGAGCTCGCGCTCGTGCTCGAAGGCACGCTGCTCCGACGCCGTGCGGGCGTCGACCTCGGAGAGGGCGCGCTCCCGCCAGCGCGCGATGCCGCGCTCCAGCAGCGCTATGCGCGCGTCCTTCTCCACCAGGAGCTCGCTGAGCCGGGCGATCTCGACGACCTGGTCGAGCTCGTGGAGCTGGTGGGGGAGGATCGCGGCCTGGACGTCGGCGGAGGGCCTGGGGGCGACCCGGTGCCCCGTCAGCTCGACGACCGGCCCACCCGGCGCGGGCGCGGGAGCGGCGGGTGCGCTCGCGACCGCGGTCGGGGACGCGAGGGGCTCCGCCTCGGGGGACTGGGGCTGAACCGCCATGGAAGAACCTCCTGGTGCGACGTGAGAGAGAGATGAGGCCCTGTCGGAGTGGAGGCTAAGGCTATCACCGAGAGAGAATGCGTGCGTGAACGTGTCCGACCTCGACGCCTACTGCACTGCGAACCGGGATCGGTTCACCGCGGAGCTCGTGGACTTCTGCCGCATCCCCTCGATCTCCGCGGATCCAGCCCACGCCGCCGACGTCCGCCGCAACGCCGAGCACCTGGCGGCGGGCGCGCTCGCGGCCGGTTTTCGCTCCGCGGAGCTGATCGAGACGGGTGGCCACCCGGCGGTCTACGCGGAGCTGGTCCGCGACCCCTCCCTCCCCACCGTCCTGATCTACGCCCACCACGATGTCCAGCCCGTCGATCCGCTCGACGAATGGGGCTCGCCTCCCTTTGAGCCGGTGATCGTCGACGGTGAGATCCGCTGCCGGGGCGTTGCCGACGACAAGGCGCATGTGTGGATGCACCTGAAGGCGGTGGAGGCGTACCTGCGCGTCCGCGGCGAGCTGCCCCTCAACCTCCGGCTGATCGTCGAGGGGGAGGAGGAGATCGGGTCGGCGCACTTCGAGGAGCTGATCGGAAGCCGGGCCCAGCTCTTCGCGTCCGATCTCTGCGTCGTCTCCGACACCGCCATGCACGGGCGGGGCCAGCCCTCCATCTGCGTGGGCCTGCGGGGATTCGTGGACATGGAGCTGGAGGTGACCGGTCCCTCGAGCGACCTGCACTCGGGTGAGTTCGGGGGAGCGGTCCTCAACCCCATCGAGGCCCTGGCCCGGATCCTCGCCTCGCTCCGCGACGGGCGCACCGGACGGGTGACGGTGCCCGGCTTCTACGACGACGTCGACGAGGTCGGTGCCGAGGAGCGGGCCCGTCTCGGAGCGGCCGCCCTCGACGAGGCGGCCTTCCTGGAGCTGGCCGGCGGGATCCCCGAGGGCCACGGCGAGGCCGGCTACACGACCCAGGAGCGCCGGACCATCCGTCCCACCCTGGAGATCAACGGGATATGGGGGGGGTACCAGGGGCCGGGCAGCAAGACGATCATCCCGGCTCGGGCCGGGGCCAAGATCACCTGCCGGCTGGTGCCCCGGCAGCGGCCGGACGACGTGGCGCGCAAGGTCCGGGAGGCCATCGCGGCCGCGACCCCGCCGGCCGTGCGCGTCGCGGTGACGGTGCGGGCGGGGAGCCACCCCGTGGTCACCCCGAGCGACCACCCGGGGGTCCGGGCGGCCGTCGACGCGATGCGCGAGGTCTTCGGGGCGGAGCCGATCCTGACCCGCGAGGGTGGCTCGATCCACCCGGTCGAGATGTTCGCCCGCCGGCTCGGCCTCCCGACCGTGCTGGTGGGGGTCGGGCTTCCCGACGACCGCATCCACGCTCCCAACGAGAAGATGGACGTGGAGCAGTACCACGCGGGGATGAGGGTCCTCACCCGGTTGTGGGATGCTCTCGCCGTGATGCTTCCCGGGCGCGCGGTGGCGCGGTGACGACCCGCGAGACGTCGCGCCCTCGGGGTGCCGCGTGAGCTGGCCGCCGCCGCCCCCCCCTCCGGGCAGCCCCGGCCCTCCCCCCTTCCCCGGGGGACCGTACGCCGTGGGGGGCAACCCCTGGGGCCCGGCGCCCGGCCTCGTCTACGCGAGCTTCTGGCGGAGGTTCCTGGGGTACCTGCTCGACTGGCTCCTGCTGTCGGTGGTGCCCTCCCTCGTCGTCTTCCTCACCCTCGCCGGCCACGCCTTCAGCACCTGGCTCAACGAGCTGGCGAAGACGCCGAAGGGAGCCGCCGCGCCGGCGCTCTCGCTCCCGAGCCGCTACTACCTCACGGCGGCGGTGGTCAGCGCGCTGATCGGCATCCTGTACTGGGGCCTCGTGGTGGCGGCATGGGGCAGGACCATCGGGCAGGCCGCCGTCGGGGTGCGGGTGGTGCGTCAGGAGGACCCGACCAAGCCGCTCCCCCTGGAGCGTGCCCTGACCCGGGCGGCGGTGTGGTGGGGGCCGGCGATCCTCGGGCTCGTGGCCGCACTGAACTTCGTCGGCGGCCT
This sequence comes from bacterium, assembly GCA_021847925.1. Taxonomy (GTDB): domain Bacteria; phylum Chloroflexota; class Dormibacteria; order Aeolococcales; family Aeolococcaceae; genus JAJZNI01. The sequence continues at coordinate 17,966 of JAJZNI010000154.1, forward strand.
CATCTGGCTGATCAGCCTGCTCTGGGTCGCCTGGGATCCCCGCAAGCAGGGGCTCCACGACAAGCTCGGCCGGGCGCTGGCGGTGAGGGTCGCTCCCGCCACCGTGCCCTTCGGAGCCCCGCCGCCCGGTTACGCGCCGCCGCCGCCCCCACCCTGGGGGTCCTGACGCCGGGGCGCTCTCGCCCCTCGCGCGCCGCCGCGCCGGCGCGGCGGCGGGCGCGGCCGCCGCCCCCTCACCGGCGTCACGCTATGTGGTAGTTTTGCGATGGCGAAACCGCTGGTGCGAGTTGTTCCGGGAGGCGCGGTCGTGGAGCTGCTGGGAAGCCGGGGGATGCCGCGGGCGGGGCGCCTGGCGGCGGTCGCGACCGCCGCCGCGGCCACCCTGGTCGCGGGGCTGGGGGTGGCCGCGCTCGCCAACGACGGTGACTTCGCCACCTCGGAGATCGCGTCGTACGCACTCGCACACTTCGCCCCCGGTGCCTTCGGTGGCCAGTGCATCGTGTTCGCCGAGAGGGTGGTCGACGCCGTGTACCGGGCGGGCGGGGTGGCCCACGGCTTCCCCCCGGCCGGGGGCCCCCAGGGCTACTACACGGCCTTCGCCCGCAGCGGCGGACAGCTCGTGGGCGAGGCGGGTCCGGGCGGGTACGCCGCCGCGCTGGCCCTGGCCCAGCGCGGCGACATCGTGCAGCTCTCGCCGCGTCCTGCCGCCAGCGCCGGCCCGTGGACCGACCCCGGTGGCGGGCACCAGCACACGGCGATCCTCCTCGGTCCCGCGTCGGGCGGCGCGGAGGTCATCGACTCCAACTGGGATCTGCACCTGCGGGTGCTGATCCATCCGCTGGCGGACGTCGTCGCCGATGCCGTGCGGTGGCGCTTGGAGATCGCCGTCTGGGGCTACGGCATCCCCGGCCCGTGACCTTGGCCCCTGCCGGGAGCCGTGTCCACCCCGCTATCCTCCCGGGCATGACACTGATCGAATCCGTCTCCGCGCAAGAGGTCCTCGACTCCCGAGGCAACCCCACGGTCGAGGTCCACGTCGAGCTGGACGGTGGCTGGGAGGGGCAGGCAATCGTCCCGAGCGGCGCCAGCACCGGGATCCACGAGGCGGTCGAGCTGCGTGACGGCGACCCCAAGCGCTACGGCGGCAAGGGCGTCCTCACGGCTGTGGCCAACGTCACGGACGTCATCGCCCCCGAGGTGATCGGGATGGATGCCCTGGACCAGGTCGCCCTGGACCGCCGGCTCTGCGAGCTGGACGGCACGGAGAACAAGAGCCGGCTGGGTGCGAACGCCATCCTGGGTGTGAGCCTGGCCTCCGCCCGCGCCGCCTGCGAGGCCACCGGGCTGCCCCTCTACCGCTACCTGGGCGGCGTGGGCGCCGTGACCCTGCCGGTGCCCCAGCTCAACGTCCTCAACGGGGGCGCCCACGCCCAGACCTCGGTGGACTTCCAGGAGTTCATGTTCCTGCCCTGGGGCATGCCCACCTTCGCGGAGGCGCTCCGCGCCGGCAGCGAGTGCTTCCAGGCGCTGCGCGCCGTGCTCAGGGGCAGGGGGCTGCACACCGGTCAGGGCGACGAGGGGGGCTTCGCCCCGTCGCTCACTCGCAACGAGGAGGCGGTGGAGCTGCTGGTGGAGGCCATCGCCCGCGCCGGCTACACCCATGCGCAGGTGGCCATCGGGCTCGACCCGGCCCCGTCGGCTCTCCTCAAGGACGGCCGGTACGTGCTCAAGGGGGAGGGGCGCGAGCTCACCTCCGCCGAGCTGGTCGACCTCTGGGAGTCCTGGCTCGATCGCTACCCGATCGTCTCGCTCGAGGACGGGATGGCGGAGGAGGACTGGGACGGCTGGCAGCTCCTCACCCGGCGCCTGGGCGAGCGCGTCCAGCTGGTGGGTGACGACAACTTCGTCACCAACCCGAAGCTGCTCCAGAAGGGCATCGACCTGGGGGTCGCCAACGCGGTGCTGATCAAGCTCAATCAGATCGGCACGCTGACCGAGGCCATGGAGACGGTGGCCCTGGGCCGCGCGCACGGGTACAACCCGGTGGTGAGCCACCGCAGCGGTGAGACCGAGGACACCTTCATCGCCGACTTCGTGGTCGCGATCAACGGCGGGCAGCTCAAGGACGGGGCGCCGTCGCGGTCGGAGCGGGTCGCCAAGTACAACCGCCTGCTCCGCATCGAGCGGGAGCTCGGCGGCGCCGCCGTGTTCGCGGGCCGTGCCGCCCTGCCGAGGGCATCGGCGCCGGCCGCGACCGGGGCCCGCTGAGGAGCGCCCTCTGCGCCCCGCCATGAGGCGCCCCGGCCCGGACACGGTCGCGGCACGCGCCGGCGCGCCCGAGCCCGCTCCGGGAGGGGCCCCGCTGGTCGAACCGCCCGCGCTCGCTGCGGTGGACGCGTTCGCGAGCCTGGGTGACCTCGAGGCGGCGATGGCCGGCGGGCGGGGGGGCTACCGGCGTCTCGGCAACCCCAGCGTGGGGCGTCTCCAGGAGGCCCTGGGCGCGCTGGAGGGCTGGGGCGGCGTCGACGATCCCGCCTGCCGCGTGACCTCGAGCGGTCAGGCCGCGCTCCTCCTCGCCGTCACCGGGCTGCTGGGCGAGCGGCGGCGGGGCATCGTCCTGCTCCGCCCCAGCTACGGGGGCACGCAGGCGCTGCTCGCCGGCCCCCTGGCGCGGCTCGGCGTGGCCCTGGCCATCGTCGACCTGCCCCCGGCCGGCGAGGTCGCGCACCAGCTCGACGGTGTGGAGGCCGTGCTCGACCGCGGTGTCGCCGCCGTCGTCGCCGAGGCCATCGGCAATCCCCTGCTCGGCATCCTCGACGTGCCCCGGCTGACCGAGATGTGCCGGGCGGCCGGGGTGGCCACGGTGATCGACGCCACCTTCGCCACACCCTTCCTCATCCGGCCCCTCGAGCTCGGGGCCGACGTCGTGGTGCACAGCCTCACCAAGCAGCTCGCCGGGCACTCCGACGTCGTCGGCGGCGCGGTGCTCGTCCGCGCCGGCCATCCCGCCGCGGAGCGGCTGGACGCCGACTGCGGCACCCTGGGGGTGGGGATGTCCCCGTTCGACGCGTTCCTTGCCCTGCGCGGACTGCGCACCGCCGGGCTGCGCGTGGCGCGGTCCAGCTCGAGCGCCGCGGTGCTGGCCGAGGTCGCCGCCGGGCACCCCGCGGTCCGCGCGGTCCACCACCCGGGGCGCAGGAGCGCCGAGGAGGAGGCGCTCGCCGCGCGGCTGCTTCCGCGGGGGCGCGGGGCCATGCTCACCCTGGACCTGGGAGACCGCGCGGCCGCCACCCGCCTGCTGCAAGCCCTTCCGGAGGTCCGCCTGGCCCCCTCGCTGGGGGATGTCGCCACCACGGTCAGCCATCCCGCCGCGACCTCCCATCGTGGCCTCGCCGCCGCGGAGCGCGACGCGCTGGGCATCGGCGACGGGCTCCTCCGCTTCTCGGTGGGCATCGAGGAGGTCGGGGACCTCGTCGCCGAGCTGCGTGACGGGCTCGACGCCGTCATGGCGGGTCGGGGCGGGGCCGGAGGCTGAGCGTGCGGGGGGGAGCGGCCGTCCGGACGGACACCGGGGCTGCGGCCCCGGAGGTGGCTCGAGGCCCACGCTCCGGCTAGGATGAGGGCCGCCAGGCCATCTCAGGAGCGCACCCGCATGACCATCCTCCGGCTCGTCAACGGCTCCGATGTCTCCGTCAAGCTCTCCGTGGAGGAGACGCTCGCCGCGCTCGGCGGCGCGCCCGGCGAGCAGGCCTTCGTCGAGCTCCCTGGTGATGACGGGCCCATCCATCTCCGCCCCGCCGGGGTCATCGCCATCTTCGGAGATCGCAGCCGCGGCAGCGCCGGGTTCCGGGTCGGGGCGGTGGCCGGCGCGGAGAGCGGCGCGTCGAGCTGACGCCCGGGCGCACCGGGCGCCGGGGGGCGGCGGCGGCCTGCCGCGCGGCGCGGCCGCATCCCTCCCGGATAATGACCGTCATGGGCCCCACCACACCCAGGCTCGCCGTCCTGCCGGCCGAGCTCGGGAGCAACGTCCTCGACCTCGTGGGCAACACGCCGCTCCTGCGCCTGCGCCTCTTCGAGGACGAGCTGCCCGGCGTCCGCGTCTACGCCAAGGCCGAGTATCGCAACCCCGGCGGCTCGGTCAAGGACCGGCCGGCGCTGCGGATGATCACCGAGGCGGAGCGCACCGGGCGCCTCACGCCCGAGCGGGTGATCCTCGACGCGACCAGCGGCAACACGGGCGTCGCCTACGCCATGATCGGCGCCGCGCGCGGCTACCGGGTCCACCTGGTGATGCCGCGCAATGTGAGCGCCGAGCGCCGGGCCCTGGTGCACGCCTACGGGGCCGAGGTCACCTACAGCGACCCGATGGAGGGGAGCGACGGCGCCATCCGCCTGAGCCGGGAGATCCTCGCAGCGGACCCGGGGCGGTACTTCATGCCGGACCAGTACAACAATCCCGAGAACTGGCTCGCCCACTATCACGGCACCGCGCCGGAGATCTGGGAGCAGACGCAGGGCGCGGTCACCGATTTCGTGGCCGCGGTCGGCACCAGCGGGACCTTCGTGGGCACCGGTCGCCGCCTCCGCGAGCTGAACCCGAGGATCCGCCTGCACAGCATCCAGCCGGACTCACCATGGCACGGTCTGGAGGGGCTCAAGCACATGGAGACATCGATCGTTCCGGGCATCTACGACCCCAACCTCGCGGACGACGGCATGGGGGCGCCCACCGAGGAGGCCTACGCGCTGGCCCGCCGGCTCGCCGCCACCGAGGGCCTGCTGGTCGGGCATTCGAGCGGTGCCAATCTCTGGGGGGTGCGCGAGGTGGGACACCGGATCGGGCGCGGGGTGATCGTCACGATCTTCGCCGACGG
>JAJZNI010000042.1 GCA_021847925.1 bacterium
ATTCTCGGTCAGCGCCAGCTCCAGCGCGTGGCGGCCGGACTCGGACGCCGGGCGGAGGATGGCGGGGATGCCGGCGACCCCGGCCTGGCGGGCCGCGCGCAGGCGGCGCTCACCGGCGACGAGGCGATAGCCGTCGGTGTCCGGCTCGACCACGATGGGCTGGAGCAGCCCGTGGCGGCGGATCGACTCCGCGAGGGCAGCGAGCGACTCCGCCGGGAAGTCGCGGCGCGGCTGCTCCGGGTTGGGACGCACCCGGAAGGGATCCACCTCGATCAGGGCGGGCCCGCCCCCCAGGTCGCGGGCGGGGTCGCTGCTGGCCAGCAGGGCGTCGAGGCCGCGGCCGAGGCCGCGCCGGCGTGACGGCGGCGGCGATCCGCCGGCCGGGCTGGACGGAGGGGGGGCGCCGCCACTCATGCGAGGAAGGGGGCGCGGAGGGCGCCGGCCTCATCCTGGAGGCGGGCGTCGAGGTTGGCGGCGAGCTCCCGGTACGCATGGGCCCCCCGCGAAGCGGGCGCGTAGAGGGTGATGGGGAGCCCGTAGCTGGGCGCCTCGCTGAGGCGCACGTTGCGAGGGATGACCGGGTCGAGCACACGGTCACCGAAGCGGCCGCGCACCTCCTCGACCACCTGGTTGGCCAGGGTGAGCCGGGCGTCATGAAGGGTGAGGACGATCGCGGTGATCTCCAGGGCGGGATTCAGGTCGCGCCGGAGGAGGTGGATGGTGTGGGTGAGCAGGCCGAGGCCCTCGAGTGCGTAGAACTCGCACTGGATGGGGACCACGAGCCCGTGGGCGGCCACGACGGCGTTGACGGTGAGCAGGCCGAGGCTCGGGGGGCAGTCGAGGAAGACATAGTCGACGGGATCGTCGGCAAGGGCCTCGAGGGCGTACGCCAGGCGCTTCTCCCGCCGCGCGACGCTGATCAGCTCGATCTCGGCTCCGGCCAGCGCGATGTCGGAGGGGACCAGCTCGAGCCCCGGGACGCGGGTCGGGATGCGGGCCTCGGCGAGCGGGCGGCCCAGGACCAGGACGTCATAGGTGCTGGTCGTGATGTCGCGGCGCGCCACGCCGAGCCCTGAGGTCGAGTTGGCCTGGGGGTCGCAGTCGACGATGAGAACGCGCCGGCCGCTCTCGGCGAGAGCCGCGGCGACGTTGACGACGGTGGTGGTCTTCCCGACGCCGCCCTTCTGGTTGGCCACGGCGAGGATGCGGGGCCGCACGGCTGAGGATTATGGGCCCGGGGAGGCGGGCTGCGGTTCCACGTCGATCGTGACGGTGAAACACTCGCGGCGCGGCACGCGCTCACGCGAATGTTCCACGTCGATCATGACGGTGAAACACGCCGCGACCCGCAGTGACTATGCTTGAGCGGCATGGAGGTCCCCGAGGACGACTTCGCGATCGGCTGCTTCCTGGGCCTGCTCGCCGGCGAGGGCCACTTCGGGGGCGACGGACGCACCCCGCAGGTGACGCTCAGGATGCACGTGCGCCACGAGAAGCTCTTTCGCTGGCTGCAACGTGAGTTCCCCGGTGGACGGCTGTACGGGCCCTACCACCACGGCGGCCGCCACTACTACCAGTGGATGGCGCGCGGCGACTATCTCCGCCGCGCGGTCGCGCCCCTCATCGACCGGCACCGGGACTGGCTCGACGACCACGTCCGCCTCCGCTTCGAGGCCATGTGCGAGCGCTACGGCATGGCGATCGGCGGGGGCGCGCCCGCCGGGGACGCGCCCGGCGCGGCTCCCGCCGCGTCCGCCCGGTGAGCTCCGCTTCGTAGAATGCCGCTGATGTCCCTGGCGCGAGAGGCCGACCGCTGGACGTTCCTGACCGCCGCCCCTCCCCGTGAGGTCTATGGCGTCATGGAGCAGATGCTGGGCACCTTCCCCTTCCGCTTCGAGATGACGGGGCCCGCCGGTGCCGAGCTGGCCAAGGGTCCTGCCCAGCGCATGCTCGACCGAACGCGCGCGCGCCTGGAGGGGGTCACGGGCCGGGCGCACCGACTCGGGCTCCCCACGCCCGGCTCCGCGCTGGCCCTCGGGACGATGCGGCGCGTGTCGGAGCGGCTGGGACGGCGTGCCCCGCGCATCCCCGGCGAGGGGGCGGCTTGGATCGTCGAGTTCCGGCGCAAGGGGCCGCTCGGGGAGTGGTCGCGGCAGGCGGCCCGTCTGCGGACCCGATGGGTCACCTGCGAGGCGGTGGTCAGCGCCGCGGGCACAGAGGTCACCGTGGCGGCCAGTCGCGGCCGCGGTCCGGTGCCGCGCGCCCTCCAGCTGGTGCAGCTCCTCACCCGCGGCGCCGACGACCGGCGCACCGTCTACCGGCGGCGCGACCTGCCCCCCGGTCCCGTGAGCCTGGTGGCATCCTGGGCGGGGATGCCGTACGAGCTGTACACCGAGCCGCGCTGGGACGCGCCCCGGGCCGGGTCCATCCACACCGCGAGCCGCGTCGAGGCCATCCCGGGAGGCACCGGCCCGTTCACCCGCGTCCGCCTGGCCGATGGCACCGAGGGATACGTCGAGACCGACCAGGTCGTCCCCGCCCCCGCGGTCGCCTCGAGGGAGGCGCAGGTCGAGGCGGCGCGCTTCGGCTGAGCGGTCGCGCCGCCCGTGCCCGGGGACCGCGAGCGGCCGGAGACGGCAACGGGGTGCCCGCACCCGTGGCGGACACCCCGTCGAAGCGCTCGGAGACGTCGCAATCGCCCGGGGCGATCGCGTCTCCTGGATCAGTGCGGGCTGCAGGCGATCAGCAGACGCCCCCGGCGCTGGTCGGCACGCGCAGGCTACTCGGACTATCACTCATCGGCATGACCCTCCTTTTTTTGGAGTGCCGCATCGCCTCGGCCGCACAGCGTCGGACGTCGGTTGCGGGGAGGCGAAGGGCCGGAGACGCTGCCGTCAGTCTACCCGCTCCGGGGGCATCGCGATGGCTCCGCTCCGCGCGGGGGGACTCGGGCCTGCAGCCCGCCCGCGTCCCGGTCTCGCCCGGCTCAGAGCGGCAGACGGCCGGAGAACCCCGTGTCGCGGGGGTGCCACCAGGAGACCTCCTCCTCCTCCGGGCGCCAGCAGAGGTACACCGGCTCCCCCTCCCTCTCGGCCGGGAAGTCGCAGAGGCCGGTGGCCGGATCGCGGAGGATGACGCCGAGCTCCTCGATCTCGGCGACGACGGACTGGATCGAGGCGGCGGCCTCGAAGGCGGCGGCGGCGGCCGCGGGGGACCCGTTGGCCCGCCCCGCCTGGGCGAGCCGGCGCTGGGCGGCCCGGGCGGCGTCGGATCCGGCGACCTCCCGAAGCCGCGCGATCAGGCGGCGCAGCTCCGGAAGCAGCGCGTCGGCGGAGGCCTTGTCGAAGAGGTTCTCGCTGTCCTCGCCCACAGGGCGGATGCTACTCAGGTGCGCCGCGGGTCGCCGGCCCAGTGGGCCGCGGCCAAGGTGGCCGAGCCGCCATCGCGGAGGCGGCAGAGGGGTGCACGTCGCCGTCGGGGAGGACGCCGTCGACATAGCCCATCCTCGACCTCTACCTCCATCCGCCCGCCGCCGGTCCGGTCTGGTCGATCGACGAGAAGACCAGTATCCAGGCTTTGCAGCGTCGCTTCCCCGACCTCCCTCTGCGGAGGAGGCCGGGCGAGCTGGCCAAGCGTGAAGCCGAGTACGTCCGCGACCTCTTGGACGCCCACGTTCCGCCCGGCCAGGTCATCCACGCTGTTGTCGACAACCTGAACACCCACTCCGGTCCCGCGGTCGCCGCCTG
>JAJZNI010000169.1 GCA_021847925.1 bacterium
CAGCGCCGTCAGGCGCGCGATCGCCGACGCCGTGGACCGGGCGGGGATCGTCTCAGGCGCCGTGGGCGGCCTGGGCGTGCCCCAGGCCGGCCCCATCCCGGCCGGTGTCCTCTGGCTGGGTGCGCCACCCTCCCCACCCGCGGCAAGCCTTGCCGATGCTCGATCGGCGCTCAGCGCCGCGGGATGGGAGCCGGGCACCGCCGGGGTGCTGACCAAGGGTGCGGTGAGCCTGAGCTTCACGCTGAGCGTGGCCGACGCGGCCCCGCTTCCAGCGGTCGCGCAGGCCCTGGCCGGCCAGCTCGCCCCGCTCGGTATCAGCGTCCGCGTGGTGGAGATGCCCGCCGGGGGCTTCCTGCACCAGGTGCTCGAGGCGGGGAGCTTCGAGCTGGCGCTCGCGGCGTGGAACGCGGGGCCCGACCCGGACGTCAGCCAGTTCTGGGCCTCCACGGCCACCCCGCCGCACGGCTACAACGTCTCGCGCGGGCCGGTGGACTCGTTCCTGGACCAGGACCTGGCCATGCTCGCGACGGTCAGCGGGAAGCAGCAGCGCGCCGCCGCGGTCCGGCAGGTCGCCCTCGCCCTCGCCCAGGACCTGCCGGCGGTCTTCCTCTACACCCCGGAGGAGAGCCTGGTGGTGGATGGCCCGCTCTCCGACGTCAGCGTCCCCGCGGTGGGCGGTCCCTTCAGCGGGGCGGCCTCCTGGCGATGAGCCGCGCCGGGCCCCGGGGATCGCGCCCGTGGCCGTTCCGGGGCGCCTCGGAAGGCCTGCCGGGGTCGCGGGCGGGCGCCGCACCGGGAACCCGCGCGCCTGCTACGATCGTGCCCCGCCCCGTGCCGGGATGGTGGAACTGGTAGACACGCAGCGTTCAGGGCGCTGTGAGCGTACGCTCGTAAGGGTTCGATTCCCTTTCCCGGCACCAGATGTGATAGCTCGACTATCAGCTTCCGGGTTCATCTTCGAGTTGCAGGAGGGGGCCGGGGTGGTCATCGGTGATCACCGGTTGCACCCGGACACCGGACCCTTGCACACTGCCGGCTGCCGACCAGGGATGTCGACATCGCCGCGGCAGGACAGCGCAGCCGAGCTCGGCGCTGCTGCCGTAGCGCAGGACACCTGCTGGCGCTGCGCCTGCAAGGGTGGCCCCCACCTCGTCCACGATCGCGCGCTCAAGGCAGCCTCCGCTCACCGCGGAGCCGGGCCACCGGCGGGCGCGGCGTGGAGCCGGACGTCCACGCCGCGCTGGCGAGGACGATCACGGCGCCGGTCCGGGCCCACGCGCCGAGAGTCGCGATCACTCACGCATGCGGGCACGTATGGGTGCCCACCCCCCGCGGACCCCGCGTCAGCGTTCGCTGCTCGGGCAGCAACTGCACGAACGCCCGTCCGCGTCGCGCCGGGCCCCGCTGCTGAGTCCCTCACCTGGCCTCTGTCGTGCCCGCGTAGCGCGGGATGCGCCACCCCTCCCAGGGGCCGAGGAGGCCGCCATGGCCCAGTCCGGCCAGAAACTCTGGATCCAGCGCCTCTCCGGCGAAGCACCGGGCGAGCAAGAGGTCGAGGGCGCTCCGCCGGGAAAGCATCCCGCAGGAGGCTACTCCGACCACTGGAACGTCTCCGAGCCGGGCCAGCCAGTAGCTGCTCCCGGGGTGTACGGGCAGACCGCGGCGCACCACCGATGCGCCGACTTCCAGCAGATCCCGCCAGGTGTCCTCGAGGGGGTCGACGGAAGCCACACCCGCGACCAGCACCAGATCAGCCTCCCGGACGGCGCGTAGCACTGCCTCGCGAGCCTCCCGGCGCTGGAGCGCGTGATCGATCGCCTGAACGCTGCCCCCGAACCAGGCGGCGCGCTGCTTGAGCGATGTCTCGAACTGGAGCAGGGCCCGGTCCCCGATCGCCTCTCTCACCACGGCGGCGACCCGAAGCGGGGAGAATCCTCGCACCATGACGGTGCGTGCGGAGTGGGCCGCCTCCAGGGACAGTCGCTCAGCCTCTGCCAAGGTTTGCTCGGGGATGACGAGGGGGGTGATCTTGACCCCCGCGACGGTCTGTCCGCGTTCGACCGGCATTCCGTCCGGAACGGTGAACACAGTGATCCCCTCGATGCGGTTGATCTGGGAGAGGGCTGCCGCGTTCACCCCCACAAGGCCGCGCTGCGCGGAGCTGAGGCGCACCTGGGAGGCCACCGGGGCGTGCAGTGAGACACCGGGGCCGGCGACCGCTTTGGCAAGTCGCAGCGCTGCGGCGTCTTCGTCAACGTCCCCGGGCTCGGGCCAGAGGAGATGGAGTTCCCGCAGCCTCGCACGCGCCAGGGTGGCGGCGTCCTCGGCCTCCAAACGTCGGCCCTTGAGCAGCACCGGGTGACCTTGGTGGTCGACGAGATCATGGCAGAGGATCGCACCGATCCACCCATCACCGCGCATGTCGGGGCTGCTGAAAGTCTCGAGCCTCACGGTGATTCCCGTCGCCCCTCGAATGCCGGGACACTGCCGCCTCTGACCGCAAATAACCCGTAGTGTGGTCGGGTCACCCCACCCGAGGGGGCGTGGACGGTGTCAACTCGCAGCCGGTCGATCAACCGCGGCGGCATGGTCGTCGACAAACGCAGAGGGTCACTACCGCTCCAAGAATACCTCCCGCGGCGAGCCATCCAGAATGGTGCCGGGCCCGGCGCACCTGCGCACCGACAACAGCCCGCGCCAAAGCGAGCACATCGAGCGGGGCCGAGGTCTCGCCCCCCTCCGCGGCCGAAGGCGTGCTGGTTGGGGACGCCAAGGGGGCTCTCGCGTCCGCGCGCTCAACGGTCGGCTCCGGTTCCGTGCCGGTCGCGCCAGACGAGCCTGCCTCACCGGCCAGCTTCGCTCGGATGCACTCTCCCATCTCGTTTACCAGGTGGCGAGCGACATCCTCCATGATCCCGCGGCCAAACTGGGCCACCCGACCCACCACCGTCAGGTCGGTGTCGAGAGTGACCGTTGATCCCTGAGCATCCTCGTGCACGGACATGGTGGTGATCGCGCGTGCCGAGCCCGACCCGGTCGCCTCCCTCCCCTCTGCCTCGAGCGTCGCGGAGAGGTCCTGGGAGCTGCGGGCCGTGACCCTCGCCACGCCCTGGTAGGCCACGGTGACCGGTCCGACCTTGATCCGCACTTTGCCCTGAAACGTGTCAGGGTCGACGACCTCGGCGACCTGGGCGCCCGGCACGCAGGCAGCGACACGGTTGACGTCGAGCAGGAACTCGTAGACCCGATCGGGGGGGGCAGGGACGCTGAACGAGCTTCGGATCTTCATATGGGGACCGCCTTGACATGAGTCGACTGATGCTGTAGCATGCCTGATGCATCAGACATAAGGGCAGTATATAATAAATAGCCATTCAGTCAGGGAACTGGTTGGCCGCGCTGCTCGGTCACTATCTGCAAGCTGGGGCCGGGCCATGGGGTGCCACCTCGATGCCACGTCGACGGTGGAAGTCGAGTCTGCTGTCGAGCGAACGCTCGCGAGCCTAGGTCGTGTGGATATCTGTGTGAACAATGCCGGAGGGCTGATGGGGCGGGTGAAGGTGGCGGACATGGTGGATGCGCACTGGGAGGGGGTGCTCGCCGTCAACCTCACGACAGCGTTCCGCTGCACCCGGGCGGTGCTCCCGCATCTCGGG
>JAJZNI010000153.1 GCA_021847925.1 bacterium
CGCTCCGGGCGCCGCGTCGAGCTGTCGGTGGCCAACGACGGGGAGGGGATACCCGAGAGCGACCTCCCCCTCATCTTTGACCGCTTCCACCGGGCCACCAGCCGCGGGGAGGGGGCGGGGCTGGGCCTCGCCATCGCCGACTCGATCGTCCGGGCGAGCGCGGGTCGCTGGGAGATCACCCCGGAGACCGGCGGAGGGGTGCGCTTCGCGGTGGTCTGGCCGCTGGCTCGGACACCGGGCCCCGTGCGCGCGACTTCGGCGGCACCGCCCGAGCGCCGGCCGCGGGCCCACCCCTTCGTTCGCCGCAGCGGGCACGCGGCGCGATGAGACGCGGACGGCGGCTGGCCCTGCTCGCCCTCCTGGGTGCCCTCGGCTCCGCCTGCGGCGCCGCACCCCCGGGGATCGCCGCGCCACCGTCTGGGACCGCGACCCCGGCGTCCACCCCCTCCGGCCCGTCGTCCTCCGCCACGCCACCCCCGTCCGCCCCCGCGCTCAACCCCGCGGTCCCGCTCCCCGGCCAGGCCGCCGCCCTGCCTCCCCTGCCGCCCGGGGTGCCGTTCACCGGCCAGCTTCTGATCTCCGACCGTGGCAACGACCGCCTTCTCATGGTCGACGCGAGCGGAGCTGTGACGTGGACATTCCCGGCCCCGGGCGCCCGGCTCACGGCGCCCTTCGGCGCCCCCGACGACGCCTTCTTCACCCCCGACGGCCGCGACATCATCGCCAACGCGGAGGGCAGCCAGACGGTGACGGCCATCGACCGCTCCACCGGAACGATCCTCTGGCAGGTGGGGCACAACGGGGTGCGGGGCCGTGGCACCGGCTACTTCAGCGAGCCGGACGACGCCGTCCCCGGCCCGAGCGGCGACATCTGGGTGGCGGACATCCGCAACTGCCGCCTGGTCGAGCTGGGGCCGGGGGGGCAGTGGCTGGGCGTGCGCGGCAACGAGACGTGCGTCCACAACCCGCCCGTAAGCTTCGCCGAGCCCAACGGAGCCTTCCCGACCCCGGGCGGATCGATGGTGGTCACCGAGATCTGGGGGAGCCGGGTCACCTGGCTCAACCCGGACGGCAGCGTCCGCTGGAGCGTCCGCACACCGGCGGCCTATCCCTCCGACGCGCTGGCCTACCCGGACGGCTCGGTGCTTCTCACCGACTACTCCAACCCGGGGGCCGTGTACCGGATCAGCCCGACGGGCCAGGTGCTCTGGGCCTACCACCCGACCGGGGCGGCCGGCCTCGACCATCCCTCGATCGCCATCCCCCTGGCGAGCAACCGCGTCGCGATCTGTGACGACTGGGGCAGCCGCATCGAGGTGGTGGACCCGAGCACCGGGCAGGTGGTGTGGACCTTCACCGGACAGGGCTCCAGCCGGCTCTCCTTCCCGGACGGGCTCGACTACCTTCCCTGAGCGGGCGACGGGACCGCCCGCCGCCGGACGGGCGCCGCACACCCTCACGGGACGGAAAGGTTGGTCCGGATACGGTCCGTGGCGTCATGCGCAGCGCCGCCGCCGCAGAGCCCGGGGCCGTCCTCTCCCCGAGCCGGGCGGACCGGGCCCGTCTGACCCGCGCGACGTCGCCGCGGGGCTGGAGGTCGCGCCGCCGCCTCGTGGTCACGGGGGTCCAGCTCGCCGTTCTGGCCGTGAGCGCCGCCGCCATCGCCGGGCTGCTGCGCCAGGTGAACCCCCTCGCCGTGGTCCGCCAGTCCGGCCATGCGTCGTGGGACGTGCTCGCTCTCGCGATCGCGCTCGATGTGCCGGTGACCCTGCTGCGGGGCGTCCGCACCCGGGTCCTGCTCGTGAGGCTGGGCCACCGCGTCCCCTGGCGGCGCCTGTACGGGGTCAACCTCGCGGGCCAGACCCTGAGCTGGCTGACCCCGGCGGCGGCGGGCGACCTTGCCCGCCCCTGGATGTGGCGCTCCCATGACCGGGTCCCCGTCGAGGCCGGGGTGGCGGCCGTGCTCTACGAGCGCGTGGTCAGCATCGCAATGATGGGAATCGTGGGCGGTGCGCTCGCCGCCCTCATCTACCTGCCCCTCCCGGCCGCGGCCGGGGTGGTGGCCGCCGCCGCGGCCCTCCTCGTCGCACCCTGGTGGATCGCCCACGCCGTCCGCCGCGCCTTCTCCGGCGGCGCGTCGCGCAGCCGTGCCGGTCTCATCGGCGGGGGGCTGCGCGCCGCCGGCCGCCTCGAGGAGCTCGCCCTCTCCGCCAGGGTCGTCGCGGGTTTCGCCGGTCTCACCCTGGCCGTGTTCCTCGTGAGTGGCCTCCAGATCCTGCTCCTCGCGCACGGCATGGGGGCGAGCGTCCCGCTGGACGTGGCCGTCGCCGCGTTCTGCATCTCTCAGGCCGCGGGCAGCGTCTCCGCTCTCCCCTTCGGTGCGGGGGCCGGTGACGTCGTCACCGTCGCCCTGCTCCAGGCGGGTGGTGCGGGGCTCGTGGGCGCGACCGCCGTCGACGTCCTGATGCGCCTGGTGGTCACCCTGCCCCTCGGCCTCGCCGGTAGCGGAGCGCTCCTGCTCCTCGGCCGGCCGCGACTGCAACCGGGCACCGCCGCGGGAGGCGGCCTCGAAGGCATCGGAACGGACAGCGTCCTCAGAAAGGACGTGGCAGCGGCACCGGCGGTGGCCGGGCGTGCCGCATAGGAGATCAGAGATGCGCATCGTTGTCCTCGGCGCGGATGGCTACCTCGGCTGGCCGACCGCGCTCCACCTCTCCGCCCGGGGCCACGACGTGGTCGCCGCCGACAGTGTCATCCGCCGCCGCTGGGACGAGGAATGCGGTACCGGCAGCCTGATCCCCATCGCCTCCATGCGGCAGCGTGTCGACGCCTGGCACGAGGTGAGCCGCCGCAGCATCGAGTGGCATCAGATCGACGTCTGTGACGACGCGGCGCTGCGCGTCCTCATCGCGTCGGCGCGACCCGACATGGTCGTGCACTTCGCCGAGCAGCGCTCCGCACCCTATTCGATGATCAGCCCCCGCCACGGGGTCGAGACGCAGGTCAACAACATCGTGGGCAGCCTCAACCTTCTCTATGCGATTCGTGACCTCGCCCCCGACTGCCACCTGATCAAGCTCGGCTCGATGGGAGAGTACGGCACCCCCAACATCGACATCGAGGAGGGGTTCATCGAGATCGAGCACCGGGGGCGGCGCGACCGGATGCTCTATCCCAAGCGCCCCGGGTCCATCTATCACCTCTCCAAGGTGCACGACAGCCACAACCTCGAGTTCGCGTGCCGCGTCTGGGGTCTGCGTGCCACCGACCTGAACCAGGGCGTGGTGTACGGAGCCGCGACCGACGAGACCGCCCTCGACCCACGTCTTGGGACCCGCTTCGACTACGACGGCATCTGGGGGACGGTCCTGAACCGATTCTGCGTGCAGGCGGCGGTCGGCGAGCCGCTCAGCGTTCATGGACGCGGCGGTCAGACCCGCGGCGTCCTCGACATCAGGGACACGGTGCGCTGCATCGAGCTGGAGGCGCTCCACCCGCCGGCGGCGGGAGAGTATCGGGTCTTCAACCAGTTCACCGAGCAGTTCTCCGTGCTGGAGCTCGCCGAGAGGGTGGTGGGCGCGCGCGCCGCGAAGGGCCTCGCCACCGCGATCCGGCACGTTCCCAACCCGCGTGACGAGCTCGAGG
>JAJZNI010000181.1 GCA_021847925.1 bacterium
CTCCACCAGCACGGCGAAGCCGGGGCGCTCGAGGGGGCGCAGGCCGAGGAGGATCCCGGTGTCGAAGAGGGGGACGATCTCCCCCCGCAGGTTGAACACCCCCAGCACGACCGGCGGCGCGGTGGGCAGGACGGTGACCCGGGGCTTCACCGCGACCTCGCGAACCCTCTCGAGAGCCAGGGCATAGGTGTCGCCACCCACCGGCAGGAGCAGCGCGAGCTGCCCCGCCCCGACGGCGGCGACCGTCTCGACGGCAGGGGCCATCTCAGCTCCCTCTCCCCCCGGGCAGGTGCTTCCGAGAAGCGGACTGGGCGATCACGGCGGGCGGTTCCCCCGGGCGGCCAGCGCCCCGCGCGACGGGGTCGGTGGTGGGACCGTTGCGACGGCGGCATCATGGCATGGGGCCTGTGAAAAGACGGACACGTCCTGAGCCGAGTCGGTGACGGGCCTCCACGGGAGACCGGCGAGAGCCCCGGGCGGCGCCGGCGGGCACCCCCCTCGGGGATTTTGCGAACTGCAGTCGAAGAGGTTGTGTCAACTGTAATCATGGACACCGTCCCCGACCGTTTCTGCCCCGCAGACGGCCCCAGGGTGGCCGCGGCGGCGGCTCCGGGGCGGCGCCGGCAACTGCAGTCGACCGGACTGCCCGGGGCTCCGGGCGCGGGCGATGCCGGCCCGTCGGTCCGTTCTGATACGCTCGGCTGGTGGTTCGTGGCATGCCCCGCCCGCTGACGCGCCGCCTCTGGGTCGACCAGGGTCGCTGCCGCACCGAGGGCTGTCCGGGCCGGCTGTCCCGCTGAGAGCCCCAGCCGCCCCCGCGAACCGTCCGCTTCCTCCGTGCCGTGGGGGTGGCGCCCTGATCTGACACCCCGCATCCGCAAGGAGAGACATCCCATGGCCGAGTACGCGCATCCCCACGTCCTGGTGAGCACCGAGTGGCTCGCCGGCCATCTGTCCGACCCCGCCGTCCGCGTCCTCGAGGTCGACTGGGACCCCACGTCGGCCTACGAGCTGGGGCACGTTCGGGGCGCCGCGCTGGTCGACTGGAAGCGCGACATCAATGACACCGTGCGCCGCGACATCCTCTCGCGCGAGCAGTTCGAGGGGCTGATGAGCCGGCTCGGGGTCACGCCGGACACGACGCTGGTCCTCTACGGTGACATGCGCAACTGGTTCGCGGCCTTCGCCTTCTGGACCTTCGAGATCTACGGGCACCGGGACATCCGCCTCCTCAACGGGGGCCGGCGCAAGTGGTTCGAGGAGGGCCGCCCGGTGAGCGAGGAGGCCCCGTCGTTCACCACGACGACCTACCGGGCCTCGGCCGAGCCCAACCTGGCGCTGCGCCAGTTCCTCCCGGGGGTGAGGCTGATCCTGGACCGGGCCGACCACGCGCTGGTGGACGTGCGCTCGCCCGCCGAGTTCAGCGGCGAGATCTCCGCACCCCCCGAGTACCAGAACGAGGGGGCGCAGCGCAGCGGGCACATCCCCGGTGCGGCCAACATCCCCTGGGCCCAGGCGATCCAGGACGACGACACCTTCAGGCCCGTGGAGGAGCTGCGTGAGCTCTACGCGAGCAGGGGGATCACCCCGGACAGGAGCGTGGTGACGTACTGCCGCATCGGGGAGCGCTCCTCGCACACCTGGTTCGTGCTGACCCACCTTCTGGGGTACCCGCACGTCGCCAACTACGACGGCTCCTGGAGCGAATGGGGCAACTCCGTCGGCGTCCCCGTCGAGAAGGCGGGTGCCGAGATTCGCCAGGCGGCGCCGGCCTAGCGGCGCCACCACGGGCCGGGGGGGCGGGGACGCGCCCGCCCCTCCGGCCGCGCCTGTCGCGGAGCGGCCCGGGCGTGCCGGGGGCGGCCCGGCGCGTACCGTAGCGGCCATGGGTGTCGCGCGGCCCGGGTCCCACCCCTGATGCACGGCCTGGTCTTCGACCCCCGGCCGGCGCGCCTCGCCCTCGCCGGGGCCGTGAGCCGGGTCCGCCCGTCGCGCTCCCTGAGTGCCCCGGGGCCCCTCTCCCTGCGCGAGCTTGCGGACCCGGTGCCACCCGGGCCGGGGTGGCTCACCCTGCGCCCCCTCCACGCCGGGGTCTGCGGCAGCGACATCACCCAGGCCACGCTGCAGGCGGACTGGGACAACCCGCTGTCGGGGCTGATCTCCTTCCCCCACGTCATGGGCCACGAGATCGTGGCGCGTGTGCTGGGGGCGGGCGCGGGCTTCGAGGCGGGGGAGGTGGTCGTGGTCAACCCGTGGCTGGGCTGCCTCCCCCGGGGGCTCGCCCCCTGCCCCGCCTGCGCCGCCGGCCGCCTGCCCCTGTGCCGCCACACCGGGGAGCCCATCCCCGGCATCGAGGGCAGCGGCATCCACACGGGAAACATCCGCGGGCTGCCGGGGGGGATGGGCACCCGGATGGTCGCGCACGCGTCGCAGCTCCACCGCCTCCCCGCGGGCCTCGATCCCCGTGCCGGCGTGCTGGCCGACCCGCTCGCGGTGGGGCTCCACGCCGCCGAGCAGGCGCTCGCCGGCCCCGATCCGGACGGCGCCGGCCCGGGGCGACCGGCGGATCGCACCGTCGCCGTCCTGGGCGCCGGCACCGTCGGGCTCGCCGTGACCGCCGGGCTCCGATGCCTCGGGGTGCGGAGCGTGACCACGAGCTGCGCCTGGCCTTACCAGCCCGCCCTCGTCGGCGCGCTCGGAGCCCGTGCCGTCGGCGCACGACCGGCGGCGGTGCTGAGCGCGGTGGCCGGGTCCGAAGGAGCCCGGATGGTCCGGCCCTGGCGGGGCCTTCCCTGGCTGATCGGCGGGGGTGGCGCCGATGCCGTCGTGGACGCCGTGGGCAGCGCGGCAACCCTTGAGCTGGCGCTGGCGATCGTCCGTCCCGGGGGCACGGTGGTCCGGGTCGGCGTGGGCCGCGCCCGGCGCGCGCAGGCGACCCTCGCGTATTTCAAGGAGGTGTCCATGGTGGGCTCCAACGGGTACCGGGTCCAGGACCTCGAGAGGTCGCTCGCGATGCTCGCCTCGGGCGAGGCCCCGTGGCCATCCTGGCTCACCCACCGCTTCCCCCTGCGCGAGTGGCGGCGCGCCTTCCGGACGGCGGCGGAGCCGCAGCGCCACGGCGCGGTGAAGGTCTCCCTCGACATCGCCCCGGCGAGCCCGCCGGCCTCCGGGCGCCCCGCCGAGGTCGCGCCGTGACGGGACCGGAGAGCCGGGAGGGCGCCCCGCCCGGGTGGAGCATCGCCGGGAGGCGGGTGGTGATCACGGGCGCCACCGGCGGCATCGGGCTCGCAGCGGCCCGCGAGCTGGCCCGCCGGGGAGCGCTGCTCACCCTGGTGGCGCGCAGCGAGGCACGCGGAGCCGCCGCGGCCGCCGCGGTCCGGTCCGCCGCCCGCGACGGCGGCGCGGTGGAGGTGCTGCACGCGGACCTCAGCGCGCAGGCCTCGGTGCGCCGCCTCGCCGCCGACCTCCTCGCCCGCCACCCGCGGATCCACGTGCTGGTCAACGCGCGCCGCCTGTGGGAGCTGAGCGAGGCCCAGACCCGCCAGGCGGTCACCGTGGGCCCAGGCGGCCGGGCCACCCGCGCTGGGTGGCCCGGCGCCTGACGGCGGATCTCAGGTCATCGAGGCGAGG
>JAJZNI010000127.1 GCA_021847925.1 bacterium
GCGACGCTGGGCGGGGGCGGCGGGATGCGGTGGGCGCCCGCGTGGGTGGGTCCGTCCCCCCGCGCCCGCTCGGCGACGTCCCACGCGAGGCGCGGGCTCACCCCGGGATCGAGGAGCTCGCGACCGCGCTGGTCGGCGCCCGCGCCGCGGGGCGACATGGGGCCCTCGGCCCTCTCGAAGAGCGGCCAGGCCTCGAGCAGCTCGGCCTTGGTGACGACGGTCCGCTCCCGCCGGTACTCGGCCAGCTCGTAGCGGGGCCCGAGCGTGATCGCCTCGGTGGGGCAGGCCTCGGCGCAGTAGCCGCAGAAGATGCAGCGCATCAGGTTGATCTCGTAGCGCTCGGCGTAGCGCTCCCCGGGGGAGATGGGGTGGTCCTTGGGGTTCTCCGCCGGGCCCACGTAGATGCAGCCCACCGGGCACGCCGCGGCGCACAGCTCGCAGCCGATGCACTTCTCCAGGCCGTTGTCGTAGCGGTGGAGGATGTGGCGCCCCCGGTGGCGGGTGGAGGCGGGCTTCTGCTCCTCCGGCCACTGCACCGTGATCGGCCTGCGCAGCATGGTGCGCAGCGTGAGCGCCATTCCCTCGGCGATCTCGCGAAACATCAGGCCGCCCTCAGCGCCACGATGGTGCCGGTCACCATGATGTTGAGCAGGCCGAGGGGCAGGAGCACCTTCCAGCCCAGGCTCATGAGCCGGTCGTAGCGCAACCGCGGCAGCGTCCAGCGCACCCACATCATCACGAAGAGCAGGACCACCACCTTGAGCACGAACCAGAGCGCCCCGGGGATGTACCCGAAGATGAACCAGCTCGTGGGGAAGGGCGACAGCCAGCCGCCGAGGAACAGCGTGGTGGCGATCGCGGCCACCGTGACCATGTTGATGTATTCGCCCATGAAGAACATGCCGAAGCGCATCGAGCTGTACTCGGTGTGGTAGCCGGCGACCAGCTCGGTCTCCGCCTCGGGCAGGTCGAACGGCGCCCGGTTGGTCTCGGCGAGGGCGGCCACGAAGTAGAGCACGAAGGCGAGGGGCTGGAGGAAGAGGTACCAGAGGTGCTGCTGGGTGGTCACCACGTGCTCGAGGTTGAGCGAGCCGGCGAGGATCACCGGCCCGATGAGCGCGAACGCCACCGCCATCTCGTAGGAGATCACCTGCGCCGAGGAGCGCAGCCCGCCGAGGAGCGAGTACTTGCTGTTGGCCGACCACCCCCCGAGGAACAGCGAGTACACCCCGATGGACGTGATCGCGAGGATGTAGAGGAGGCCCACGTTGATGTGGGCGATGTCCCAGTGCAGCGCGTAGCCGGAGGGGCAGCTCAGCCCGGTCTGCCCGACGGCCGGGCCGCCGAGGCAGTTGACCCCCGCCACCGGGATCGCCGCGAAGGCGAGGATCGCGGCCGTGCCGGCGAGCGCCGGTGCCACCAGGTAGAGGAGGCGGTCCCGGCCTCCGGGAGCCGTGTTCTCCTTGAAGAAGAGCTTGATGCCGTCGGCGAGCGGCTGGAGCAGGCCGAAGGGGCCCACCCGGTTGGGGCCGTAGCGGAGCTGGATGCGCGCCGAGACCTTGCGCTCCGCGAGCGTGAGGTAGGCGAACGCCGTGGCCAGGATCAGGGCGATGAGGGCCGCCTTGATCAGGACCGCCCACCAGAGGTCGGGGCCGATGAAGTACCCGTACCAGGAGGCGATCACGCGGGCGCCCCCCGGAAGAGGGCGCGCCCGCCGTTGCCGGCCTGGGCGTACGCGGGCACGGCCGTGACGATCTCACGGTGGACCGCGATCGGGTCGCTCGGCCAGCCGGTCGAGCCGAGGGCCCCGGCGAGCATGCTCAGCACCCCCGTCTCGGTGGCCGTCGCCGTGGCCGGGGGAAGCGCCGCGCGGACGCGTTGCACGCGGCCCTCACAGCTCGTGATCGTCCCGAGCTTCTCCATCAGGCTGTGCCCCGGGATGAGGACGGTCGCGCTCTGGGCGACGGGGCCGGGGCGGCTCTCCACGGCGACCAGGACGGCGACGCTCGCCAGCGCCCGCTCCAGCAGGTCGCGATCGTCGCCGTCCACCGCGAGCGCCGCGCCGTTCAGCATCACCAGGGCGCCCACGCGCCCGGCGGCCGCCGCCTCGAGGATCTCCCGCCCCGACATCCCCTCCGCCGCGGCGCGATAGCCGGCGTCGAGGCCGGGGGTCACCCCCAGGTCCTTGGCCCCGCGCCCGTTCGGCCCGCGGGTGACGGTGAGCCGCTTGACGGTCGCCCCCGCGGCGGCGAGCGCGGCGGCGATCTCCGCCGCCCCGGCGCGCGCCGTCTCGTCGGCGATCACCCCGACCAGGCCGGGACCCGTCCCCACAGCCTCGACCGCCTGGGCCGGGGCGGTGCCCGCCGGCAGGCGGTGGACCCGCACCCCCCTCTTGGTCTCGGCCTTGAAGAGGCGCAGGCGCAGGACCGGCGCCCGGTGCTCGGGCTCCTCGCCGAGGACGACCACGGCGCGGCACTCCTCCGTCTCGGCGATCCCCAGATCGTGCTCTGCGGGAGCGAGCCCCGCGAAGCGCTCCAGCTGGTGGTCGAGATGGGGGGTGCCGAGCACCTCGCGGGCGAGGCGGCGGAGCAGCCAGAGCTCCTCGTTGGTGCTCTCCGGGGAGCCCAGCACGGCGATCGCGCCGGGGCCCCGCTCCTCCCTCACGGCGGCGAGCTGGCGCGCGGCCGCCGCGACGGCGCCGGCGAGCGTGACCGCGACGGGGACGCCGCCGCGCGCCTCCCGCACCAGGGGCCGCCGCACCCGGTCGGTGGAGTTCCAGCGCGGGAAGGAGTAGCGACCGCGATCGCACAGCCACATGTCGTCGACCAGGGGGTTGTCACGCGAGGCGAAGCGCTTGATCTCGAAGTCGCGGCTGTCCACGTTGAGGTTGCAGCCGTAGGAGCACTCCGGGCAGATCGACGCGGTGCGCTGCAGGTCCCACGGCCGGGAGACGAAGCGGTACCTGACGTGGGTCAGGGCCCCGACCGGGCAGACCTCCGGGAGGTTGCCCTGGAACTCCGAGGTGAGCGGCTGGCCGTTGAAGGTGGCCACCAGCGTGTGCACGCCGCGCTGCTGCAGCACCAGCTCCTTCTCGCCCGTGATCTCCTCGTAGTAGCGGGTGCAGCGCCAGCAGAGGATGCAGCGCTCCTGGTCCAGCTCGATCCGGTCGGAGAGGCGCAGCGCCTTGTTGAAGTGGACCTTCTCGGTGATCGGGAAGCGCGACGTGGGCGGGCCGTAGCGCTGGGTGAAGTCCTGCAGGTCGCACTCACCGCCGCGGTCGCACACGGGGCAGTCGAGGGGATGGTTCAGGAGCAGGAACTCGAGGACCCCCTCCTGCTCCTTGACCACCTCGGGAGCCCGGGTCTCCACCGCCATGCCGTCGCTCACCACCGTCGCGCAGGCCGGCTGGAGCTTGGGCGACGTGGAGAGCTTGACCAGGCACATGCGGCAGACCGCCACCGGGTCCATCTTGGGGTGGGCGCAGTAGACGGGGATGTGGACTCCCGCCTGGGTCGCCGCGTCGAGCACCAGGGTGCCCTTGGGAACGCGCACGGCCCGCCCGTCGACGGTGACCCCGACCCGGCCGTCCTCGGGCTGCTCCACCGGCCTCGTGTCGGGCATCAGGCGACCGCCTCCGCGGCCCTCGGCTCCCTCACCGGGCAGCGTCCGGCACCGCAGTGCGCCTCGAACTCGTCACGGAAGGCGGCATAGGCCGACATCACGAACCAGGTCGCGGTGTCGCCGAGCGGGCAGAAGCACTTGCCGTTCATGTTGTCGCAGATGTCCGACAGCGTGGTGAGCTCCTCGGGGGCGAGCACGCCGCGCTCGAGGCGGTGCATCAGGTCGGACTCGAAGTAGGTCCCCTCGCGGCAGGGCGAGCACTTGCCGCAGGACTCGTGGTGATAGAAGTCGACCAGGCGCATGGAGACGTTGACCATGCACGTGGTCTCGTCCATGAACACCATGGCGCCGGCGCCCAGCGCCGAGCCCGCCTGGGCCACCGCCTCCATGTCGAGGGGGAGGTCGAGATGCTCGGGCAGGAGCACCTGCATGGAGCCGCCGCCCGGTTGGAACGCCTTGAGGCGGCGCCCCTTCCAGACCCCCCCGCACTCCTCCTCGAGCAGCTCCCGGATCGGGGTGCCGAGCAGCATCTCGTAGGTACCCGGCCGCTCGATGTGCCCGCTGCAGCAGAAGAGGCGGGTGCCCTTGCTCTTCTCGGTCCCGAGCGACGCGTACCAGGACCCGCCGCGGAGCACGATGTGGGGCAGGTTGGAGAGGGTCTCCACGTTGTTGACCACGGTCGGCTGCCCGTACAGTCCCTTGACCGCCGGGAAGGGCGGCTTGAGGCGCGGCTGGCCCCGCCTCCCCTCCAGGGAGTCGAGGAGGGCGGTCTCCTCGCCGCAGATGTAGGCGCCGGCGCCGCCGTGGACGATCACGTCGCAGCTGAAGTCGCTGCCCAGGATGCCGCGTCCGATGTAGCCGGCGGCCCGCGCCTCCTCGACGCAGCGCTCGAGGAGGAGCCGCTGGTCGAAGTACTCGCCGCGGATGTAGATGAACGCGATGGGGGCCTGGATGGCGTAGGCGGCGATCAGGGTCCCCTCGATGAGCTGATGCGGATCGCCCTCGATGAGGGCCCGGTCCTTGAAGCACCCCGGCTCGGACTCGTCGGCGTTGACGCAGAGGTAGCGGGGGTGGACGTCCCCGGGCAGGAACGACCACTTGGTCCCGGTCGGGAAACCCGCCCCACCGCGACCGCGGAGCCCGCTCGCCTTGACCTGCGCCACGAGATCGTCGGGGGTGAGCTCGCGGAGCGCCCGGCGCAACCCCTGGTATCCCCCCGCGCGCTCGTAGCCGGCGAGGGTCTGGATCCCCTCCATCCCGAAGTGCTCGGTGAGCAGCCTGTGCTCGGCCATCAGCGGCTTCCCTCGCAGCTCACGAGCGATCCCCCCCCGCCCGCGCGGAGGGCGCCCGCACCGCCTCCAGCACGGCGTCGACCCGCTCCGGGGTCAGGTTCTCGTGGAAGTGGTGGTCCACCTGCATGGCGGGAGCCCCGCCGCAGGCGCCCAGGCACTCCACGGTGTGCTCCCACGTGAACTCACCGTCGGCGCTGGTGCCCCCGGAGGGACAGCCCAGCCGCCGCTCCAGGTGGGCGACGATGTCGTCGGCCCCGCGCAGCCCGCAGGAGACGTTGACGCAGACCAGGACGTGATGGCGGCCTCCGGGCCGGTCGAGGTACATGGCGTAGAAGCTGGCGACCGCCTCCACCTCGCTGGGCGCCAGCCCGAGGATCTCGCTGACCTCGCGCATCCCCTCGGGGCTCACGTGGCCGATCTGGTTCTGCAGCGCCCACAGCGAGGGGAGCACCGCGCTGCGCGCCTGCGGGTAGCGGTCGCGATGCCGCTCCACCTCGGCCCGGGTGGCGGCGCTCAGCACGCTCACCTGTCCACGTCCCCGAGGACGATGTCGATCGACCCGATGACCGCCACCAGGTCGGGGAGCAGCTCTCCCCTGGCCATGTGCGGCAGGGCGCTCAGGTTGCTGAAGGAGGGGGCCCGGACCTTGCAGCGGTAGGGACGGTTGGTCCCGTCGCTCACCAGCAGGAACCCCAGCTCGCCACGCGGCGACTCCACGGCCTGGTAGACCATCCCGCGGGGGACTCGGAAGCCCTCGGTGGTCAGCTTGAAATGCCGGATCAGCGACTCCATGCTGGTGTTGATCTCGTTGCGGGGGGGAAGCGCCACCCGGCGATCGGAGGTGTTGACGGGCCCTCCGGGGAGGCCGTCCATGGCCTGCTCGATGATGCGCAGCGACTCCCGCATCTCGCGCATCCGCACCAGGTAGCGGTCGTAGATGTCGCCGTGCTCGCCGACCGGGACGTCGAAGTCGAAGTGGTCGTAGGAGCTGTACGGCTGGGCCTTGCGCAGGTCGTAGGCCACGCCGCTGCCGCGCAGCGACGGCCCGGTCACGCCGTAGTTGATGGCATCCTCGGCGCTGATGGTGCCGAGCCCGCGGGTGCGGTCCCGGAAGATCGGGTTGCCCGTGATCAGGACCTCGTACTCGTCGATCCGGTGCGGGAAGGTCTTCACCACCTCGGAGACCATCCCGTAGAACTCGTCGGGAACGTCCGCCATCAGGCCGCCGACCCGGATGAACGAGGTGTGCATGCGCACTCCGCTCACCAGCTCGTTGATGTCCAGCACCTTCTCCCGCTCCCTCCAGGCGTACACGAAGGGGGTGGTGGCACCCAGGTCGAGGGCGCTGGTCCCGTACCAGATCAGGTGGCTCGCAAGGCGCGTCAGCTCGCACATGATCACGCGCAGGTACTGCGCCCGCGGCGGCACCTCGACCTCGAGGAGCCGCTCGGCGGCCAGCGAGAAGCCCAGGTTGTTGCTGAGCGGCGACAGGTAGTCCATCCGGTCCGTGTAGGGGATGCACTGCTGGTAGCCGTGCCTCTCGAAGTCCTTCTCGAAGCCGGTGTGGAGGTAGCCGATGTCGGGATGGCAGCCCCGCACCACCTCGCCGTCCAGGTCCAGCACCAGGCGCAGGACCCCGTGCGTCGAGGGGTGCTGCGGCCCCATGTTCAGCTCCATGGTCTGCTCGTCGAGCTGCACCAGGTCGACGCTGTCCAGCGCGGGGTCGACGCCGAGGCGCCGCCGGCCGCCCTCGTACCGTTCGGAGGCGGTGTCGGTCCGCGCAGGCGGCCCGGACGGCGGCAGCACCGTCATCGCGTCTGCCCCGGCATGTCGCGGGGCCGCTCCTGCGCGGGCAGGGCCCATTCGATGTTGTGGGTGAAGGCGACCGGCTCACCGAAGGAGACGTAGTCCTTGCGCAGCGGATGGCCGTCCCAGTCGTCGGGGAGCAGGATCCGGCGCAGATCGTGGTGCCCCTCGAAACGGATCCCCAAGAGGTCGAAGGTCTCGCGCTCGTGCCAATCCATCCCCGCGAACACCCCCTCCAGGGTGGGGACGGTGGGATCCGCCTCGGTCAGCTGGACCAGGAGCCGCACCACGTCGTTGTGGCGCAGCGAGCGGAGCTGGTAGACGACATCGAAGCGCGGTGCGTCGGGCTCGCGGTCGGGCCAATCGACGGCGGTCACGCAGAGCGGCAGCTCATAGCGGGCGTCGGGATGATCGCGGAGCAGGAGGCTCACCTCGACGATCCGCTCGCGACCGACCCGGACGGTGACCTCACCCAGGGAGTCCTCGCTCCCCAGCACGGCGTCGGGAAGCTCGCGACGGAGGACCTCGAGGGCCCTCGCCCCGGCGGATGGATGCGCCGCGGCGACCTCTCCTCCACCCGTCATCTCATCATCACCCACGCTTGGAGCTGAGATGGTCACCGGCGATCCGCTGCTGCAGCTTCACCACCGCGTCGAGGAGCGACTCGGGACGCGGCGGGCAGCCCGGGATGTAGACGTCGACGGGTACGACCTTGTCCACCCCCTGGATGATCGCGTAGTTGTTGAACATGCCCCCCGAGCTGGCGCAGGCGCCCATGCTGATCACCCACTTGGGCTCGGCCATCTGGTCGTAGATCTGGCGCAGCACGGGGCCCATCTTCTGGGACACCCGCCCGGCCACGATCATCACGTCGGCCTGGCGCGGCGAGGCCCGGAAGACCTCGCAGCCGAAGCGGGACATGTCGTAGCGCGCAGCGCCGGTGCCCATCATCTCGATGGCGCAGCAGGCGAGCCCGAAGAGGGCGGGCCACAGCGAGCTGTACCGGCCCCAGTTGACGAGCTTCTCCAGGGTGGTGGTGACGATGCCGCTCTGGACGGCGGCGCGCTCCGCCTCACCGGCCCAGGGCAGGGGCAGAGCCCCGGCGTCCGCGCCCATCCCGGCGGCGGGGAGCACGATCCCGGAGGCCGTCCGCGCTACTCCCATGTCAGGGCCCCCTTGGCCCAGATGTAGACGAGGCCGAGCAGCAGGACGAGGATGAAGATCCCCATCTCCACCACGCCGAACACCCTGAGCTGGCGGACGATGGTCGCCCAGGGGAAGAGGAAGATCGACTCCACGTCGAAGACGATGAACAGCATGGCGGTGACATAGAAGCTCACCGAGAAGCGGCGCCGCGCCGACTCCACCGGCACGATGCCCGACTCGTAGGGCAGGTCCTTCTCCGCGCTCGGCCGGCGCGGCCCGAGCAGTGAGCTCAGCAGCGGGACGCCGGCCCCGAAGAGGACACAGACGCCCAGGAACACGAGGATCGGCGCGTAGTCCGAGAGCATCTCGGGCGCATCCTACCAAGGCCGGCTGGCCTCGCGACCTGAGGGGCGAGGTGCCCCACGGCAGGGCGCTCGCGCACCCTCGCCCGCCCGCTCAGCGGCAGCGGACCTCCACCCGGCCGTCCCTCACCCGCGCCGCGTAGGGCGCCGCCGGCGCCGACGCGGGGCCGCGCACCGCGGCTCCGTCCCGGAGCCGGAACCGGCTCCCGTGCCAGGGGCAGGTGACGCAGCCGGACACGTCCACCTCACCCTCGTGGAGCGGGCCCCCGGCGTGGGGGCAGACGTCGGAGATGGCGGAGATGACGTCCCCTCGGCGGTACAGCATCACCCGGGCGGCGCCGGCCTCCACCGCAACCGGGACCGCCTCCTCGAGGTCCGCGAGGGCGAGGACGTCCACCCAGCCCTCGGGCCTCTCGACGAAGACCTGGTGGTCCACCCCGAGCCCCTTGGCATAGGTGAGGTGCCCCCCCAGGTAGCCGCCGGCGCCGACCGCGGTCAGCCCCGCGAGACGCAGCCGGCGGCCATGCCGGGTCGAGACCAGCGATGCCGCGAAGAGCGCCACCCCGGCCGCGTTGACCAGGGCGTGCACCAGCCCGATGCGACGCTCGCCTCCGTACGAGTCGGCCCAGTCGCTGAGCCCGGTGGCGGCGGCGGGAAGCGCGGCCAGCACCCCGAGGCCGGTGAGCTGCGCCACCGCCCCGGCCCGCCGCCTCCCGCCGAGGATGTCCAGGGCCACCGCCCCGGTCCAGCAGCCGACGGGAACGTCGGTGAGGGCGGGGTGGAGCGGGTGCCCGAGCCAGGTTCCGCTGAGGAGGCTCTTGCGCTCGCCGGCCGCGGAGTTGACCGCCCGGCCCAGCCGGTCGGACACGCCGTCGAGGGGGCTGAGGCGCTCGATCTGGCGGATGAGGTCGCGCGGACCCATGGTGGGGACAAGTATCGCAGCCCGTACCGGCCGCCGGAGGACGGACCCGCCGCCCCGGGACGCCGTCCCGGGGCGGGCCCCGTTGCCGGGGTGCCCGCCCCGGCCGCGCCGGGCTCGGACCTCAGGCGGCGGGTGCCTCGGGGCTGGCCGCCACGATCTCCGCGTCGATCTCGAGCTGGATGCGCTTGCTCACCAGCACGCCCCCCGACTCCAGGGCGACGTTCCAGGTGAGGCCCCAGTCCTCCCGGTCGATCTCGGCGGAGGCCGAGACCACGGCCGCCTGGGTGCCCCAGGGGGTCTTCTCGCTGCCGAGGTACTCGACGTCCAGGGTCACGGGGTGGGTCTGGTCCCGGATGGTCAGGTCCCCGGTCACCGCGTACCTTCCCTCGCGCACCGGCTCGATCCGGGTGGACCGGAACGTCATCCGGGGGAACCGCTCGGCGTCGAAGAAGTCGGCCGAACGCAGGTGGGCGTCGCGCTTCTCGTCCCGGGTCTGGACGCTCGCCACGTCGATGGACACCTCCAGGCTGGAGAGGTCGAGGGTCTCCCCCACCCGGATGCGCGCATCAACCTTCTCGAAGCTGCCGCGGACCTTGGTCACCATGAGATGACGGGCCACGAAGCCGACATGGGTGTGGGCGGCATCGACCGTGTACTCGCCGGAGGCGAGCGGCGGACGGGTCGCGGTCGAGGGGGGCTGGGCCATGGCAATCTCCTATCGTTGCTCTAGCAACTGTCGCATACTCAACTATAATGGCAGGATCGTTGCGCTGTCAACCTTGCTGAGGTAGGCTTCCCCCGTGGCGGAGATGGGATCGGACGAATCGGTTCATCTGCAGGCCTGGCACGCCCTGATTCGGGCCCGGGCGAGCCTGGCCGGCCAGCTGGAGAGGGAGCTGGTGCGAGCCGAGGGCCTGCCGCTCGCGTGGTACGAGGCCCTCCTCGTCCTCGACCGCGCCCCCGAGGGCGCGCTCCGCCTCCAGCAGCTCATGGACACGGTCCTGATGACCAAGAGCGGGGTGTCGCGCCTCGTCGACCGGATGGAGGTGGCCGGGCTGGTGGCCCGGGCGGGTTGCCCGTCGGACCGCCGCGGCGCCTTCGCCGTGATCACCGAGGAGGGGCGCGCCCGGCTGCGCCGCGCGGCGCCGGTGCACGCCGTGGGCATCGACCGCCACCTTGCGAGCGTCCTCGACCCGGCCCGGGCGGCGGAGCTGCGGGATGCGCTCACCGCGGTGGCCGACGCCATCGGAGGGGCCCCCGCCGCACCGTGCACGGCAAGCGCCGCCGCGCTGACAGAGCCCAGAATGGCCGACCGTGGCCACTCGCAGCGCAACTGACCATCTGACCCAGGCGGAGGCCGCCGAGCGCGCCGCCGCCGTCCAGGACGTCGGGTACGGCGTCCACCTCGACCTCCCCGGCGACCCCGCCGCCCCCGACTTCGGCAGCACGTCGCGCATCTCCTTCTCCTGCCCGCGCGACGGCACCTCCACCTTCCTCAACCTCGCACCCGGGGAGGCGGGGCGGCTGGAGGCGGTCCGCGTGGACGGGGCGCCGGCGCCCGCCGCGGTCGCGGGCTTCCACGGCTCGCGCATCCCCCTCGGGTCGCTGGGCGCGGGGCGGCACACGGTCGAGGTCGCCGCCCGGTGCACCTTCCAGCACGTCGGGGTCGGCCTGCACCGGGCGGTGGACCCCGTGGACGCCAACGTCTACCTGCACACCCACTTCGAGCCCTTCGACGCCCACAAGGTCTTCGCCTGCTTCGACCAGCCCGACCTCAAGGGCCCCTTCGAGCTGTCGGTGAGCGCCCCCGCCGCATGGGAGGTGTGCAGCAACGGCGCTGCCGTGAGCCGCGACGCGCAGGGCGACGGAACCCACCTCTGGCGTTTCGCCCCCACCCCGCCCCTGCCCCCCTACCTGATGGCGATGGTGAGCGGCGACCTTCGGGTGATCCGGACCGACCACCACGGCATCCCCCTCAGCCTCTACGGGCGCCGCTCGCTGGCCGCCCACATGGAGGAGCAGGCCGAGGAGATCTTCGCCATCACGCGGTCCTGCCTGGACTTCTACGCCGAGGAGTTCGGCTTCGCCTACCCGTTCGACAAGTACGACCAGCTCTTCGTCCCGGAGTTCAACGTGGGCGCCATGGAGAACCCCGGGTGCGTGACCTTCAACGAGATGTACGTCTTCCGCAGCCGCGCCACGGAGCTGCAGCGGTCCCGCCGGGCGGAGGTGATCGCCCACGAGATGGCCCACGTCTGCGGCTTCGGAGACGTGGTCACCATGCGCTGGTGGGGCGATCTCTGGCTCAACGAGACCTTCGCCACCTACATGGCGGCGCGCGCCATGGTCGCCGCCACCGAGTTCACCAAGGCGTGGGTGGACTTCGCCAACACCATGAAGGCCCAGGCGGCACGCCAGGACCAGCTCCCCTCCACCCACCCCGTCTCGACGCCCTGCGCGGACACCGACGAGGTCCGGCAGAACTTCGACGGCATCACCTACCAGAAGGGCGCATCGATCCTCAAGCAGCTGGTGGCCTGGGTGGGAGAGGAGGCCTTCACCGAGGGTGTGCGCGACTACTTCCGCCGCTACCGCTGGGGCAACGCCGACCTCCGGGAGTTCCTCGACTGCATCGAAGGGGCCTCGGGGCGCGACCTCACCGCCTGGTCGGCCGAATGGCTGGAGACGGCCGGCATGAACACGCTGCGGCCGGAGGTGGAGATGGACGGCTCCCGGATCCTGGGGTTCGCCATCGCCCAGTCCGCCGCGCCGGAGCACCCGACCCTGCGCTCCCATCACGTCCGCGTCGGTCTGTACCGGCTCCGGGACGGGTCGCTCGCACGGGTGCACCAGGTCGACGCGGAGGTGAGCGGCGCCCGCACCGAGGTGCCCGCGCTGCGCGGGCAGCCGGCCCCGGACCTGGTCGTGGCCAATGACGACGACCTCACCTTCGCCAAGCTGCGCTTCGACCCCCGATCGACCCGCACCCTGCTGGAGCACCTCGGCGGGCTCGAGGACGCCCTGACCCGCGCCGTCTGCTGGGCCGCGCTCTGGGACATGACCCGCGACGGCGAGCTGCCCACGCGCGACTTCGTCGCCGCCGTGCTGCGCCACAGCCGGACCGAGAACGAGGTCACGGTCCTGGAGCGCCTGCTCAGCCAGGCCCTCGCCGCGATCGACCAGTTCGGGGACCCGATCCGTCGAGAGGCGTCTCGCCTCGAGGTGGCGGCGGCGTCCTGGGATGCGCTGACCGGGGCGGCCCCGGGAAGCGACCTCCAGCTCACCTGGGCGCGAACCCACATCGCGGCGGCCACCGGCGACGCCGACCTCGACCGCCTGGAGCGCCTCCTCGACGGTGTGGAGAGCATCCCCGGGCTTCCTCTGGACACCGACCTGCGCTGGATGATCGTGGCCCGGCTCGCCGCCTCGGGGCGCGACGGAGGGGAGCGGGTGGACGCTCAGCTCGCCGCCGACCCCACCGACTTCGGACGGCGCCGCGCCGCGGCCTGCAGGGCCGCGCGCCCCGACCCGCAGGCCAAGGCCGAGGCCTGGGAGCGGGTCACCGAGGTCCCCGGCCCCCAGCTCCAGATGCTCCACTCGATCATGGCCGGCTTCGGGGTCGGCGCCTTCGGGATGGGCGGCATCATCCAGTGGGGGGAGACGCAGGCGCGCCTGCTCCGTCCCTATGCGCAGCGGTGGGCGGCGGCGGTGCCCGGGCAGTGGGCGAGCCGCGACCGGGAGGAGGCCGAGGCCTTCACCGAGCTGCTCTACCCCCGGCAGCTGGTCGAGCCCGAGACCGTGGCCCTGGCCGGCGCGGTGCTGGCCGCCATCGAGGGCTCGACGCTCCCCGAGGAGGCCAAGCGCGACGCCTCGCGCACCCTGATCGAAGCTCGGGACGGGACCGAGCGGGCGCTGCGCGCCCGCGCCTGCGACATCCGGCGCGACTGAACCCGGTCAGCCGCCGCCCAGCGAGACCTCGTACCCGCAGGGAAGCTCGGCGGGGATCTCCGGCGAGCTGACCCGCCCGTAGATGGTGAGCATGCGGTCCACCATCCGCTCCCAGGAGAAGGTGGCCGCGCGGCGGCGGGCGGCCTCCCCCATGCGCCGGCGGGTCTCACCGTCGCGGAGCAGGGTGGAGATGGCGGCGCAGTAGTCGACGGGGTCATGGCCGTCGATCAGGAGGCCGGTCTCGCCATCCGCCACGACCTCGGGAAGCCCTCCGACCCGCGCCGCCACCACGGGGGTGCCCTGCGCCTGGGCCTCGAGGGCCACCAGCCCAAAGGTCTCGACCCGGGAGGGCACCACGCAGACGTCGGCGAGGGCGTAGTAGCGGGGCAGCATCTCGTGGGGCACGGCTCCGAGGAAGCGCACCCGCTCGGCGATCCCCGCCGCGGCGGCCAGCCACTCGAGGCGCCGGCGCTCCCCGCCGCGACCCGAGCGGGCGCCGTCTCCGCTGTCGTCGCCGATGAAGAGGCACGCGCAGTCACCGAGCCGCGGGTCGCAATCCAGCTGGCCGATCGCCTGGATCAGGGTGTCGGCGCCCTTGAGCGGCTCGAGCCGACCCGCGAAGAGCACCACCCGGCGCTCACCCAGCCCCAGCTCGGAGCGCAGCGCAGCGACCTCCCGGGCGCGGACGGGGTGGATGTCCACCCCCGGCTCGGCGACGCAGATGCGCTCGCGACGCGCGCCGTAGAGGCGGACCAGCGCCCGGCCCTCGGCGCGGCTCATCGCCACGATGCGGTCGCACTCCGCGGCCAGCTCCTCCTCCGCGGCGCCCCGCCGGAAGTCGGGAGGCAGGCCCGCGGCCGCCTTCATCCGGGCCAGGGAGTGGAACGACTGCACCCAGGGGACGCCGAGGCGATCGCCGACCGAGCGAGCCACCCGGCCGCTCAGCCAGTAGTGGGCGTGGACCAGCCGGTAGGTTCGCCGCTCCGAGGCGGCGTGGTCGATGATCGCGCGCGCGAAGCGGTCCAGGAGCGGGACCAGCGCGTCCTTGGGGAGGCGCCGCGGCGGGCCGACGTCGAGCAGCACCACGCGGCTCCCCGGGGCGATGAGCTGCTCGGCCGGGAGATCGGGCGCATCGCGGCGGACAAAGACGTCGGTGGGCACCCCCCGCTCCGCGAGCCCCTCGCAGAGGCGGCGAACGCCCAGGTTCATGCCGCCGTTCTCGCCACGCCCCAGCTGGGCGAGCGGGGACGCGTGCGCGGAGACGACCGCGATGGCCCGTCCGGTGGGCTCCCTCATGCTCCGCTGAGTCTAGCGAGCGCCAGGGGTGTTTCGACCGCGGTCGAACCGCGCCACCGCCCCACTCCCGCGCCGGCCCCCTCTCCCGCGGCCGCCCGCGGATGCCGCGGGGGGGCCGTCACTCCGGCCAGTACTGCTCCTCGTGGACGTGCGCATCGGGGTGGCCGCCCCGCCGCATGGCACCCCTGACGTTGTCGATCATCTGCGGGTTGCCGCAGATGAAGGTCGACGCGGAGCCGGCGCGCAGCTCGAGACGGTCGGCGTGCTTGCGGACCACGTCCTCCACCCGTCCCCGCTCGCCCCGCCAATCGGGGTCCAGCCACGGCCGGCTGATGGTGGGGATGTACGTGAACCAGTCCACCTCGCGCGCGAGCGCCTCCATCTCCTCCAGGTAGCCGAGCTCCGCCGAGACGCTCGCGCCGTGGAGGAGGACCACCCGGGACTGCGGCGCCCACTCGCCCCGCTCGGCGCGCCGGCGCAGGGTCCGCGCGAACGAGAGGAAGGGCGCGATGCCCGTCACCGTCGCCACCAGGAGGTGGTCGTGGCCGGCGACCGGCGCCTCGCGCAGGAAGAGGCCCTTGCAGCGGCGGCGCACCGGCAGCGTCGCTCCCACCCCCAGCTCGTACAGGGGGACCGTCAGCTCTCCCTCCGGGACCCGCTCGATGAACAGCTCGATCTCGTCCTCCTCGGGCGAGGAGCAGATCGAGTACGGCCGCTCGATGAGCCGCCCGCCGATCGGCAGGGCCAGGGTGCAGTACTGCCCGGGGCGGTACCCCAGGTCGAAGTCGGTGGTCAACCGCATGACCCACAGGTCGCCGTGGAAGTCGCGGCGGCTGACGATGCGGGCGGTGCCGAACTTGGCGGGATCGGCCACGGGCGGGGCTGCGGACGTGGGCGGGGCGTCGGTCATGGCGCGGACAGTGTAGGCGCCCCCAACGGTCAGACCCCCCGAGGGTCGACGACCAGGAGCCGCACCGTGCTGACGGCCAGCTCCCTGCCGTCGGCCTCGCGGCGCATGGTCACCGCCCAGCTCTGCACCCGGCGCCCGGCGTGGCGGGGCACGGCCTCGATCGCGATGCGGTCACCGCGCCGTCCGGCGCGCAGGAAGCTCGTGTGGTTCTCGAGCCCCACCACGCCCCGGTCCGCCTGCCCGGCGTGCCCCACCGCCAGGGCCGCCCCCACCGAGGCGACCGTCTCGGCGATGGCCGCGAAGACGCCGCCGTGCACGAGCCCGTAGGGCTGGAGGTGCTCCTCACCCACCTCGAGGTGGGCCGTGACGCGGTCCGGGCCCGCCTCGTCGAGCTGAAGGGCGAGCCGCGCGACGAAGCCCGCGTCGAGCCCGGCCTGGAAGGCCGGTGCCGGGGTCTCCCGGGCGCCCGGCTCAGCCATGCGGGACCGGCGCGGCGTGCGCGAGGCCGTAGCGCTCGGCGAAGGCGCGAAGCGAGGGGGCGATGGGCTCGTCGAGGCCGCCGCGCCCATCCAGGGCCTCGGCGGTCTTGAGACCGTGGCCGGTGATGTAGGCGACCACGGTCTCGTCGCCGCGCCATCGCCCCTGCGCCGCCAGACGGCGCAGCACCGAGACCGTGACCCCCCCGGCCGTCTCCGCGAAGATGCCCTCGGTCCGGGCCAGCAGCTCGACCGAGTCCAGGATCTCCTCGTCGCCGGCACTCTCCACCACGCCGCCGGTGCGCCGCGCGGCGCGGATCACGTCCTCCCCGTCCGACGGGTTGCCGATCGCCAGGGAGCGCGCCACCGTCTCGGGGCTGCGCACCGGGGTCACCGGCTGCCCGGTCCGGAAGGCGGCGGCGACGGGACCGCAGCCCGCGGC
Organism: bacterium; assembly: GCA_021847925.1. Classification (GTDB taxonomy): domain Bacteria; phylum Chloroflexota; class Dormibacteria; order Aeolococcales; family Aeolococcaceae; genus JAJZNI01. The sequence goes on from JAJZNI010000127.1 coordinate 16,222, forward strand.
CTGGGCCCCGGTGAGGCGCGTGCGCGCCGGACCGTCCACGAGGCCGATCTCGACGAGCTCCCGGATCGCCTTGTCCGCCTTGACGAACTGCGAGCCGGACGCGATCGGGATCACGATCTCGTCGGGAAGCCGCCAGCCCAGCTGCTCCACGGTCTCGTAGGTGAGCGTCTTGCTTCCCTCGCTGTAGAAGGGGCGGACGTTGATGTTGCAGAAGGCCCAGGGGACCTCGTCGACCAGCTCGCTGCCCAGCCGGTTGGCGTCGTCGTAGGTTCCCGTGACGCGGACCAGGGTCGGGCCGTAGACGGCCGTGGCCGCGATCTTGGCGGCCTCGAGGTCGGCGGGGATCACCACCACGGCGTGCAGCCCCGCGTGGGCGGCGTAGGCGGCGACCGCATTGGCGAGGTTGCCGGTGGAGGCGCACGCGATGGTGTCGAAGCCATGGCCGCGCGCCCAGCTCGCGGCCACGCTCACCACCCGGTCCTTGAAGGAGCCGGTCGGGTTCTGCGTGTCGTTCTTCAGGTACAGATGGCGCAGACCGAGCAGCTCGCCGAGGTTGCGCGCGTGAACCAGGGGGCTCAACCCCTCACCCAGGGTGATCGGCTCCAGGCCGTCGTCCAGGGGCAGGAGATCGCGGTAGCGCCAGATGCTCGGAGGTCCGGCCTCGATCGCGCTCCGGGAGACGCGGCGGGCGATCTCCGCGTAGTCGTAGGCGACCTCCAGCGGGCCGAAGCACTCGTCGCAGGCGTGCTGCGCGGCGATCGGGGTCGTGGCGCCGCACGCGCGGCAGCGCAGGGACAGGATGCGTTCGCTCATGGGTTTCCTCAGGCTGTCGGGGATGTCAGGTCAGCGTGCGCTCGGGGCGGTCGCGCCGCCCCGGGGCATTCGCATCCCCGCTCGCCCGGCCTGTCCCGGCAGCGCGCGAAGCTGGTCGGATCTCCCCATGGCAGCTCCGAGTGTACGACGTGGCGCCGTTCACCCGGCCCCGGGCTGCGGCGCGCCGCGGCGCGGGCCTGGGCCGGAGCCTCCGCTCAGGAATGCCGGGCGGGCCCGCGGGGATGCCCTCCCCGGCCGGCCGAGCGGCGGGCGGCCAGCAGCGCGCGTCCGTCAAGGATGGCGCGGACCGCGCCGGGAGCCGCGACCCGCAGCACCGCGGCCAGCCCGTAGCCGCGGGGGGAGTACCGCTCCGCCCGGCGCCCCAGCGCGCACTCGGCGATCGCCTCGGCGACCGCGCGATCCGAGCCCAGGATCCATCGTCCCAGGGGATGGCGGCGGAGCCCGCTCTGCGGAAACCCCTCGGTGGAGATGAACCCGGGCATGACCAGCCCCACGTGGACCCGATGCGGCCGCTCCTCCTGGTGGAGCGCATCGGACCACCCGCAGAGCGCGAACTTGCTCGCCGAGTAGGCGCCGCGACCGGCCCGCGCCACCCGCCCGGCGGTGCTCGCCACGTTGACCACGGCACTGGGCGCGGAGCGCCGGAGCAGCGGCAGAAGCGCCTCGGTCAGCCGGACCTGGGCGTTGAAGTTCAGCTCCATGGTGCGGGCGACGTTGGCCCACCCGCCCTCGGCGAAGGGCATGTGCCACGCGGCGCCGGCGTTGTTGACCAGGACGTCCAGGCGTCCGTGGGCGCCCGCCACCTCCTCCGCGACCCGGGACGGCGCGTCGGGTGCGGTGAGGTCGAGGGCGATCACGGTCGCGCCGCCCAGCTCCGCGGCGAGGGCGCGCAGCCGCTCCTCCCGGCGGGCGACCAGGACCAGCTCGGTGCGGGGCTCCTCGCTGAAACGCCGCGCCGCCGCCGCGCCGATCCCGCTGCTGGCTCCCGTCACGAGCACGACTCGGGGCATGTCAGGCGGCAGTGTAGCCACCGCCGCCGGCCGGCCGGAGCGCGCGGGCGGCGCCGGGGGCGCTCACACGGCGGCGCACTCGCCCTCACCGGTCCTGCCGGTGAAGGCGTTCTCCTGGTCCCAGTCGACGAGATCCTCGGCGGCCGGCGCGTCGCGGAGAGCGAGGTCGGCGAGGCGCTGCTTCACCGTGCCGTGGTCGGCCCTCTCCACCCAGGTCGCGAAGCGCTCCCCGGGACGGCGCTCCTCGCGGTACTGGTCGACGAGGCGATCGAGGGCCCGCGGCACCTGGCGCGCCGGGATGCGCATCACCGCCTGGGCAAGGCGCGCGCCGCGCTCGTCGACCCCACCGCCGAGCATGAGCATGTAGTGGGGCACGGGGTCCTCCCCCACGTGCTTGCTGTTCCCGTAGAGGCCGACGGTGGCGATGCCGTGCTGGCTGCAGGAGTTGGGACAGCCGCTCGCCCTGATGCTGGTGCCGGCGAACTCGGGGAGGTCGTGGAGCCGGCGCTCGTCGAGCCAGCGGCTCAGCGCCCGTCCCAGGCCCCGGCTGGACGTGATGCCGAGGTTGCAGGTGTCGGCGCCGGGGCAGGTGACCACGTCGCGAATGCCGCCCGCCTCGGCCTCGGCCAGACCATGGGGCAGCAGCAGGTCGTAGAGGTCGCCGAGATCGTCCCGGCGGACGTCGCGGAGCACGAGGTTCTGCCCCACGCTGGTTCGCACCTCGCCGCCGCTGAAACGGCGCGCCGCGGCGGCCACCACCCGCAGGCGCTCGGCGGTGATGTCGCCGAGGTGGAGACGGATGCTGACCATGGCGTACCCCTCGAGCCTGTGCTCCATGACGTTGGTGGCACGCCAGCGGGCAAACCGGATCCCGCGCGCCACGCCGTCGATGCCCAGGACCCGCCGGGCCGGGAGCGCGTCGCGCCGGGCCTGCTCGCGATCGACGCGCTCCGCAAGCTCGGCCGCGATGCGATGGCACCAGGCGTCCGCGGGCAGGCGCGCCGCCTCCTCCTCCACCCGGGCCCGGAAGGTCTCCGCCGTGTAGGTCCGGTCGAACAGGAACTTGATCCGGGCGCGGTTGCGGTTCCTCCGCGGCCCCTCGGCGTCGAAGACGCGGACGACGGACTCGATCACGGCGAAGAAGCGCCGCGCCGGCAGGAACTCGTAGAGCAGCGTCGCCGGACGCGGCGAGTTGCCCAGACCTCCCCCGACCCACACCGTGAAGCCGCGCTCGCCGCCGCGCACCCGCGCCACCGCCCCGATGTCGTGGATCGCCCCCACGGCGCAGTCGGTGGGGCACCCGGAGAATGCGATCTTGAACTTGCGGGGGAGGTTCTGGCAGATCGGGTTGCGCAGGAAGAGATCGGTGGTCGCCTGCGCGTAGGGGGTGACGTCGAAGGGCGCCTGGCCGCAGGCGCCGGCCAGGGGGCACGCGGTGACGTTGCGCACCGTGTTGTAGCAGGCCTCGCGCGTGGTCAGGCCCGCTCGCGCCAGGTGCCGCATCGCCTCGGGGACCCGGGCCAGGGGGACGAAGTGGAACTGGACGTCCTGGCGCGTCGTGACGTGGCCCATCCCCCGCCCGCCACCGCCCGGGTATTCGCCCTCCTCGCAGAAGCGTTCGCTGAACTCGGCCAGCGCCTCCAGCTGGGCGGCCGTCAGCCGCCCGTGCGGGATCTTGACCCGCACCATCTGGAAGCCCTCCTGCCGCTGGCCGTAGATGCCGAAGGAGAGGCGGTAGGGCTTGAACTCGTCCTCGCTCTCGTCGCCCATGCGGAAGGACAGCGCCCGCCGCTCGAACTCGTCGATCTCGGCGGCGATCTCCGCGGGGATCGCCCGCCCTCCGCCGCCGGGATCCACCCCGGCCTCGTCCCCGGCCCCAGCGCCGCGGGCGGTCACCTCCGCACCGATCATCGCCGCACCTCCTGCCCCTGCGGGACCAGCCCGCCTCCGCGCACCGCTGCGGCCACCTCCTCCCCCGGGACCGCATCCACGACCTCACCGACCACGAGGGTCGCCGGCGAACCGATCCCGGCGCGCCGCGCCGCCGCCGCAAGGGACCGCACGGGGGCGCGCACCACCTCCTGCCCGCCGAGGGTTGCCGACGCCACCAGCGCGGCGGGGCGGCCGGGCCCGACGGCCGCCGCCAGCCGGGTGCACACCGCCTCCAGGTTGCCCAGGGGCATCAGCACCACCAGGGTGTCGGCGGCCGCGGCGAGCGCCTCCAGCCGGCCGGGGGGCAGCCCCTCCCGGTCGTGGCCGGTCACGACCCCGACGCTCCCGGCGAGCCCCCGCAGCGTGACCGGGATCCCGGCCGCCGCGGGGGCCGCGAACGCCGAGCTCACGCCGGGGACCACGCCCACCTCGAGACCCGCTCGGCGCAGCGCCAGGAGCTCCTCGCCGCCGCGGCCGAAGACGAAGGGGTCGCCCCCCTTGAGCCGCACCACCTCGGCGCCGGCGCGCGCCGCCTCGATCATCCGATCGATGATCCAGGCCTGGTCCGCGGACTCCCGCCCACCCCGCTTCCCCGCCGCGACGAGCCGGGCACCCGGGCCGCAGAGGGCCAGGGTCCGGGGGTCGACCAGGGCGTCGTGGAAGACCACGTCCGCATCGGCGAGGCGCTCACGCGCCGCCACGGTGAGGAGCTCGGGATCCCCGGGACCGGCGCCGACCAGCGTGACACGCCCCGGCTGGGTCCGGCCCGCCCGGGACTCGATGGCGGCGGCCGCGTAGCGGGCCTCGCTGGCCCGCCCCTCGCGCAGCAGGCGGCGGACGTCGGAGCGCAGCAGCCGCCGGTAGGTCCGCTCCTGCTCCGCCGCGGAGGCGCCGCGCCGGCGCAGCCGCCGCCGCACCGATCCCACCAGTGCCGTGAACGCGCCCCACTCGTCTCCCAGGGCGCGCTCGAGCCGGGCGCGCAGGGCGGCGGCGACGAAGGGGCTCTCGCCGTCGGTGGAGATCGCAACCGTCAGCGGGGCCCGGCGCACCACGGCGGGCGCGTAGAAGGTGCAGCGCTCGGGGCGGTCGACCACGTTGAGCAGCGTCCGCTGCGCCTCCGCCTCCTCGAAGGTGCGCCGGTTGGTGTCGTCGTCGCCGGAGGCGTCGATGGCCAGGAAGCGTCCGGCCAGGTCGCCGGGGCGGTGCGCGCGCCGCACGATCTCGATGGCGCCCGCCGCGGCCAGCCGCTCCAGCTCCGCGCCGGGCTCGGCGGCGATCACGGTCACCCGGGCGCCCGCCGCCAGCAGGCTGCCGGCCTTGTCGGCGGCGAGGCGTCCGCCGCCGATGACCGCGCAGGAGCGGCCCCGCACCTGGAGCGTGACCGGGTAGCCCCCCGACGCCGTGGCCGCCGCGCCGTTCGGCGTCGCCCCGCCCCGGGCCGGGGCCTGCGCGGGGGTGCCGTCCCCCCCCCGATCCGCGGCCGCCGCAGCGACCCGAAGCGCGCCCCGGGGTGGGCACACGCCGGCGGCGGGCGGCCGGCGGGCGGGGCCGCCTCCCCCGCTCACGCGACCGCCTCGCGGGTGGCGGCGCGGAGCACCTCCGCCACC
>JAJZNI010000104.1 GCA_021847925.1 bacterium
GCCGCCAGCTGGCCATTCTCGGCGCCTTCCTCGACGAGCTTCCGCTCGCCTCATGAGAGCCTTCCTGGCCCTCCCCGTCCGCCCCCCCGCCGACCTCCCCGTCGCCGCGCTGGTGGACGGTCTGCGCGCGCGCGTCGCGGGGGTGCGCTGGGTGAGCACGGCCACCACCCACGTCACCCTCCACTTCTTCGCGGACCTGCCCACCGAGCGGCTGGCCTCCGTCGTCGGCGCGGTGGGCGAGAGCCTGAGCGATCAGCCCGCAGCGGTGCTGCGCCCGCGCGAGCTGGGCAGCTTCCCCGCGGGGCGGCGGGCGCGGGTGCTCTGGCTGGGAGTGGAGGACTCCGCGGCGCTGAACCTGCTGGCGGCGCGCGTGCGGTCCGCGGTCTCCTCCTGCGGGTTCGCGCTGGAGGAGCGTCCGTTCCGGGCCCACGTCACGCTCGGCCGGCCCGGGCCCCGCTTCGACCGTGCCGCCTGGCTCTCCGAGCTGGAACGGCCGGCGGGCATCCCCGAGTTCATCGCCGACCGGGTCGTGCTCTACGAGTCGCGGGGCGGCCACCACGAACGCGAGGTCTTCGCCCTGGCCGCGCCGTCCCGGGCAGCCGTGCCGTGACCCCCGGTGCCGCCCGCTGGGTCACTCTCGACGAGCTGCGCGCCCGGCGCAGCTTCAAGTGGCACGCGCAGCCCCCCGACGTCCTGCCCGCCTTCATCGCGGAGATGGACGTGACCCTCGCGCCCGCGGTGGCGCGCAGCCTCGTGGAGGCGGTGGAGAGGGGGGATACCGGGTACGCCTTCCCCGATCCGGAGCTGGGGACCGCCGCCTCCGGCTTTCAGGGCGAGCGCTTCGGGTGGAACCCCGACCCGTCCGGCATCTCCCTCATCCCCGACGTCATGTCCGGCATCGGGGCGGTGCTGCGCCGGGCGCTGCCGGAGGGGGGTGGCGTGGTCGTCAACACGCCGGTGTACCCGCCGTTCTTTGATCACATCGCGGCCGCCGGGTGCCGGGTGGTGGAGGCGCCCCTCGCCCGCGACGGCTCCGGCTACGCCCTCGACCTCGACGCCGTGGAGGCGGCGCTCCGGGGTGGCGCCCGCGCCTATCTGCTCTGCAACCCGCACAACCCCACCGGGCTGGTCCACTCCGCCGCGGAGCTCCGCCGCGTCGCCGGCCTGGCCGAACGCCACGGAGCCCTGGTGCTCTCCGATGAGATCCACGCTCCCCTGACCCTCGCCGGCGCGCGTCACCTTCCCTATCTCTCCCTGCCGGAGGCGCGCGGGCGGGGCATCTCCCTCATCTCGGCGACCAAGGGCTGGAACCTCCCCGGCCTGAAGTGCGCCCAGCTCGTGACCGCCTCCGAGCCGATGCGCGCCCTGGCCGCATCCCTCTCCCCGGAGCTGCGGTTCGGAGCCTCCAACCTGGGCGTGATCGCCTCGATCGCCGCCTATCGCGAGGGTGGCGCATGGCTCGACGAGCTGCTGGTCCTGATCGATCGCAACCGGCGGCTCCTGGGCGACCTCCTGGCGGAGCGCCTCCCGGAGATCGGGTACACGCCGCCCAGGGCCACCTACCTGGCCTGGCTCGACTGCTCGGCCCTGCGGCTCGGCGACGATCCGGCCCGGGTGTTCCTGGAGCGCGGGCGGGTCGCGCTGCGGTCGGGTCCGGACTTCGGCCGCAGCGGGGCCGGGTGGGTGCGCGCCACCATGGCCACCGCCCCGGAGACGCTCCGGGAGATCGTGGAGCGGATGCGCCGGGCGGTCGACGCGGCCCGCTGACGCGGCCCGAGGCGCGCGCTCAGCGAAGCCGGGGGTCGGGGAGCTCGGTGGCGATCTCGTAGTGCTCCAGGGCCGCCGAGACCTCGTGGCGGGGGATCTCCCCCGCGCGAGCGAGGCCGTCCAGCACCGCGACGGTGACGTGACCGGCGTCGGTCTCGAAGTGGCGCCGCAGCGCCTGGCGGGTGTCGCTGCGCCCGAACCCGTCGGTCCCGAGCGGGATGAAGTCCTGGTCCACGAAGCGCGCCACCTGGTCGGAGGCCGCCTTGAGGTAGTCGCTCACCGCCACGATCGGCCCCGGGCGGCCGCCCAGCTGCTGGCGCAGGTACGCGACACGGGGCTCCGCATCCGGGTGCAGGCGGTTCCACCGCTCCACCTCGAGGGCGTCGTTGCGGAGCTGCTGGTAGCTGGTGACGCTCCAGACGTCGGCGGCGGTGTCATGGTTCTCGGCGAGGTGCTTCTGCGCGGCGAGCGCGGCGGCCATGGCCGTGCCGCTCGCGAGGATGGTGGCGTGGCGGGCGCGGCCGTCCTGCGCCGGGTGGCAGAGGTACAGGCCGCGCAGGATCCCCTCGTCGACCCCCTCGGGGCGGGGCGGCTGGGGGTAGTTCTCGTTGTACACGGTGAGGTAGTAGAAGATGTCCTCGCCGTCTCCGTACATCCGCCGGATGCCGTCGCGGAGGACCACCGCGAGCTCATACGCGTACGCGGGGTCGTAGATGCGCACGTTGGGGATCGCCGAGAAGAGAAGGGGCGAGTGACCGTCCTGGTGCTGCAGGCCCTCGCCGTTGAGCGTGGTGCGTCCCGCCGTTCCCCCCAGCATGAATCCCCGGCCTCGAGCGTCGCCGAAGGCCCACACCAGGTCGCCCACCCGCTGGTAGCCGAACATCGAATAGAAGATGTAGAAGGGGATCATCGGCTCCCCGAAGGTGGCGTAGGCGGTTCCGGCGGCGGTGAAGGACCCCATCGCGCCCGCCTCGGTGATGCCCTCCTCGAGGAGCTGACCGTCCTTGGCCTCGCGGTAGCTCAGCACCATTCCGGCGTCCACCGGCTCGTACTGCTGGCCGTGCGCGGCGTAGATCCTCACCTCGCGGAAGAGTGCGTCCATGCCGAACGTGCGCGCCTCGTCGGGGATGATGGGGACGACGCGCCTGCCGATCTCACGGTCGCGCAGCAGGTTGCGCAGGATGCTGGCGAAGGCCGCGGTGGTGGACGCCGGCCTGCCCCCCGAGCCCTTGAAGGCCTCCGTGTAGGGGGCCTCCTCGGGCAGGGTGAGCTGCTTGACCCGCACCACCCGCTTCGGAACCGGGCCGCCCAGCGCCTGGCGGCGGCTCATCAGGTACTCGAGCTCCGGCGACTTCGGTCCCGGGTGGTAATAGGGCGGCATCCCCTCGGAGAGCCGCTTGTCGCTGATGGGGAGCTGAATCCGGTCACGGAAGGTGCGCAGCTCCTGATCGGTGAACTTCTTGATCTGGTGGGTGGCGTTGCGACCCTCGAAGCCCTCACCCAGCGTCCATCCCTTGATGGTGTGGGCGAGGATCACGGTGGGCACACCGCGGTGCTCGACGGCGAGCTTGTAGGCGGAGTAGAGCTTGCGGTAGTCGTGGCCCCCGCGGCGCAGGCGGCGCAGGTCCTCGTCGGAGAGGTGGGCCACCAGCCGGCGCAGCCGCGGGTCGGGACCGAAGAAGTGCTCCCGGATGTACGCCCCGGACTCCACCGCGAACTTCTGGAACTGACCGTCGTTGGTGCTGTTCATCTTGTTGAGCAGCACCCCGTCGGTGTCCTGGGCGAGCAGGGGGTCCCACTCGCGGCCCCAGATCACCTTGATGACGTTCCAGCCGGCACCGCGGAAGATGGACTCCAACTCCTGGATCACCTTGCTGTTGCCGCGCACCGGACCGTCCAGTCGCTGCAGGTTGCAGGAGATCACGAAGACGAGGTTGTCGAGCCCCTCCCGCGCGGCCAGGGGGAGGGCGGCGGTGCACTCCGGCTCGTCGCACTCGCCGTCGCCGAGGAAGGCCCAGACCCGGGACTGCGAGGTGTCCACGATCTCGCGGTTGTAGAGGTAGCGGTTGAAGCGCGCCTGGTAGATGGCGTTGAGCGGCCCCAGGCCCATGGACACGGTGGGGAACTCCCAGAAGGACGGCATCAGCCGGGGGTGGGGGTAGGAGCTGAGCCCCTTCCCCTCGGTCTCCCGCCGGAAGTGGTCGAGCTGGTCCTCGGTGAGGCGGCCCTCCAGGAAGGCACGCGAGTAGATGCCCGGCGCCGCATGCCCCTGGTAGTAGACCTGATCCCCGGGGGTCCCGGTGTCCTTGCCCCGGAAGAAGTGGTTGAAGCCGACCTCATAGAGCGAGGCCGAGGAGGCGTAGGTCGAGAGGTGGCCGCCGATGCCGTCGTGCTTCTTGTTGGCCCGGGCCACCATCACGGCGGCGTTCCAGCGCACGATGCGGCGGATGCGGCGCTCCATCTCCTCGTCGCCGGGGAACCAGGGCTCCTCCTCGGGAGGGATGGTGTTGATGAAGTCGGTCTGGACCATCGCCGGGATGCCGACCTGGAGACGGCGCGCCCCCGCCAGGAGCTTGCCGATCACATAGCGGGCGCGGCTCGGGCCGTCGGCGGCGACCAGGTTCTCCAGGGACTCGATCCACTCGGCGGTCTCGTCCGGGTCGGCGTCGGGCAGCTGCTGAAGGAAGGCGTCGAAGGTCACGTCCTAGAGGGTACTAGGCACGCCCGGGCAGGCGGTGCGAGCGGACGGGCGGGGGGCGTGCCCCGGCCCCGGCGGCACGCCCCTACCGCGCCGCGCGGCGGGGGGAGGAGGCCGATCGCAGCCGGCCGTGCGCGGCCTCGCAGCCGACCCCCCGGCGCCGGGCGGTCTCCACCGCCCCCGCGGCCTTCTCCAGCAGCTCCACCGCGGACTCGACGGCGCCGCTGTTGACCGCGATCCCCACGTGGGCCTGGATCGACAGGGGGACGCCCGGGCTGAGAACGAAGGGCTCGTCCAGCGCCCCCAGCAGCCTCTCGGCCACGAGCCCCGCGTCGGCGGCGCTGTCCAGGTCATCGAGAAGGGCGCCGAGGCGGTCGTCCTCCAGGCGGGCCAGGGTGTCGGCCGAGCGGACCAGGCGCTGCAGCCGCTTGGCGACCTGGACCAGCAGCCGGTCGCGCGCCCCGGTTCCCATCCCCTCCTTGACGGCGGTCACCGAGCCCGCGAGGTCGATGACCATGACCGCCACGGGATGGACGTGGCGCGAGCGGCGGTGCAGGGCGTGCTCCACGCGGTCGTGGAAGAGCATCCGGCTCGGGAGGTTGGTGAGCGCGTCCCGGAACGAGGTGGCGGCGAAGGCGTCGGGGTCCTCGGAGGGGCTGACCCCGCTCAGCAGGCGGCCGTACTCGAGACGCGCCAGGGCCAGCGCGATGTGGGCCGCCAGCTCGGCGACCGTGCTCGTCCGGACGGCCGCGAGCGGTGCGGCCCCCAGCACCGACAGCTCCCCGAGGAGGGTGCCGCCGGCTCGGAGGGGGAGGCGGAGCACGGCCTCGTCCTGGCTCTCCTCGTCGAGGAGGAGGTGCCACCCTGCGGGCGCCGCCGAGGAGAGCCGGAGCGACCGCTCCGGGAGGAGCGCGGCCGCCGCGACCCGAACCGCCGCGGCGACCTCGGCTTCGCTGGCCGACCGGGCCAGCTCCAGGGCAGCGGTGGAGAGGGTCTCGTCGCGATCGTGACCGGGAGAGTCGGGGCCCGGACCGTCCACCAGCGCGATGCCCGCGAGGTCGTCCGCAGCCGCAGGGTGGGTCAGCACGGACCATAGATAAACGCACTAGACGAACCATCCGCGTCGACATCACCCGCCTGTCATGACACGGGTTCCGACTTCACACAGCCCGTCGCGTCTCCGCCGCAAAGCGAACCGACCCGTCACGCAGGGCGGCGTGGGCGCCCGAGCCGATACCATCGACTGCCCATGGACCAGGTGGCGCCTCGGACACGGCTCCTGGACGGCGCCGCCGACATCGAGGCGGCCGCCATCGCCCTGGCCGCGCGCGTCCCCGCGGAGCTGGCGCCGCTCGCCAGCCTCGCCTACAACTTCCGGTTCAGCTGGGACCCCGACGCCGCCGACCTCTTCCAGCTCGTCGACCCCGGCCGGTGGGAGCACACCAACGGCAACCCCGTGCGCGTCCTCACCGAGGCCTCGAGCGCCGCGCTGGAGCGCGCCGCCCGCGACGCCCATCTGCTCCGGCGCGCCGGCGCAGCCCTGGACCGGCTGCGCGCCGACCTGGCCCTCCCCGGGCTGCCCGGTCGCGCCACGCCGCAGCACCCGGTGACCTTCCTCTGCGCCGAGTTCGGCATCCACCCCTCGCTGCCCATCTACGCGGGCGGGCTCGGCGTCCTCGCCGGGGACATCCTCAAGCAGGCGTCCGACATGGCCCTGCCGATGGTGGGGGTGGGCCTCCTGTACCGCGAGGGCTACTTCCTGCAGCGGGTGGACGGCGACGGATACCAGCACGAGTCCTGGCGCCCCGTCGACCCCGAACGCCACCCGCTGGCGCTGGTGACCGGCGGGGACGGCACCCCGCTCACCGTGCGCGTCCCCCTGCGGGGGCGCGAGGTGGTGGTCCAGGTCTGGCGCGCGGACGTCGGACGCTGCCCCCTGTACCTGCTCGACGCCGAGCGTCCCGAGAACAGCCGCGTCGATCGGTGGATCACCTCGCACCTCTACGTCTCCGACCGGGAGATCCGCCTCGCGCAGTACGCGCTCCTCGGCATCGGCTCCATGCGGGCGCTGCATGCCATGGGCCTGGACCCCTGCATCATCCATCTCAACGAGGGCCATGGCGCCCTGGCGGCGCTCGAGCTCGCCCGCGAGGAGATGGAGCGGGGACGTGACCGGGCGGAGGCCTTCTCCCTGGCCCGCGAGCGGACGGTGTTCACCACCCACACCCCCGTCGCCGCCGGCAACGAGGGCTACGCCGTGACCGAGGTCGAGGCGGTGCTCGGCGACTTCCCGGCCCAGGTCGGGCTGGACCACGACGGCTTCCTCCACCTCGGCCGGACCCATACCGACAACCCCCATGAGCCCTTCGTCATGACCCCGCTCGGGATCAAGATGAGCCGGTTCGCCAACGGGGTGAGCCGCCGCCACGGCGAGGTGGCGCGCCGCATGTGGCAGCCGCTCTTCCCGGAGCGCCCGGCCGAGACCGTCCCCATCGGCCACGTGACCAACGGTGTCCACGTCCCGACCTGGATGGCGCGGCCGATGCGTCGCCTGCTGGACCGCCACCTCGGTGAGGGATGGGTCGAGCGCACGTCCGAACCGTCCACCTGGGAGGCCGTCGAGTCCATCCCCGATGCGGAGCTGTGGGAGGTGCGCAACCGGCTGCGCGCCGCGCTCGTGGAGGGGGCGCGCGATCGCACGGTGGCCAACCGCCTGGCCCGCTCCGATCCACGCAGCGTCGTCGAGGCCGCCGAGCGGGGATTCAGCGACACGGCGCTCACCATCGGCTTCGCGCGCCGCCTCGCCTCCTACAAGCGGCTCTACATCCTGACCATGGACCCGCAGCGACTCCGGAGCCTCGTGACCGACCCCGCCCGCCCGGTCCAGCTCTTCGTGGCCGGCAAGGCACACCCCAACGACGAGGAGAGCAAGCACTCGCCGCAGACCCTCTTCTCGCTCAAGCGGGACGTCGGCGTGGCCGGGAGCGTCTCCTTCCTCGACAACTACGATCTCGGGATCGCGGCGCAGATGGTGGCCGGCTGCGACCTCTGGATCAACCTTCCCCGCCCGCCCCTGGAGGCGAGCGGGACGAGCGGGATGAAGGCCGCCCTGAACGGCGCTCTCAACCTCTCCATCCTCGACGGGTGGTGGGCGGAGGCGTTCGACGGCGAGAACGGCTGGGGGCTGCCGGGCGAGGTCGCCTTCGACCTCCACGTGCAGGACCAGCGGGATGCCGCAGTCTTCTACGACGTCCTCGAGAACGAGGTGCTCCCCCTCTTCTTCGATCGCGACGCGGACGGCATCCCCCACCGGTGGCTGGCCCGGGTGAAGCGCTCGCTGCGCACCGTCGGGCCCCAGTTCTCCGCCGCCCGCATGCTCAACGACTACATCGACGAGGCGTACGAGCTGCGCTGAGGAGGGCGCCGGGCGCTCAGGGCACGGGGTCCGCGCCGTCAGGGGGTGGGCGGAGCTCCCCGCGCGCCCGCCCCGAGCAGCCGGCGCACCCCTTCCGCCGGTCCCTCGGGGTGATGGAACACCGAGGTGCCCGCCACCAGCACCGTCGCTCCGGCCCGGGCGCACTCGGCGGCGTTGTGGCCCTCCACGCCGCCGTCGATCTCCAGCTCGACCGCCGCGCCCTGGGCGTCGATCTCGCGGCGGAGCTGGGCCACCTTGACCAGCGTGCGCGGGATGAGGGACTGGCCGCCGAACCCGGGATCCACGGTCATCACCAGCGCGAGGTCCAGGGAGTCCAGGATGTCGTAGAGCACCGAGACCGGGGTGCTGACGTTGACCGCGCCTCCCGCGCGGCAGCCCAGCTCCCGGATCCGCTGCAGGGTCCGGTGCAGGTGCGGGCACGCCTCCCAGTGCACGGTCATGGCGTCGGCCCCGGCCCCGGCGAAGGTGGCCAGGTGCCGCTCCGGCTCCCGGATCATGAGGTGGACCTCGAAGGGCAGCTCCGTCTCCGTGCGCAGGGCCCGCAGGGTGTCGGTCCCGAAGGTGAAGTTGGGCACGAAGTCGCCGTCCATGACGTCGATGTGGAGGCGGTCGGCGCCGCTCCCCTCCAGCGCGCGCACCGCCTCGGCCAGGTGGCCGAAGTCGGCGGCGAGGAGCGAGGGGGCGACGGCGATGCCACGGGTGCAGCGCGGCCAGGTGCGGGGCATGCGGGGAGGGTACTCGACCGAGGTCCGGCGCGGAGCTCACGTCCCCCCGCCGGACCTGCCCCCCTCCCCGGCGACGCCCGCGGCGCCACTTGACGCCGGCCTCCTCCGCGGACCATCATATAAATCACTAGGGATATAGTGAATTGATCAATCTTCGATTGGAGCCGGGATCGGGTGTGCCGGCCTATGTCCAACTGGTCCGGCAGGTGCGGCAGGCGGTGCTCCGCGGAGTGCTCCGGCCCGGCGACCGGCTGCCCGCGGCGCGCGAGGTGGTGGCCGCGCTGGCCATCAACCCGAACACGGTGCTCAAGGCGTACAGCCAGCTGGAGAACGACGGAGTGGTGCGGAGCCGGGCGGGGATGGGGACCTTCGTCGCCGAGACGGCACCGCCCGCGGTCGAGCCGGCGCTTCTCCGCCGCCTGGGGCCGAGCCTCGACGCGTGGATCGTTCGAGCGCGCGGCGCCGGCCTGGACCAGGAGGCGGTGGCGGCGCTGTTCGCCTCCGCGGTGGAGCGAGCCTACGGAGGACGGGCGGCATGACAGCGGCGATCCGAGCCAGCCACCTGAGCAAGCGCTACCGCGCCACCTGGGCGTTGCGCGATTGCGACCTGGAGGTTCCCGAGGGCCGCATCACGGCGCTGGTGGGTCCCAACGGGGCGGGCAAGTCGACCCTTCTGAAGCTCGCGATGGGGCTGCTCTCCCCCAGCTCCGGCGAGCTGGAGGTGCTCGGCCGCTCGCCCCTCTCGGACCCCGCCGCGGTGCTCGCCCATGTCGGTCTCATGGCTGAGAACCGTCCCCTCTACCCGTATTTCACGGTGGCGGACATCCTCCGGCTCGGCCGCGAGCTCAATCACACCTGGGACGATGCCGCGGCGCGCGCCCGGCTCAGGCGCCACGGCATCCCCCTCGACCGCCAGGTGCGCCGCCTCTCCAGCGGCCAGCAGGCCCAGGTGAGCCTGAGCCTCGCGTTGGGCAAGCGCCCCCGGCTGCTCCTCCTCGACGAGCCCGCCGCGGCCCTCGACCCGCTGGCGCGGAGGGAGCTGATGAGCGAGCTGGTCGGCACCGTCGCTGCCGACGGGGTGAGCGTCGTGCTGGCCTCGCACCTGATCGCGGACGTCGAGCGCGTCTGCGACCACCTCGTGATCCTGGGCCAGGGCCGGGTCCAGCTCGCGGGAGGCATCGACGAGCTCATGGAGCAGCATCGCATCCTCGTCGGTCCGCCCTCGGAGGCGACCCGGGTCGCGGCCGGGGCGGCCGTCATCTCGGCGCGCCACGCCGAGCGGGAGAGCGCGCTCCTCGTCCGCGGCGCCAGCCCATCCCTGCCCTCCGGCTGGCGGACGGAGGCGGTCGGCCTCGAGGACCTCGTCCTCGCGTACCTGGCGAATCCCGCGAGGGGCGGCGGCGTGGAATCCTCCCCAGTTGCGGCCGAGGAGGCGTCGTGACCTGGCTGACCTGGCGCCAGCATCGCGCCGACGCCGTGATGCTGGCGCTGCTGATCGCCTGTCTCGGCGTCGGCGTGATCCTGCTCCTCGCGCTCTACGCGCCGCGCTTTCCGGGAATGGCGGAGTTCTGCACCGGGGGCCCCGCAGAGACCACGTCCTGCACGTCTGTGGACCCGCAGGTGAACGCCACGCTGTGGGCGCTGATCGACGAAGGGGGCCTCCTGCTCCCCGTCCTGGTGGGCACCTTCGTCGGCGCGGCGACGGTTGCGCGGGAGCTCGAGAACCCCGCTCACGTGCTCGCCTGGACCCAGGGCATCTCGCGCCGCGAGTGGTTCCGGCGACGGGTTCTCCTCCTGAGCCTCGGGGGCGTTGCCGCCGCCGCACTCTGCGCCGCCGCGATGCAGGGATGGTTCGCCGCGCAGCGGGGCGCCGGGGCATCCATCTGGCAGGGCTTCGACATCGCCCCGCCGGTGCTGGTCGCGTACACGCTCTTCGCCCTCTGCCTCGGCACCGCGGCGGGAGCCGCGCTCAAGCGCACCACGCCCGCGGTCCTGCTCACGCTCGTCGTGTACATTGCCGTCCGCGTCACCATCGCGCTCCTCGCCCGTCCGCGCTACCTGCCCCCTGTCACAGCGACGTTCTCCGCCGTCCACTCGGAGGCCGTCCTCGCGGTCCCCCCCGGCGACTGGCCGGTCGGTCCGACGGTCTGCGTCGATGCGACCGGTCGCGCGGCGGGCTTCGCGGGGGCGGGCTTCTGCACCCTGCCGCCTCCCGCCCCCGTCCTCGGCGGGAACCACTACCCGATCTCCGCCATTGCGCAGGTGCAGCCCGAAACCCGCTTCTGGCTCTTCCAGGGAATCGAGGCGGTGATCTTCGTGGTCCTGGCGCTCGCCCTCCTCGCGCTCGCGCACCGGCTGGTGATGCGCGTGCGCTGAGACTACAGCGCCCCCGCCGCGGCCTCGTCGAGGAACCAGCGCAGCTCGCCGTCCCGGGGGTGGACGCGGGCGGCGGGCACGTCTCCGCGGAGCACTCCCCGGAGCGCCTCCCCCTTGGCGGCGCCGGCCACCAGGAAGGCGGCGTGGGCCGCGGCGTCGAGCACCGGGAAGGTGAGGGTGAGGCGATCGTACGGCGCGTAGTCGGCGCGCGAGCGCACCACCCAGCGGTCGGTGACGTCGAGCGACGGGTCGCCGGGGAAGAGGGAGACCGTGTGCCCGTTCTCGCCGAGGCCGAGGAGGACGCAATCGAGCCGGGGCACCCGCGCGGGGCCCCACGGGGGGCACGCCGCCGTGAGCACGGCCGCGTAGTCCGCCGCCGCGGCGTCGAGGTCCACGCGCTCCGCCTCCATGCGGTGCACCCGCTCCTCCGGGATGGGGACGCGGGACAGGAGCGACTCCCGCGCCATCCGGAAGTTGCTGCCGCCGGCCTCCGGCGGGATGGCACGCTCGTCGCCGAAGAAGACCTCCCAGGCATCCCACCGGGTCCGGCGCCGCCACGGCGCGGAGGCCAGGAGCTCGTACAGGGTGCGCGGTGTGCCCCCGCCCGCGAGCGCGATCCGGAAGCGGCCGGAGGCCGCCGAGGCCTCCCGGGCGATCGTCTCCAGCCACGCGGCGGCCGCCTCGGCGATCCCCGCGAGGCCGGTGTGCACCGTCACCGTCCCGGGCAGGCGGGACAGGCTCCCCCGGGCCCCGCCGGCCGGTGCGGCGCCCTCGCGCCCGGCCGCGCTCACGGGCGGGTCCCCCGGCTGGTCGCCCGCGGGGGCCCGCCACCCCCGTGCTCCGGGCCGGTCACGGTCTCCTCCATTCCCGGCCGTCACGCCGGATGAAGGCGTCGGCCGCCTCCGGGCCCCACGCTCCCGCCGGGTAGTTGGGGGTGTGGGCTCGGTCGGGGGGATGGGCCCGCCAGCCGTCGAGGATGGCGGTGCAGACGCGCCACGCCTCCTCGACCTCGTCCTCCCGGGCGAAGAGGGTGGCGTCCCCCAGCATGGCGTCGAGCAGCAGCCGCTCGTAGGCGTCGGGCGACTGACGCGCGAAGCTCGACCCGTAGCGAAAATCCATGTCCACGCTGCGGATGCGCATGGACTGGCCGGGAACCTTGGCACCGAAGCGCAGGCTGATGCCCTCGTCGGGCTGGATGCGCACCAGCAGGAGGTTGGGTTCGATGCCGCCGGGCGGCAGCGCCCCGCCCGGGGTGGCGCGGTGGCCGCTGAAGGGCGAGTGCGGAACGCGCCGGAACTGGATGGCGATCTCGGTGGCCCGGCTGGGGAGGCGCTTGCCGGTGCGCAGGTAGAAGGGGGTGCCGGCCCAGCGCCAGTTGTCGATGTCCAGCTTCATGGCAACGTAGGTCTCGCGCAGCGACTCCGGCTCGACCCCGGGCTCCTCGCGGTAGCCGGGCACGGGCTCGCCGTCGATCTCGCCCGCGGCGTACTGGCCGCGCACCGTGTGCCGCAGCGCGTCGTCGGGGTGGATGGGGCGGATGGCGCGCAGCAGCTTGACCTTCTCGTCGCGCACCGTCTCCGCCTCGAAGTTGCCGGGGGGCTCCATGCCGACGATCGCGGCGAGTTGCATCACGTGGTTCTGGATGATGTCGCGCAGAGCCCCGGCCTCCTCGTAGTAGGCCCCGCGCCCCTCGACCCCCAGGGTCTCCGCCACCGTGATCTGCACGTGGTCGATGTACTGGCGATTCCAGATGGGCTCGAAGATCCCGTTGGCGAATCGGAAGACCATCACGTTCTGGACCGTCTCCTTGCCCAGGTAGTGGTCGATGCGGTAGATCTGCGGCTCCTCGAAGGCGTGGTGCAGGGCGGTGTTGAGCTCGCGGGCCGTGGCGAGGTTGCGCCCGAACGGCTTCTCCACCACCAGGCGCCGCAACGCCCCGCCCTCCTCCTGGCTCATCCCCGCCTCCCCGAGCAGCTCGGCGAGGGGGACGAAGGCGCTCGGCGGGGTGGCGAAGTAGTAGATGCGGTTGCCCCCCGTCCCGTGGGCCCGGTCCACGGCCTCAAGACGCTCGCTCAGCCGCGCCAGCCCGCTCGCCGCGTACTCCATGGCGACGTAGTGCAGGGCCGCGGCGAAGCGCTCCCACGCCGCGGCGTCGAAGCGGACGCGCGCAAAGCGCGTCACCGCGTCCCGCATGGTCTCCCGGAAGGCGGCGTCGGACATCTCGCTGCGACCCGTCCCCACCACCGCGAACCCCGCCGGCAGAAGGCCGTCGCAGGCAAGGGCGTACAGGGCCGGCACCAGCTTGCGCCGGGTGAGGTCGCCGCTCGCTCCGAAGATGACCAGGGCACAGGGGGGCGGCGCGGCGGCCGCCGCAGCCTCGTCGGCAGGGCCCGTCGCGGCCTCCCCGGGGATGGCGCCGGCGCCGGTGCTCGTGGCCGCTACCCCGTCGTGGGCGCGTCCTCGCCCCGCACCGCCCGGGTCAGGCACTCGAGCTGGGAGGTGAGGCCGCCCTCGATGTCGATGCGGATCACCCGGCGACCGTGAGCGCGCAGCGACTGCAGGTCGCCCTCGGCCTGGGCGCGCTCCAGCACCGCGAAGCTGAAGCGCTGGCCGGGAATGTCCGCGTCGGAGCGCGGCTGCGTGGTGATCTGGATGTACATGCCGGTGTTGGGGCCGCCCTTGTGGAGCTGCCCGGTGGAGTGGAGGAAGCGTGGCCCGAAGCCCAGGGTGGTGGCCACCCTCTCGCGGTCGCGGATCGCCGTGCGCAGGGCCTGCAGGGCCTCCTCGTGGTCCTCGGTGGGGTTGACGTACGCCATCAGGGCGACGTAGTCGCCGGGCCGAACCCCGTCGAGGAAGGCGACGAGAGCCTCCGCCGCCGTGGGTGCGGGGTCTCCCCCGTAGACTCGCAGCCCGCCACCCGCGGCCGCGGGCTCGGGGGGAGCCGGGAAGCCACCTGCGCTCTCGAAGCCGGCCAGCACCCGGGCGGTGTTGTCCTTGGACTCCTTGACGTTGGGCTCGTCGAAGGGATCGATCCCCAGCGGGACCGCCGCGATCGCCGTCGCCATCTCCCAGCGGAAGAACTCGCCGCCCAGGTCGTAGGGGTCGGCCAGCTCCAGGGCGACCACGGGCCGGTCGGCGGCGGTGAGCGCCCGCACGTGGGAGACGACGTGGCAGGGCTCGCCGAGACAGAGCGCGACGAAGAGCCGGTCGTCCGAGTACACGTCGGGCCGGCCGGCCGGCTCGGCCCCGATCGGTATGTAGCCCTTGCCCTCCTTGCCGGTGGACTCGGCGATGAGCTGCTCCGCCCAGAGTGAGAAGGCGCCGATCTGAGGGGAGGCCAGGATGGTCACCTTGTCCCGGCCGGCGGCGTGGTGGCGGATCATCGCCATGCCGAGCTCGAGGGCGGGGTTCTCCTCGGCCGGAGTGCCCACCGAGCACCTCTCGCGCATGGCGATCGCCCGCTCGAGCAGCCTGGCCACGTCCAGGCCGATCACCGCGGCGGGCACCAGGCCGAAGAACGAGAGGGCCGAGTAGCGTCCGCCGATGTCGGGCGGGTTCTCGAAGATGCGCCGGAAGCGGCGCTCCCGCGCGGTCGTGGCAAGGGGGGTTCCCGGGTCGGTGACGGCCACGAAGTGGGCGCCGGGGTCGGTGACGCCCGCGGCCGTCACCGCCTCCCAGAAGTGGGCGAGGTGGGACATGGTCTCCAGCGTCGTGCCCGACTTGCTGGCCACGATGAAGAGGGTCCGGTCCAGCTGCAGCCGTCGCTCGAGGGCGGTGATCGCGTCGGGGTCGGTGGTGTCGAGCACGTGCAGGACGGGGAATCCCGCGAAGGGGCCGAAGGAGGTGCGCAGCACCTCGGGACACAGGCTCGATCCGCCCATGCCGAGGAGGACGCAGTCCGCGAACCCCGCCCCGCGCACCGCGTCCGCCAGGGAGGTCAGCTCCGAAAGCCGCTCCCGCATCGTGACGGGCACGTCGAGCCAGCCCAGGCGGTTGCGGATGACGGCGGCATGGCCGGCATCCCCGGGCTTCCAGAGATCCGGGTCCCGCTCCCAGATGCGCCGGACGATCTCACCCCCGGGAAGGGTGGCGCCCTCTCCGCCGCCGCTCACCGCCGTGTTCCGTCGCGCATCCCGCCGGCCGCGGCGTGCCCCTGCGGGGCCGCGAAGCTGCCGGCCTTCTCGGCGATCCTCCGGATCAGCTGGTCGTAGGAATCGGCGAAGGACCGCACCCCGGCGTCGAGAAGATCCTGGGTCACCCTCTCCATGCTGATGCCGGCGGCCTCCAGCTCGGCGAACACCCGGTGCGCTCCCGCGACATCCTCGCGCACGGTGTCCCCGGCGACCACGCCGTGGTCGCGGAAGGCCTCCACGGTGGCGGGGGGCATGGTGTCGACCGTGTCGGGGCCGATCAGGGCCTCCGCGTAGACGACGTCGCGGTACCGCGGGTTCTTGGCGCTGGTGCTGGCCCACAGCGGGCGCTGCAGGTGCGCTCCGGCGGCCGCGAGGTCCGCGAACTCCGCCCCGCGGAAGCGCCGCTCGAAGGCCTCGTAGGCGAGGCGCGCGTTGGCGATCGCCGCCGTGCCGAGAAGGGCCGGCAGACGCGCGTCGTCGGGGGCGCTCGCGATCCGCTCCTCGAGCAGCCTGTCGACCGCCGTGTCCACCCGGCTCACGAAGAAGGACGCGACCGAGTGCACATCCAGCGGCTGTCCCGCGGCGTGGCGGCGGCGCAGGCCGCGCATGTAGGCGTCCATGACCCGCTCGTAGGCGGAGAGCGCGAAGATCAGGGTGACGTTGACGTTGACCCCGGCCGCGATGAGCTCCTCGATGGCGGGGATGCCCTCGGGGGTCGCGGGGACCTTGACCATGAGGTTGGGGCGGTCCACCCGGCGCCGGTACTCGCGGGCGGTCTCCACGCTGCGGGCCGTGTCATGGGAGAGCGAGGGCGGCAGCTCCAGGCTCACGAAGCCGTCGGCCCCACCGGTGCGCTCGTGCACCGGGCGCAGGGTGTCGGCCGCCCGCCGGATGTCGTCGACGGCGAGCGTCAGGAAGATCTCGTTGGGATCGTCGACCCCGCGGTCCAGCAGCGCGTGGATCTGCTCGTCGTAGTGGGTGCCCTCGGCGATCGCCTTCTCGAAGATCGTCGGGTTGCTGGTCATCCCCGTGACGTTGTCCTCGGCGATCATCCGCGCGAGGTCGGGGCCGGTGACCAGCTCGCGGCTGATGTAGTCGAGCCACACCGACTGCCCCCTCTGCCCGAGCTGCTGCAGTGGCGTCGGCATCACCGTCCCTCCGAGGTTGCGGCCGCGCGGCGCGCGGCCCTGGCGATCGCCTCCGCGTCGATCTCCTCGGCGCGGAGCAGGTCGGCGGTGCTCCCACTCCCGGGCACGCCGTGCACGGCGAGATGGAGGACCCGCGGCGGGTGCTCCGACCCCGCGAGGGCCTCCATCACCGCCGCTCCCAGGCCGCCCTCGGGGTAGTGGTCCTCGACCACGATCAGCGTCCCGCCGCAGTCCCGGGCGGCCTCCGCGAGCACCTGGGCGGCGATCGGCTTGACCGAGTAGCAGTCGATCACCCGGCAGGCGATCCCCTCCGCGGCCAGGGTGTCAGCCGCCTCCAGAGCCTGGTGAAGGGTCACCCCGGCGGCCACGATCGCCACCCGGTCGGCGTCGCTTCTCCGCACCACCCGGGCACCCCCGATCGGGAACTCGTCGGCGTTGTCATAGAGGACGGGGTAGGCGTTGCGCGTGGTGCGGATGTAGGCGATGCCCGGACGGTCCGCCATCTGCGCCACCAGCTTGGCACAGCTCACCGCATCGGACGGGTAGAGGACCGTCGAGCCCTCCACGGCGCGCATCGCGGCGAGATCCTCGAGGGCCATCTGCGAGGGCCCGTCGGCTCCGATCTCGCTGCCCGCGTGCGACCCAGAGAGGCGCAGGTTGGCGCGCGAGATGGCCGCCATGCGCACGAAGTCGTAGGCGCGGGAGAAGAAGGCGGCGAAGGTCGACGCGAAGGGCACGTAGCCGCGCACCTGCAGCCCGACCGCGGCCGCCACCAGCTGCTGCTCGGCGATGTACATCTCGAAGAAGCGCTCGGGGAAGGCCTTCTTGAAGGCGTCGGCATGGGTGGAGTTGCTCACCTCCCCGTCCAGCGCAACCACCTCGGGGCGGGCGCCGAGGGCGACCAGGGCGTCGCCGTACGCCCTGCGCGTGGCGACCTTCTCCCCCCGCGTGTAGGCGGGGAGGCTGATCGCCGCCGCGGTCCGCTTGATCGCCGGGGTCCCCGAGCGGGGAGGCCGCACATCGATACGCAGGTCGCGCTCGCCGCCGAGCTCCTCGATCGCCCGCGCCGCCATGTCCGGGGGCAGGGCCACCCCGTGCCACCCCTCCCTGTTCTCGATCTCCGAGAACCCCTTGCCCTTGACCGTCCTCGCCAGGATGACCGTGGGCCGGCCCACCGTCTCCTGCGCGTCGACGTACGCGCCGTCGATCTCCTCCAGGTTGTGGCCGTCGATCACCAGGGCGCGGCAGCCGAAGGCCTCGGCGCGGCGCCGGTAGGTCTCCAGGTCCCAGCCGAACTCGGTCTCACCTCGCTGGCCGAGACGGTTGATGTCCGCGATGACCGTGAGGTTGTCGAGGGAGTAGTGAGCCGCCTTGTCCAGGGCCTCCCAGATCGAGCCCTCGGCAAGCTCGCTGTCGCCGCAGAGCACCCAGACGCGGTAGGGGAGCCTGTCGAGGTACCTGCCCGCGAGCGCGACCCCCACGCCGATGGGGAGCCCCTGGCCCAGGGAGCCGGTGGCGACGTCCACCCAGGGGATGACCGGGGTCGGGTGCCCCTGGAGCCGCGACCCGAAGGTGCGGTAGGTCATCAGCTCCTCGTCCGCGATCGCCCCGCAGGCCTTGTAGAGGGCGTAGAGGAGGGGGGAGGCGTGGCCCTTGGAGAAGATCAGGTGGTCGTTGGTGGCCAGCTCGGGGTGGGCGAAGTCGTAGCGGAGGTGGCGTCCGGCCAGGACCGCCATCAGGTCGGCCGCGGACATGCTGGAGGTGGGGTGGCCGGACCCGGCGCGCGTGCTGGCGCGGATGCCGTCCACCCGGATCTGCTGGGCCGCCTCATGCAGGGTCTCGAGGTCGGGGAGGGTCGCCACGGGGGTCGCCGCCATATTCGTCCTTGCCTCCTTCGGATGGGCCGTTTCCGGTCGGCTGGACACCGTCTTGTGCGTTTCTCTCCATGATGACGGGCGAGGGGTGGCAGCCGCGCGCGGGAGGCGCCGGATCCGCCGCCTCCCGCGCCGCCTCAGGGAGGTCAGGAGATGCCGGAGCGTGTGGGGCTCCCGGGAACCGAGCAGCCGCCCGGGGGGCGCCCCCTGGGACCACTGAGTGCCGCGCAGGCGCGCCAATCGGTGGAGGTCACGCTGTGGCTGCGCGAGCCTCCGGGGCGGCCGAGCCTCGCCCGGGTGCTGGACGCCATCTCGGCGGATCCGCCGGGGCGGCGCCGCCACCTGAGCGTCGCCGAGCTCGCCGCCGCCCACGGCAGCCTCCCCGAGGACGAGGCGGCGGTGGCGGCCTGGGTCCGGGAGGCCGGACTCGAGGTGGTCGACCGCGAACGGGCGACCCGCCGGCTTCGGATCCGTGGCAGCGCCGCCCGGGTGGCCGCCGCCCTCGGCGTCTCCTTCGACATGCGCGAGGCCGAAGGGCCGGGTGGGCGCACCGTCCGCTACCGCCACCACGCGGGGGCGGCGTCGATCCCCGCGCACCTCGCCGGCATCGTGGAGCACGTCAGCGGCCTCAGCACGCGCCCGGTGGCCCGACCCCACCACGTCATCGCCCGCGCGGCCAACGTGCGGGCCGCCTACACCCCGGAGCAGCTCGCCGCCGTCTACGGCTTCCCCGCACTTCCCGGCGGGGGCGCCGCCGCCGCGATCGACCTTGGGATCGCAGAGCTCGGCGGGCGAGCGGACCCCGCCGTGGTGCGCTGGTTTGAACAGCTCCATCCCAACGTCCGGATCATCGAGGAGGCGGTGGGTGGCGGCGCGCTCCCGGTTCCCGACCCGGGCGGAGCCGACGTGGAGGTCGCCCTGGACTGGCAGGTGGCGGCGCGGGCGCTCCTGGTCTCGGCCCCCCGCGCGTCCATCCGCATCGTGCTGCGCTACGCGCCCAACACCGACCAGGGGTTCGCCGACCTGTGGGCCTCCTTCGCCACCGACACCACCCACCGCTTCTCGGGGATCTCGACCAGCTGGGGCTCCCCCGAGGACACCTGGACGGCCGGGCAGATGGCGGCGATGGACAGCGCCGCCAAGGCATGCCTCGCCGTGGGCATCTTCCACTGCGCCGCGTCCGGCGACCGGGGGGCCACCGACGGCAGTCCCGACGGCAGCCTCCAGGCCGACCACCCGGCCTCCAGCCCCGACGTGCTGGCCGCCGGGGGGACGCGGCTGACGCTGAGCGATGGGGTGGTTGCGGAGGAGGTCGTGTGGAACGAGGCGGCGCTCTCCGAGGGGGCGACCGGAGGTGGTGTCTCGGGTCAGTTCGGCGTCCCCGCGTACCAGTCCTCGAACGGCGTCCTCGAGGTGTCCCTGGGCTCGGGACGGCCGGGGCGCTCGGAGCCGGACCTGGCGGTCAACGCCGACCCCGTGACCGGATACGTGGTGGTGACCGGCCTCGGAGCCTCGGGTGCCCCCCGCCTGCTGACGGTCGGCGGGACCAGCGCGGCGGCGCCGCTCGTCGCCGCCGGGTTCGCGGCCGTCTCCGCCCTGCTCGGGGCCAGGCTGGGGCGGATCCAGGACGCCGTCTACCCCCTGGGCCGGGCGGGCACCGCCTTCCGGGACGTCACGCAGGGGGACAACGCCTACCCGGCGGGCGGCGAGGGGTACCGGGCCGGCGTGGGGTTCGACGTGCCCAGTGGGTGGGGCAGCCCGCACTTCGTCCGCCTGGCGGAGGCCTTCCGCTCCGCGGGCGCCGTGGGCGGGTGAGGGGCCGGTGCCTGCCCGAGGGCGCGACCGGAGCGCCCCGGACGGGTAAGATGGCCGTCGGAGCCGGTCCGGGGGCCATGCCCCGGGGCCCGGCGCCCCGCGCGCCCATAGCTTAGTCCGGATAGAGCGTCTGACTACGGATCAGAAGGTCGGGGGTTCAAATCCTCCTGGGCGCGCCAGCAATACGAAAATGACCGTCCGACGGCCAGCCAGCCGGAGCCACAGCGCCTCTTGACCGTATAACGTTGACTTCGGTTTCACTCTGCCGCACAGCACCCTGTACGAGCGAACGCTCGTCTCCTACGGTGCGGATGCCCGCGGGCTCACCGCCTGGCTCACCGCTCACGGCCGGCCGACCACGCCGGCCACCATCCGGCGCGACGACGTCGCCGACTACCTCGCCGACCAGCTCGCCCGGTACAAGCCGGCGACCGCGCTCAACCGCTACCGCGGGCTGCATCAATTCTTCGGCGGGGTTCTCGCCGGGCAGGAGATCACGCGCTCGCCGATGGGCGGTCCGCGGCTGCTGTAACATGCAGGACGGCGCTGAGTTCAGCGTGGTCTCGAGCACGACTTGCGTACCCGGGCTCTGCTGATCCTCCAGTCCCCTACGGTGACTGCGTGCCGACCTGTCAAGCGCGGAGACGTTGAAAGTACGCCCTCCTCGCGTAATGGGCCCGACGTTGTCGTTCCGCTTCTGGCAGGGAGGTGACGTGCGAGGCATCGTCCTCGTCGCTCACGGCGATGAGCGGGCCGGTGTCGGCGACGATCACGCGCCGCGCAGGGGTGTGTCGGATGGCGCGGGGAACTCGGCCCGGAGGATGTCCTCCGAACGCTCGGCGGGTAGTGGGTCAGTTTGAGCCGGGCCGGGGTTGACGGCTGGGGTGACGATGTGCTTCCGTGGGGCCATGCCTGACCGCTCACGCAAGCGCCCCGCTGATCTCAATCGCCTCGCCGCCTCCATCGTAGGGGATGCTGTCGGGGAGCCCACTCTGCCGGACCCAGACGCAGGCAAGGACCCCGCCGCCGTCTCCCTAGGCCGCCGCGGCGGTCTAAAGGGCGGCAAGGCGAGAGCGGCGAAACTTACGGGAGAAGAGAGAGCTGAGATCGCCAAGCGGGCGGCAGCAGCACGCTGGCACCATGAAAGCGACGTCTCGAAGCCCGAGGTGGTCAGAAATTCCAGATGACCTGGCCGAGCCGGATCACTCGTCGTTCATCGTCAACCCGGTAAAGAAGTAGGCCGCCTTCAAAGGGTGCGGTGAATAGATCTGGATCGTCGTCCGAGGACTTGAACGGTCGCGCCCCGAGGCTGGCGTCACGTGGTGCAAACTGTAGCTCGCCGAGAAGAGCCGCGAAACTCGCGGAGGTCTCCGCTCCCTGTCGCATGACCTCGCGGATAACCCGCCTTCGCCGAAACTGATAGGCCGCCTTAGCGGCCGTCAAAGGCCTAGCTCAGCACGGACTTGTTCGAGGCTCAGCAGGTCGGCATCGCCCTCTTCTTCCTTCTCAACTTCTTTGAGTAGCGCTCCTTCCGAGCCATGCTTCTGGATGAAAAGAAGGGACCTATACCAGGCCTCGATGACTTCTTGCACCGGCCGGAGGTCGTCCTTCTCCTTGGCCTCACGCACAGC
>JAJZNI010000131.1 GCA_021847925.1 bacterium
CGGACTGCAATTACGCGATGGACTTCCTGTCCGTCGACGAGCAGCTCGACGGCTTCGCCGCGCAGAGCGACTCCTGGTACTACCAGTGGGCCGGGGACTGGACGGTCGCGCTCCAAGTGACCAAGGACTACTGCTTCGGCGTCCGCGAGCGGAGTGTGGGCACCATCACGGCCATCGTCGGCTACTTCCTGGCCGCCGAGCACACCCATGCCGCCGATTACGGCGGGACCGCGGACGGGTGGGACCGGGAGTGGGGTGACGGCTACCTGGCGCTGGTGCAGCTGTTCTGGCGCCTGCCGACATCGACGACATCGTGACGCTTTCGCCCCGCGGCCAGCCTCTCCGGCCGTCAACTGAGCACCAGAGCGGGCCGGTCACGTCCCCCGATGGCCTCTTCTGGTGGGACGGCGAGCGGTGGCAGCCTCTCCCGCCGTCGGACGCACCGCTAAACAAGTCTGACCGCTGGTGCGATCAGTGCAACGAGTTCGTCCCTCCGCACGCCTCGTGGGCGCCGCTTCTGTTCTCATTGGTCACCAACGTCATCGGAGCAGCGGTTGCCGTCGGGATTGCTCTCATAGTCCGGCGCTCCTTGGTGCCTCAGGGACAAGAGTATGACCTCGCCATTGTGGGCGCAGGACTCGCCCTCTTGCTGGTCCTTGAGTTGCTGTCCTCCAAGGTCCGGTTCTACTGCCCCATCTGCGGATCGGAGTTCACCCGGTACGGGCTGAGGGAGCCCTCGGTTGAGCCGATTGCGTACGGGCGGCGCGGTGAGCGGTCATCAGGTCGGACACGGCCGCGGCGAGCCGCGCGACCCCGGCTCTGGCTCCTCCCGGTCCTGTTGGTCGAGGGGATAGTGGCTCTTGGAGTGTACGGCTACTTCAACCCCTTCCCTCTCATCAATCCCCCAACGACGTGGCAAACCCCGTCGGACGCCCAGCTTCAGCAATGGCAGGCGCAGGTGCAGCTTGTCGAAGCCGTCCATCACAGCGGTGGCTTCCTGGGCCTCTTCCCATCCGATCAGGCGGTCGGACTCGGGAGCGGGTTCTTCATCGGGCCGGACACGCTCATCACGGCTCTTCACGTTGTGACTGTCAGTCAAGCCGCGAATCGGTGGGGTGTCGGCTCTTCCTGGGTGACTGTGAGCCATCAGGCGGTTGCTGAGGACGTTGCTGCCCTGAAAGGAGCCACGGCCGCGGAAGGTGCGATCTTCCCCCTGGCCGGAGCCAGACCTGCCCGTGGACAGCACGTCTGGCTCCTCTGTGCCACAGGGGTGCAGAACGGCGTTCAGGTGAGTGAGTTCAGCGTCGCGGCTCAATCGGTAGCGGCGACACTCAATGGGTCCGGCGGCACCACTCAGTACGTCCAGGATGAGATCGCCATGACAGGTGGAGCCGCGGCTCCCGGGTGCAGCGGAGCACCTGTCGTCGACGGCTCCGGGGCGGTGGTGGGCATGGCGGACGGCGGGTCGTGCCGCGTGCCTGGGGCATGCCAGCTCGACGCCGTTCCGTCGGCGGTCTTCGCCGGCTGGGACTCTTCCTCCGGCTGAGCCCTGAGCAGGGAACCGCTGTGTGCGAACTGAGCTGATATTCGCACCCGGCACGCTTCGGCCTTCGGTATTCGGCGATGCGTCTCAGCACAGCGCTCAGGTTGGCCTACTCGCCGGGTATCTCTTCTCTTTTTGCGCATGGCCCGGGAGGGGGCGGCTCACCCGGTGGACGCGCGCGCCGGCGTGCACGGCGTGGGCGGGATGGCGGACGTGCCGCCGCGGAGGTCCTCACCCCCCGGATGGCCGCGGGGGTCAGCGGCCCCCACCGCCGCGCCCCGGCGAGGTGGGGCGGGGGGCCGGCGTGGGGTGGCCGTGGCCCGTGGCGCCGGGAGCCGGCGTCGGGTGGGTCCGGCTCGCGCCGCCGACCGGCCCGGGTGACGCGGTGGCGCCCGGCCGAGCGGCGGACCCCGAGGCCGGGCCGGGCCTCGGTCCCTGCGGCGCGGCCCCGGTCTCGACCCGCCCAGCGGGGCACGCCCCGTCCGCGGGGGCCGGAGACACCGCGCACCGCTGCGCAGCCGGGGTGGCGGGGGACCAGTCCAGCGGATTGGCGTTGCCGGTGACGGCGGCCTTGACCCCGATCCCGGCGGCGGCCGCCAGGATCACGGCGCCCGCCGCCAGCTTCACCCCGAGCGCGGCGGGGATCGCGGCGATCCCGAGCCTGCGGCCGGGGTGCCGGTGCCGCGCGTAGCGGGGCGGCGGCGGGGCGGCGTCGGCGCCGAGCAGCCGCAGCCTGCCGGTGAGCCAGCCGTCGAGGTCCTCTGTCACGTGGGGGGCACGATCGGTGAGGGCATGTCAGGAGTCGAAACGCCCGAGATGGCGCCCGCAACGAGGTGCGGCGCGACCGGGTGCCCGGCGTCGGGGGAGGCGTCGTGCGGTGCTGCCCATCACCACCGCGCCGTGCCCGCCGGGTGGCCGGCGTGTAACAGCCTGTCGTATGGCCCGTTAGAGCCGCGGCTCGGTGCGTTGCTCTACTCAGGATGGCCGCCGATCCGTCCGTCGAGGCTGCAGGCTCGATGGACCCCGCACCGTTCCGACCGCGCCCCGTGCGGGGAGGGCCGCGCCGTGCCCGGCGCGCGCGCCGGCGGCTCCTTCCCGCACCCGCTCACCCTCCATCCGTCGGGCGCGGGGGGGCCCCGCGGCGGGGCGCGACGATGGTCGAGTTCGCGATGGCGGCCCCCCTGGGGTTCCTGCTCCTGCTGGGCGTGGTGGTGCTGGGCGTGGTGGCGATGCACCAGACCCAGCTCGACCAGGCGATGAAGAACAGCGCGCGGGCGGTGGCCATCTGCGGCCAGGTCCCGGCGCAGGACCCCTACGCCGTGGGGACGCTGCCGGACGGGAGCACCTGCACGGCGGCCGACATCCAGGCCTACATCAACGCCCAGGTGGCGGGTGTGGCGGCCGGGTTGGACAACCTGGACGCGGTGGTCGTCCACGGCCCGGGCGGTACGGCGACACCGTGGACGTCGAGCGAGCTGGGCGGGGCCTGCTATCCGGGGCAGGTGGTCGAGGTGTCGATCAGCTACCAGCAGCCGCTCTACCTGCCGCTGATCGGCTACGTCCTGGGCGATGGGAGCAGCGACACGCGGTCGCTCTCCGCCAACGGGGAGGCGACATGCTGATGAGGCGGCGGACGCGGGGCGGGCGGGGACAGGCGCTCGTGGAGCTGAGCGTGCTTCTGCCGCTGCTCCTCGCGCTGGCACTGGGAGCGGCGCAGCTCGCAGCCATCCTGTACACCAACGTCAACGTCGATGGGGCGGCGCGCGACGCGGCCCTGGCGGCGAGCGCCAACCCGATCGGGTCGGGGGCGTACGCGTACGACAGCGCCACCAACCAGACGTCGAGCGGGAGCGGCGGGACCTGCTCGGCGGCGGCCCCCAACGGCGGCAACCCCGTGTGCCGCGTGTGGGCGACCTCTCAGAGCTCTCTGAGCAGCCTGGTGGTGAGCGTCCAGTGCGGCGGCTACGACGCGGGGTCGTGCCCGGCGGGCACCACCTCGGGAGACTGCCCGCCGGGTTCGGGCTGGGTGACGGTGCAGGCCAGCGCCACCGTCCCGATCTTCGTTCCCCTGGTGGGCGGGATCTTCGCGAGCCCTGAGGGGGGTGGCCAGCGCACCGTGGCCGACACCGTGACCATGCGGGTCGAGCCGTGCGGGATCACCCAGGGGAGTTGAGATGAGCACGGCGCGCAGACGCGGGCATCGGGGATCGCGCGGCCAGTTCGTGGTGATCGCCGCGCTGATGGCGGTGGTGATCTTCGGGGCGGTGGCCCTGGGCGTGGACCTGGGGGTGCAGACGGTGTCGCAGCGCTCGCTGCAGAACGTGAGCGACGCCGGAGCACTGGCGGGGGCCACGGACCTCACCGCCGCGGTGACCTCCAGTGAGCAGGAGGCGGCCATCGGTGACGCGCTCTCCACGATCCAGCGCAACCTGGGTGGGACGTGGAGCGGGGGGACACCCACCCCCACCGTGTACGGCACCGTGGGGACCTTCGAGGAGTACCGGGCTGCGGGCACGGCGGTCGCGGGTGGGCACGAGTACACCGTCACGGTGAGCACGCCGCCGCAGACGCCGCGGAGCAGCGCCAACGATACGGTCAACGACGTCGAGGTCGACATCAGCACCAGCGTGACCAACGGCTTCGCCGGGGTTCTCGGGATCCCCGTCTCCGGTGTGGCGGCGCACGCCGTGGCCTACCACTGGGGACCTCCGCAGCCCTACATGTACACCTTCTTCACCAGGAACCTGATCGAGTCCGGGAACCAGCAGGAGACCATCTACGGCAACGCCTACGTGGGCGATGGCTACGAGGCCCAGAGCTCGGGCCAGGCGGGGCTCTGCGTCTACGACCCGCCGGGGGTGAGCGGCTACGGCTACATGGTGTACGCCGCCTTCCCACCCACGGTGGGCGGCGAGCCGGAGTACGGCTACTCCTCCACCCCCTGCCCCGGCGGCGGGATCCTCACCGCGGAGGCGGCCGCGCCGCAGACCACCTCGCCGAGCAACTGCCCGTACGGCGCGGCGGCCGTTCAGGACCCCAACACCCTGGAGTGGGGGTGCGTCTCGGCCAACCCGCCGGTGCCGCCCATCACCGGCCCGAGCTGCCAGGGAGGCCCCTGGTATGACGGGGCCAGCGCGGCCGGCTGCGTCGAGCTGGCGTCGGGGGGCACCATGACGCCGGCGACGAGCCCCGGCATCTACGTCGTGCCCGCCGGCGCGACCGAGACGCTGAACTTCACCGACGGCAGCATCAACTGCGTGAGCCTCGAGCTCGACGCCGGCGCATCGGTCAACATCATCAACAAGAAATCCGGGGAGTACCTCAGCGCCTACGGGTACTCGCCCGATCCGACGGCGAGCAACGAGATCGCCGCGATCGGTGAGACGCCCCCCAGCGTGGCGTGCCCCGGAGCTGGAACGTCCAACGCCGTCTGCGTGATCTGCGCGGCGCCCACCACCACCTCGCCGACGCCGATCGCGCTCGCCAACTACTCCACGGGGTGCTGCAGCGACACGCTGTTCGTGGGCACCGTGTTCCTTCCCGGCCAGGAGGTGTTCTTCAACAGCAACCAGGCGATGGAGGACGTGGGCTCCGTCTACGTCGGCACCTGGGATGTCCAGAGCGGCAACCACCCCAACCCCATGATCACCTACGACCCCGCCACGACGGCCCAGCAGCCGGAGCAGCTGCGCCTCGTCGAGTGAGGCGGGCGCCTCGGCCGGCCACCGGCGGGAAACCCGGATGAGGTAGCGTCTCGTCCGTGAGCCGGCCCAGGGTCCTCGTGTCGTGGAGCAGCGGCAAGGACAGCGCCTGGGCGCTCCAGGTCCTGCGGGCGCGCGGCGAGGTCGAGGTGGTGG
The DNA here is from genome assembly GCA_021847925.1 of bacterium. Lineage (GTDB taxonomy): Bacteria > Chloroflexota > Dormibacteria > Aeolococcales > Aeolococcaceae > JAJZNI01. Next base: position 5,401 of record JAJZNI010000131.1, read on the forward strand.
GCCTGCTCACCACGTTCAACCGGGAGTTCGCACGGGTCTCGATGCACGGGGTCCGCGATGCGCTCGTGCGGGGGCAGGCGCGGGCGGTGGGACTTCCGCTGCGGGCGGTCCGGCTTCCCTGGCCGTGTTCCAACGCGGACTACGAGGCTGCGATGTCGCGGGCCATGGCCAGGGCCCGCGCGGAGGGCGTCACCCACATCGCGTTCGGCGACCTCTTCCTCGAGGACATCCGTGCCTATCGCGAGGAGCGCATGGCGCAGGCCGGGATGACCCCGCTGTTTCCCCTGTGGGGCGCCGACACCGCCCGCCTGGCCCGGGAGATGGTGGCGTCCGGGACCCGCGCCGTCCTGGTCTGCGTCGACCCCAAGCAGCTGGATCCGCGCTTCTGCGGGCGTCCATTCGACGCATCGCTGCTGGAGGAGCTGCCCCGGGGTGTGGACCCCTGTGGCGAGCGCGGCGAGTTCCACACCTTCGTCTGGGACGGGCCCGCCTGGGCGCGGCCGGTCGCCGTCACGCGGGGGGAGGTCGTGGAACGGGACGGGTTCGTCTTCGCCGACCTGCTGCCGGCCGCTCCCGCATCCGCTCCGGCCCGGGGAGGGCGCCGCTGCTAGAATCGGTGCCTCACGCCGAGGTGGTGGAATAGGTAGACACGTCAGCTTGAGGGGCTGGTGAGCGCAAGCTCGTAGGGGTTCGAGTCCCCTCCTCGGCACCAGCGCCGGCGGCCGGATGGGGGACGCCGCGCGCGGCCGCCGGTCCGGTGGGGTGGGGGAGAGATGGCATAGTTCGACCATGACCACCGAGCCCCGGCCACGCGCCGCCGACCCCATCGACGGTCTCATCCGCGACCTCCTCGCCGAGCTGGGGGAGGATCCCGAGCGCGACGCCCTGCTGCGCACGCCGGCCCGGGTCGCCGCCAGCCTGCGCTTCCTCACCCAGGGCTACACGCAGGATGTCGACGAGGTGATCCGGGGCGCCTGCTATGACGAGCCGTACGAGGAGATGGTGGTGGTCAAGGACGTGGAGATGTACAGCCTCTGCGAGCACCACCTGCTGCCCTTCTACGGCCGCGCCCACATCGCCTACATGCCCAGGGGAAGGATCGTGGGGCTGAGCAAGCTCCCCCGGGTGGTCGACGTCTTCGCGCGCCGTCTCCAGGTCCAGGAGCGGCTCACCACGCAGATCGCGGAGGCGCTGGACCGCGTGCTCCAGCCCTCGGGCGTGGCCGTGGTCGTGGAGGCGTACCACCTCTGCATGATGATGCGGGGCGTGCAGAAGCAGAACAGCAAGACCGTGACCTCGGCGCTCACGGGCGTGTTCCGCACCGACTCCAAGACGCGCGGCGAGTTCCTGGAGCTGATCGGGCGCCAGATCTAGGCGCCTCGGAGCCCTGGTGGGGTGAGGCTCAGGGCGCCTCCACGGGATCGGTGCTGGAGGCCCTCATGGTCACGCTGCCCGTGAAGGGGGGTGCCAGGCCCCTCTCGGTGAAGGTCAGCGTCACGGTGACGCTGGTGGGGGCGGAGACGTCAGGGCTCGCCGTCACGGTGATGTTGACCTCGCCGGACGCGGGTGTCTGGGTGAGCCGGGTGGCGGTGGCGCTGCTGGCGCAGAGCGGCGCCCGGTCCACGGTGAGGTTGGGGGCGCCGGCGGCGATCGCGCGGGCGATGGTCTCCGGGACCCCGCTCTCGCAGTACTCGGTGCCGCTCACCTCCACCAGCGGGCTCTCGATGGTCGCCATCCGGGCTCCGGCCGAGGCCCCGTCCGTGAGCGCCACGTTGTTGTAGAAGAGCAGGCTGCCGGCGATGAGACCGAAGATGACGAGCAGCGTGACGGGCGCGGCGATCGCGAACTCCACGAGGCTCTGGCCGGCCTCGGCGCGCCGGGCGTGGCGGCGGCGCGCGGTCACCCGATCAGCGTCGGGGTCGACGCCCCCGGAAGCGCGAACGGCCTGCCCGCGATGGTCACCGTGGTCTGGCCGTCGGTGTTGAACTGGTCGACGATGCAGGTCCCGGTGACCGTCACGGAGCCGGACGACTCGGCGGGCCCGCCGGAGCTCCAGTTCGCGCCGTTGCCGCTCTGCATGGTGCCGCCGGCGTAGAAGGGTATGCCTCCGCCCCTCCCATCCCAGTAGTCCTGGGGGGCCGACGATCCGTAGCCCGCGAGGGAGGCGTCGTAGACGACACCCGTGACGCTGATGGTGGCGCTGTCACCCGGCTCACCGTCGAAGCCGAAGTTCGCCTGGACGCTCGGGTCCTGGTAGAGGATCAGACCGGGGTTCCCCCCGGTGCTCGCGTACTCGCCGACCGTCGGGCCGGTGAGGGAGACGCTGCCGGCACCCCCCACCAGGAGGGAGTAGTTCTCCCCGGTGCCGTAGAGGCCGGAGGCCACGAAGGACGAGTCCCCGAAGGCCGTGACCCCGTACTCCTGCGGGCTGGTCCCGCCACAGGGGGCGGCGGGCGCGCTGGTCTCGGCCTGGGGCACCCCGCCGGCGCCGCTCGTGCTGCTCGACATGGTGCTCGACGGCAGGCAGGGGGCTCCGTTGCCGCTCCCCGTCGCCGCGAAGGTGCCCCCGACCACCTGGCCGGGCACGTTGCCCGCCACCGGGTAGGGGTTCTGGAAGGAGAGCACGACGTTGGTCGCGGTGACCTGGGCGCCGGCGGCGGGGTCGATCCACAGCCCCTGGTCGAAGCGGTAGATGCCGGGGTACGCGGGCTCCCCCGGATAGGCGGAGCAGTCACCGAGGGTGGCGGTGCCGGTGATCTGGACCGGGGACGTGTACTCGCCGGGGAGGAGCGTGGTCACCCCGCTCACGGTGGTCTCGCCCGCCGCGAGGCTGGCGTACGTGTGCATCGCCAGGCCGGGGCAGGCGATGTCGGTGCTCGACAGGGCCGGGTCGGCCGGCGCCCCCGCGCTCTGCAGCGGGTCGTTGATCGGCGTCCACGAGGGATCTATGTGGTTGTACTCGACCGTCACGTTCGCCCCGGCGTCGCTGCATGGCGGGTCGTAGAGCGGAGCGGACGGCGGTCCGCCGGGATCGCCGGGCGCGCTGGTCCCCTCGCCCTGGGCCGAGACGTCCCGGAAGCACTGGTCGAGAGGCCAGAGCGGCAAGCCGCCGTGCGTGCCCTGCGCGGAGTGGATGGTGCCGTACACGTGGATGTTGCTGTTGCCCTTGGCGTCCACCGCGTCGTCGTACGCCCAGCCGGTCCCGGCTTCGGTCCACGGCTGGTTGCTCACCAGCGTGTTGAGGTACATGTCGCCCTCGACGACGAAGCTCCCGGAGCCGCCTCCCAGCACCGTGTGCGGTCCCACCTTGTTGAGCGCCACGATCGACACATCGGAGCCCTTCGTGGTGTTGGAGACCTGGGCGGTGGCCGACCCGGTCAGGGTCTTGTAGCCGAGGATCCCGGCGAAGAACGTGTTCCAGCTCGGGCTGGCGTCGACGCTCAGACCGCAGGCGCCGGGAGGCGGGTAGGTGCCGCCGCCGCCGCTCGCCGCGGTGAAGCCCGAGCCGGGGATCGGCCTCCCCTCGGCGTCGAGGAAGGTACCGGTCCACGAGGAGCCGACGGCCGGGGCGTTGGCGTTGATGACGTCCTGGACGACGCTCACCATCTGCGCCAGGGAGGGGGCCGCACCGGGCCCGTTGCAGATCGTCGTGCCCCCGAGCTGCTGGGCCCCCGCGAAGGCGGCGAAGTCCGCGGCGTTCTGGGCGCGCCGGTTCTGAACCAGCCCGAAGCTGCCGTCGATGGCGAGGGCGGCCATGCCGAAGAGGAGGACCGCGCAGAGGGCGAAGAGGATGAGGACCTGGCCGCGCTGGCCCCGCCGCGGGCGAGATGCTCCGCCGCTCATCAGTAGCGCGCCGTGGCGGTGCCGGAGACGCGGATGCCCGGCACCACGGGGATGTCGGCGGCGATCGGTCCGGTGACCGTGATGGTGACCAGGTCCTCGGTGATCCCCGCGCTCGCGGAGAGCGGCCCGGCCGCCGTGGAGAGCGTGACGCAGTCGCTGCCGCAGGTGCCGGAGCAGCCGCTCCCCGACGGCTGGTACGTGCTGCTCGCCCCCTGCTCGGCGTTCACGGCTGCGGTTGCGTCGGTCAGCACCTGGCAGGAGGGCATCGTGGGGTGGCCCTGCAGGTCGTTGGCGGCCACGATGGCGCCGGCGCGGGCGGCACTGGTGAGCTGCACGGACTGGTGCATCGCTGCCCACCCCGTGTAGGTGCCACCGAGCAGCACCAGCAGGACGGTGAGCGCGAGCGCCAACTCGACCAGGGCCTGGCCGCGGCACGCGCACGCGCGAGCCACGGATGCCCGCCGCACCTCAGGCATGTGAGGAGGATGGCATCGATGCCCTTGAGCCGATCGGCCCATCTCCGAGTTGTGACATCCTGCCCGGGCGGCCCGTGACCCGTGACCCTGGGCGAGGCCACGCGGACCCCACGTGGCAGGGTGCCGCCGGGGCGCGCCGCCTCCGTACCATGAGGGAGATGACGACAGCCGCCGGCGACCACGCGCCGGCGCCGGGGCGCCGCCTGGGGTCGATGCCTCCCGCGCTGAGCACGCTTGACGACGAGGGCCTGCGCCGTCTCCTCGGGGGGCTGGGCGAGCCGGCGTGGCGCGCTCGCCAGCTGGGCGACGCCGTGTGGCAGCCGTTCGCCGGCTCCCTGTCGGACGTGCGCCAGCTCCCCGGCGGGCTGCGCAACCGCCTGGAGGCGCATCTTCGCTTCATCACCGCTTCGGAGGTCTCCGCGACGCGCGCGGACGGGGGTCGGACCCTCAAGCTCCTCTGCGCCCTGGCCGATGGTCAGACCGTCGAGACGGTGGCCATGGTGACCCCGGCGCGCGGGTCCAGCCGGGGACGCGCCACGGTCTGCGTGAGCACGCAGGTGGGTTGCGCGGTGGGGTGCCCCTTCTGTGCCACCGGGATGCTCGGGCTGCGCCGGAGCTGCTCGGCCGCCGAGGTGGTGGACCAGGTGAGGCTGGCGGGGCAGGCGCTGCACCGGCACGGCCTGGGTCCCGTGACCCATGTCGTGTACATGGGGATGGGGGAGCCGCTCCACGCGTACGACGCCACCCTGGCGTCGGTGCGGATCCTCGCGACCGGTGCGGCGATCAGCCCGCGCCGGATCACCGTCTCCACGAGCGGCGTGGTCCCCGCCATCGAGCGCCTCGCCCGCGAGGGGCTGCCGGTGACCCTGGCGATCTCGCTGCACGCCGCGACCGATGAGCTGCGCGACCGCCTGGTGCCCCTCAACCGCACCCAGCCCCTGGCGCGGCTCCTCGCCGCCGCCGACCGGTATGCGGCGGCGACCGGCCGGCGCCTGAGCTTCGAGTGGTGCCTCATCGGGGGAGTGAACGACTCCAGGGGTCAGGCGCGCGAGCTGGCCCGGATCGCGCGGCGGCTCCACGCCCACGTCAACGTCATCCCCATGAACCGCATCGCGGGGAGCCCCTGGGGGCCGCCGCCGCCGCCCGTGAGCCGGTCCTTCCTGCGAACGCTGACCGAGGCGGGGGTGGCGGTGACGGTGCGCGACACGCGGGGCAACGACGCCGAGGCGGCATGCGGCCAGCTGCGCGCCGCCCTGGAGCCCCGGCGGGAGCTGCGCCCGGACGGGACCCTCTCAGCGCCGCGCCGGACGCGCACGGGGTCGCTCCGGCCGGGGGAGGCGGCGGCGTCGGCTTCTGAGGCGGGAGCGCGGGTCACCGCGGGGGTGCCCGCGCAGCGGTGAGGCCACGGAGCGGAGGCAAGCCCGGGCCGGGCCGGACGAGACGCGGCCTCCCGGCGCCGGTCGCGCGCAGGGCGACCGGGTGAGACCGCCGGCTCCCGCCGGCGGCGCGCTCAGCGAGGGGCCTTGGCGGCCGTCCTCATGCAGCGGGTGCAGAGGGTGACACGGACCAGGCGGCCGCCCTCCAGTACCCGGGCCGGCTGAAGGTTGGGCAGGAAGCGGCGCTTGGTCCGAACCTTGGAATGGCTCACGTTGTTGCCGGCCATCGGGCCCTTGCCGCATCGGTCGCAGCGCTGGGACATACTGAGATCGGGGAACCTCGCGGCCGGGAGGACATCTCGCCCCGTCCCGGCGGCATACTGGTGGGCCCGCCCTCCGGGCGACCGGCGGTGGCTCGGCGGGAGAATATCACAGAATCAGCAGACCCCCGGCCGGGAGGTCCCCCGCGGGGCCGAGCGGCCGCGGAGCCCCGATGTCCAGCGACGAGGATGAGAGCCCGGAGGTGACCGGCAGCACGAGACCCGCAAGCCCCCTGACCCAGCGCGGAGGGCTCGGACGCGTCGAGGTGTCGCCACGCGTGGTGGCGTCGATCGTGAGCCACGCCGCGAGCGAGTGCTACGGAGTGGTGGGCATGGCCGCGCGCGGCCTGCGCGACGGCATCGCGGAGCGGCTCAATCGCGACACCGCCCACCGAGGCGTCGAGGTGAGCGTGCGTCCCGGTGGGCTCGTGATCGAGCTCTATGTGATCGCGGAGTACGGGACCCGGATCAGCGAGGTTGCCCACAACCTCATGAGCGCGGTCACCTACGAGGTCGAGCGGACCCTGGGCGTGGACGTCCTGGCGGTGAACGTCAACGTCCAGGGCATCCACCTCGGGGAGGGTGATGGCTTCCGCTGAGCGCGCGGCGGTCCGCCGGCCGCTCGCGGAGATCGACGGCACCGCCCTGCTCACGGGCCTGCGGACCTCTCTGGCATGGCTGCAGGCCAACCAGGAGCAGGTCAACGAGCTCAACGTCTTCCCGGTGCCCGACGGCGACACCGGGTCGAACATGTACCTCACCCTGCGCGCGGCGGTGGAGGACGCCCAGGCGGCGCCGGTGCCCTCCTCCGCGAGCTCCGTGATGCGCGCCGCGGCGCACGGCTCGCTGATGGGCGCCCGCGGCAACAGCGGGGTCATCCTCTCCCAGGTCTTCCGCGGCTTCTCCCAGGCTCTCGGCGATCGGGAGCGGGTGGACGCGCGGGGGGTGGCCGGCGCCCTCGCGGAGGGTGCCCGCGTCGCCTACAAGGCGGTGATGAAGCCGACCGAGGGCACCATCCTCACGGTGGCCAGGGAGGCGGCCGAGGCGGCCCAGCGTGCTGCCACCACCTCCGCCGACATCCGGGAGGTGCTGGAGCAGACGGTCCACGAGGCCCACGCCGCCGTCGGCAGAACCGTCGACCAGCTCGCCGTGCTCCGCGAGGCGGGCGTGGTCGACGCCGGCGGCTTCGGGCTCGCCGTGATCCTGGAGGGCCTGAGCCGCGCCATCGAGGACGGGAAGCGACCGGTGCCCGCCCGCGGGACCCTGCGGCGGCGCTCCGCCGAACCGCCGGTGCAGCGGCCCGGGGCGTCGGCACCGGTGCCGCTGCCGGCCTCCGACACGAGCGGGGCGGCCCCGGCGGCCGCGGGCCGCGGCGCCGCCGCCGTGGCGGAGCGCGAGGGGGGGTGGGGCTACTGCACCGAGTTCGTCATCAACGGGCCGGGCCTCGACGTGGAACGGCTGCGGGAGGAGCTCGGGACGCTCGGCGAGTCCAGCCTGGTCGTGGGGGACGCGGACGTGGTGCGCGTCCATCTGCACACTCACGACCCCGGCCCCGTGATCTCGGCCGCGTCGGAGCGGGGGCGGCTCTCCCACCTCAAGGTCGAGGACATGACGGCACAGCACCACGACGTGCGCGAGCGGGCCGGCGCCGCCGAGCGTGCGTCCCGGCCGCGGGCCGCCGAGGCCAGGAGGGGCGCGGGCCCGAGGCGGAACGGGCGGCGCGCCGCCTCCACCCCGCGCGGCCGCGCCGGGGGCGGAGGGGCGCAGGCGGAACCGGCAGCGCCGCCGAAGGCGTTCGCGGTGATCGCGGTGGCGCCCGGGGACGGGTTCCGGGACATCCTCCTGAGCCTGGGCGCGGACGTGGTCGTCCCGGGTGGTCAGACCATGAATCCCTCCACCGAGGATCTGCTCCAGGCGGTGCGCGCGAGCGGCGCCGCCTCGGTGGTCATCCTGCCCAACAACGAGAACGTCATCATGACCGCCGAGCAGGTGCATGGTCTGGCGCAGGGTGTCGAGGTCCGGGTCGCCGCCTCACGCAACCTGCCCCAGGGGATCAGCGGCCTGCTCGCCCTGGACCCCGCGGCGGACGCCGACGCCAACCGCCGGCGCATGACCGAGGCCTTCTCCCGGGTCACCGCCGTCGAGGTCACCCGGGCCGTGCGCGACAGCTCGGTGAACGGACTCCAGATCCGGGAGGGCCAGGTGATGGCCCTCAGGGACGGGACGATCGTCGCGACCGGGGACGAGGAGGGGGCCGTGATCGAGGCCGTGCTGCGCGACCGGGAGGAGGCCCCCGAGCTGGTCACGGTGTACTGGGGCGCGCAGGTGGACGAGGCCCAGGCCCGGGCCCTGCTGGAGCGCCTCGCCGGCGCCCTGCCGGGGACCGAGCTGGAGGTGCACCGCGGCGGCCAGGAGCACTACCCGTACATCCTCTCGGTGGAGTGAGGCGGGCCGGCGCGGGGACCCCCTCAGGGAAGCAGGCGGCGGCGCGCAGGACGGACCTCCCCCCGAGGCCCGGCCGCCGTCGCGTCACAATGCCGCAGCATGACGGGTGTGACCGAGGCGCGGGCTCCCCAGGAGGGGCGGATCCTCAAGCTCCCCGGGGCGTGCTGGCCGGAGACCCCGGTGCGCGAGCTGGCGGGGGTCACCCCGGCCCAGGCCCACCTCATGGGGAAGCTGGGCGTCACCACCGTGTCCGACCTGCTCCACCACCTTCCCCGGCGCTACGAGGACAGCCGCGAGCTGGTGCCGCTGCGATCGCTGGTCCCCGGGGCGGTCCAGACCGCGCGCGCCCGCGTGCGCGGCGTGAGCGGCCATCGCAGCCCGCGCCGCCAGATGGCGCTGGTGGAGGCGACCCTCGAGGACGGGGAGGCGTCGGTGGGCGCCATCTGGTTCAACCAGCCGTACCTCGCCGGCCAGCTCTCCGAGGGGATGGAGATCCTGGTGCACGGCAAGGTGGTGTGGGGTGTGCGCGGGATCACCTTCCAGAGCCCGACCTGGGAGCGCGTCAGGGCGGACCAGCGCCACGTGGGCCGCCTGGCCGCGGTCTACCCGGAGACCGGCAAGCTCACCTCGAAGTACCTGAGGGCGCTGATCGGCCGGCTCCTGCCGGTCGCCGAGCAGATGCCCGACCCGCTCCCTCCCGAGGTGCGCGAGGCGGAGCGGCTCCTGCCCCTGGCCGAGGCGCTGCGCCAGGTCCACGTGCCCGACGACGAGGACGCCGCGGAGCGGGCGCGGCAGCGGCTCGCCTTCGAGGAGCTCTTCCTCCTCCAGCTCGCCGCGGAGCGGGCGCGCCGCCGCCGTCTCAGCTCGGAGGGGGCGAGGGTGCCCTACGACGTCGAGGCCGCCCGCGGCTTCGTCGCCGGCCTTCCGTTCACCCTCACCGACGGCCAGCGGCGGGCCGCGCACCAGGTGCTCGCCGACCTCGCCGGGCCCGGTCCCATGAACCGGCTGCTCCAGGGCGACGTGGGCAGCGGCAAGACCGTGGTCGCCGCCATGGCGGTGCTCCTCGCCCGGCGTGCCGGGTTCCAGAGCGTGGTGATGGCCCCCACCGAGATCCTCGCGCGCCAGCACCACGTCACGCTCGAGAGCCTGCTCGCGCCCCATGGGGTGAGCCCCCGCCTGCTGCTCGGCAGCACGCCGGCACGGGCGCGCCGCGAGATCCTCGACGGCCTCGCGGGAGGCCAGGACTTCCTCGTGGTGGGGACCCACGCCCTCATCGAGGACGACGTGCGGCTCAACCGCCTGGGGCTCGTGGTGGTCGACGAGCAGCAGCGGTTCGGGGTGGCGCAGCGGCAGAGGCTGCGGCTCAAGGCCCGCGCCATCCCCAACTTCCTGGCCATGACCGCGACGCCCATCCCGCGCTCCCTGGCGCTCACCCTCTACGGCGACGTGGACGTCAGCGAGCTCCGCGAGATGCCGCCGGGACGGATCCCGGTGGAGACGAGGGTCGTGCCGCCCGACCTCCGCGACGAGGCGTATGCCTTCGTGCGCGACCAGGTCCGCTCCGGGCGCCAGGTGTTCGTGATCTGCCCCCTCATCGAGGAGTCCGACCGGATGGGCGTGAGGGCGGTGACCACCGAGCATCGCAAGCTGGCGGAGGAGGTCTTCCCCGATCTCCGCGTCGAGCTGCTCCACGGCCGGATGAAACCGCGCGAGAAGGAGGAGCGCATGGGCCGCTTCGCACGCGGGGAGGCCGACCTCCTGGTCGCCACCTCCGTGGTCGAGGTCGGGGTCGACGTCCCCAACGCCACCGTGATGATCGTGGAGGGCGCGGAGCGCTTCGGTCTCGCCCAGCTCCACCAGCTCCGGGGCCGGGTGGGCCGCAGCCGCCACCGCGCCCACTGCCTTCTCTTCGAGTCGGGCGCAGACGAGGAGGGCTCGCGCCGGCTTCGGGCGGTCGCCGCCACCAGCAGCGGCTTCGAGCTCGCCGAGCTGGACCTCCGCCTGCGCGGGCCGGGCGACGTCGTCGGCCTGCGCCAGCACGGCCTTCCCGAGGTGCGCGCGGCCGACCTCCTGGACACGGTCCTGGCCCGGCGCGCCCGCGACGCCGCGGTGGCCTGGCTCGATCGGGACCCGGCGCTCGACCGGCACGAGGCCCTGTCCGATGCCATGGGTGGCTACAGGGCCATCTTCGATCTGGACTGACAGGGCGGTGGAGACACGGATCACGGGGGGGGAGTGGCGCGGCCGGGTCATCTCGACGCCGCGCGGGCTCGCGGTGCGCCCGACCCGGTCGGTGGTCCGGCAGGCGCTCTTCAACATGCTGGGGCAGGACCTCGGCGGCTGGCGCGTGGTGGACCTGTACGCCGGGGCGGGGTCGGTGGGCTTCGAGGCCCTGAGCCGCGGCGCCGCCCTGGTCACCTTCGTCGAGCTGGGCTCGGAGAGCCGCCGGGTCATCGCCGCGACCGTGGCGCGGCTCGGCTGCGCCGCCCGCACGGAGCTGATCGCGGCCGATGCCGTGGCCTGGCTGCGGGGGCGCCCCCCCCAGGTGGGCGGGGCGGACCTCTGCTTCGTGGACGCCCCGTACCGCGACGACGCCGCGATGACGGCGCTGGACCTGGCCGGGCACCTCTCGCCGCGCCTTCTCGTGTGCGAACATCACCGCAGCCGGGCGATGCCCGCGAATCTGGGCGAGCTGCGCGCCGTGCGCACCGCCCGGTACGGCCTCACCGGTCTGACCTTCTACCGCCGTCCCGAGGAGTAGATGCAGAGGACAGCCGCATCCAGGGTCCGCGCCGGGACGAGGCGGTCCGGCGGAGCGGCGTGGCCTGCCACCCGCGGCCCGGCCGGGCGGTCGCGGCCGCAGCGGGCGGCGGGCCGCCGGGACACGCCGTGAGCGGCCGGATCGCGCTCTATCCGGGCAGCTTCGACCCCATCACGCGGGGCCATCTCGACGTCCTGGAGCGGGCCGCGTCCATCTTCGACCGGGTCGTGGTCTCGGTGCTTCGCAACCCGTCCAAGGAGCCGCTCTTCCCGGTGGAGGAGCGCGTGGACCTGATCCGGGAGTCCACCCGCGACATGGGCGCGCGGGTCGTGGTCGACAGCTTCGACGGCCTCACCATCACCCACGCCGCGGAGGTGGGCGCCGGGGCCATCGTGCGTGGGCTTCGCGCGGTCAGCGACTTCGAATCCGAGTTCCAGATGGCGCTGATGAACCGCCGCCTCGACCCCACGATCAACACCGTCTTCCTCATGACCTCCGCGATCAACGTCTTCATGTCGTCCTCCCTGGTCAAGGAGATCTGCCGCCTGGGTGGGGACATCTCCGACTTCGTCCCCCCGGCCTGCGCCCGAGCGCTGCAGCAGAGGCTGGGGACCCGCGCATGAGCGCCGGGACGGAGGGCGTCGGCCCGCCGACCACGATCGACCTCCTCCAGGCCCTCGAGGCCCTCGTCGCGGAGTCCCGGCGCGTCCCCTTCACCGGCACCGTCGCCGTCAACGACGACGAGCTGCTGACGCTCGTGGAGAGGATCCGCGTCTCGCTTCCCGACGAGGTCGTGCGTGCTCAGGCCATCCTCGAGGAGCGTGAGCGCATCCTCACCCAGAGCGAGGAGGAGGCCGCTCGGCTGCGCGAGCGGGCGGAAGCGGCCGCCCGCAGCCTTGCCGAGCGCACCCAGGCCACGGCCCGCCGGGCCGCCGAGCAGACGGCCGACGACGCGGCTCGCGTGCGCGCGCAGGCAGAGGCGGAGGCGGCGCGGCGGGAGGCGGAGGCTCGAGCTGAGGCGCACCGGGTGCTCGCCGAGGCGCAGGCCCGTGCCGAGCAGATGGTCGCGCAGCACGCCGTCGTGCGCGCCGCCGAGGAGAGGGCGTCGGCGATCCTCGAGGAGGCCCGGCGCGGGGCGGAGGCGATCACCGCCGACGCCGAGGAGTACGTGGGCCGGGCGGAGGAGTACGTGCGGACGGTCCTCGCCGACCTCGAGGACCACCTCGCCAAGGTGACCGCGACCGTGCGCAACGGTCTCAGCGTGATGCAGCGCCGGCCGGACGCTCCGGAGGCCGCGGGGCCCCCCGCCCGGCGCGGGGGTGGAGCGCGCCGCGCGCGCTGACCGGGCGCCGTGAGGTGGCTGGTCCGGTAACCTATACGCCCTCGGCGCGGCGAAGCGGCCCGCCGTTCCCCTCGCAGCGGAGACGTCATGCCCCTTCCCAAGCAGCGGGTGTCCAAGCGACGGCGGGATTTCCGCCGCTCCCACCACGCCCTCCCGCTTCCCACCCTGACGCCGTGCCCCCAGTGCAAGCAGCCGAGACGGCCCCACCGGGTCTGCCCCAACTGCGGCCACTACCACGGGCGCGAGGTCATCACCACCGATTGAGCCGCGTCGCCCTCTGCTTCCCGGGGCAGGGGAGCCAGGTCCCGGGGATGGCCGCCGGGCTCGAGGCGAGCGAGCTGGGGGCCCGGCTCCTGCGTGTCGCCGCCGACCTCGGGGTGGACCTCGGCCCCGCCTTCTCGGGCGACGAGGAGCTGTTGCGCCCCACCGAGGTGGCCCAGCCCGCCCTCGTGTTCACGGAGGTGGTGCTGGCCGCGGCGCTGCCGGCAGACCTGGAGGTGATCGCCGTGGCCGGCCACTCGGTGGGCGAGCTCGCCGCCCTGGCGGCCGGCGGGGTGCTGAGCGCGGAGGCGGCCCTGCGCCTCGCGGTGGAGCGGGGCCGCCGCATGGCCGCGATGCGGGAGGGGACGATGGCCGCGGTGCTGGGCCTGGAGCCGGAGGCGCTCACCGCGATCTGCGCGCAGGTGTCCGGGACCGTGGTGGTGGCCAACCTCAACGCTCCCGGCCAGGTGGTGGTGAGCGGCACCGGCGAGGCGGTCGCCGAGCTGACCCGGCGCGCCCTCGCCGCCGGGGCACGCCGGGTGCTCCCCCTGCGGGTGAGCGGCGCCTTTCACTCGCCCCTCATGGGGGAGGCCGCGGCCGGCTTCGCCGGCGTGCTCGACACCGTGCCCATGATCCCGGCGGCGATACCCGTGATCGCCAACGTCGACGCCGCAGCGGTGCGGGATCCCGCCCAGATCCGGGACCGGCTGGGCCGCCAGATGGTGTCGCCGGTGCGGTGGACCGAGTCCGTCGCCCGGATGCTCGAGCTGGGTGCGGAGGTCCTCGTCGAGGTGGGGCCGGGGAGCGTCCTCACGGGGCTGGCGCGACGCATCGCGCCCGGCACGCCGGCCCTCGGCGTGGCTGACCTGGCCGCGGCCGGCGGGCTGCGCGAGCGGCTTCCCTCGCCGTCTGCCGCGGCCCCCTGACGCGCCCCCCGTCCCTGTACTCTTACCGTCCGTGTCCGAGAGCCTCCGCTTCGCCGCATCGCAGCCCGGATCACCCACCCATGGCTGAGGGACCGCTCCAGGGCAGGGTCGCCCTGGTCACCGGTGGGTCGCGGGGCATCGGTCGCGCGACCGTGCTGGCCCTGGCGCAGGTGGGGGCCGACGTCGCCCTCAGCTACTCGAGCCAGGCCGACGCTCGCTCCGCCAGGCCGGACGCCGCCGCGGAGACGGCGGCGGAGGCGCGCGCGCTGGGAGCCCGGGCGGTGGCCCTGGACGCGGACCTCACCGACGCGGACGCCGCCCACGGGCTTCCCGACCGGGTGATCGCGGAGCTGGGCCGTCTGGACATCGTCGTCAACAACGCCGGTGTCACGCGCGACAATCTCGCGGTCCGCATGAGCGCCGCGGATTGGGACCTGGTGATCGCCCTGGACCTCTCCTCCGCCTTCCACGTCTCGCGGGCCGCCCTGCGGCCCATGATCCGGCAGCGCTGGGGCCGGATCATCAGCACCAGCAGCATCGCGGGCGTCATGGGGAACCCCGGCCAGGCCAACTACTCGGCGGCGAAGGCCGGGCTGATCGGCCTCACCAAGAGCCTCTGCCGCGAGGTCGGCTCCCGTGGCATCACCGTCAACGCCGTGGCGCCCGGGTTCATCGACACCGAGATGACGGCGGCGCTCGGCGGCGAGGTGCTCGCCGCGGCCATGAAGAGCGTGCCCCTGGGCCGGATGGGCACGGCGGAGGAGGTCGCCGCCGCGATCCGCTTCCTCGCCCTCCCCGAGGCCGGCTACATCACCGGCTGCGTCCTGCAGATCGACGGCGGGATGGGCGCGTGAGCCCGCAGGGGCCCGGCGGGGCTGCCCTCGACCGGCGGCAGCGCGCCGGATGCGGTCGGGGGGCGTCTGCGTGAGACCGGTCGCGGGTACAATCCGAGCAGATCGTGCCTGCTTCTCCTGCCGAGGACGCCGGAGAGGCCGCTCGGGCGCCCGGGCCCGCGTCGCAACGGCGGCGCCGCCGCTCGAGCGCGGCGGCCGGCCCTGGGGCCTCCGGCTCCCGCTCCGCTGACCGGGACGCGGCCATCGAGACCTTCATCGACGGCGCCTCCGGCCGCTATGCCTTTCGTGCGCCCGACGCGAGCGCCGAAACCCCGCCGGACAGCGAGGAGGCGGATTCGCCGGAGCACGCGAAGGATCCCTCCTCTCGCAGTATCGTTTCCCCTCAAGCCGAAGCGGCGCCCGCCGAGGACCCACACGCCGTTGACACAGAAGGACTGACTGCTGATGCCAGACGTGACGTTCGATCGCTTCAAGACCATCGTCGCCGACCAGCTCGGCGTCGAGCCGGACCAGGTGGTGACGGAGGCGTCGTTCGTGGAGGATCTCAACGCGGACTCCCTCGACCTCGTGGAGCTGATCATGGCCTTCGAGGAGGAGTACCAGATGGAGATCAGCGACGAGGACGCGGAGAAGATCACCACGGTGGGACAGGCCTGGGACTACATCCAGGAGAAGAGCGGGGCGGCGAGCTAGGGGCCGGGCAGGAGCGGGGTGAGCCCGCCGCCGCGGACCCGGACACCGCGCCCGCTCCTGCCGCGCCCGCTCCCTCCGCCGCGGCGGGTCCCGGCGTGACCGAGACCTCCGCTCCCCAGGGAGGGGAGCAGCCGGTGCCGGCACGCCGCCGGCGCCGCTCGCGCGCCCGGACGGACGCTGCCGCGGTCACCGAGGCCGGCCCGGAGGAGAGGCCCGTCGAGGCCCCCGGCGCGGCTCCGCAGCCCGCCGCCCCGGCGCCCGTCGGTGCGGAGGCGCCGGAGGTTGGTTCCCCGCGGCGGCGGCGCTCCCGCTCGCGGACGGCGGGTCCGGCCGGCGCGGCGCCGGCGGCCCCCGGCCCCGGGGTCCTCCCCGAGGCGGCACCACCGGCCGCTGCGGAGCAGCCCGCTCCGGGTGCGGGCGAGCCCACCTCCCCGCGCACGCGTCGCCGGCGACCCCGGGGTGGGGCGGCCGTGACGGCCGTCCCCGGGGAGGTGGCCGGGGGAGCCGCCCCACCGTCCGGCGTCGCCGCCGCGGCGCGCGGCACCGGAGCCCCGGTGGCGGCGGAGACGGCGCCCCTCCCCGAGGCCCCGCTGCTCACCTCGGCCCTGCCGGTGCCCGAGCCCTTCGAGGGCCCCGAGCTCTCGCCCGAGGAGCAGGAGCGCCTCGATCGCCTCGCCTCGCTGCTGCAGATCAGGTTCCGCCGGCCGTCGCTGCTGCGCGAGGCGATGACGCACGCCTCCTGGAACAACGAGCGCGGGGAGGCGAGCGGCCCCGGCCACGACAACGAGCGCCTCGAGTACCTCGGGGACGCGGTGCTCGAGCTGGTCGTCGGCGAGCACCTGTTCCGGCGCTTCCCCGGCTACGACGAGGGTCAGCTCACCCAGCTCCGCGCGGCCCTC
>JAJZNI010000188.1 GCA_021847925.1 bacterium
TCGCCGGGGGCTGAGCTCGGGAGCGGCGGGTGGCGGGGGAGGCGCGCCGGCTGCAACGGACGGTCTCCGGTGTCCGTCCATCCGTGGCCCCTCGGAGGAGGAGAGGAACGGCGCCATGACCGAGCAGCACGACGAGACCACGGTCACCCTGGAGCTCGAGGCGGGCTACCGCTTCCGGGTCGATCTCGGGGACCCGTCCTTCGCCCCCCTTCTGATGGACGAGCCGCAGCCCCTCGGGGAGGGGCGCGGCCCCAACGCCAGCCGGGTGCTGGCCGCGGCCGTGGGCAACTGCCTGGCCGCAAGCCTGCTCTTCTGCCTGCGCCGGGCACGCCTGGAGGTCCAGACGATGCGCGCCACCGTCCGCGTGACGACCGGCCGCAACGCGCGCGGCCGGCTGCGCCTCACCGGGTTGGGCGTGACCCTCGACCCTGGGCTCGGGGGTGAGGCGCCCGACCTCGAGCGGGCCCGCCGCTGCCTCGGCCTGTTCGAGGACTTCTGCGTCGTGACCGAGAGCGTGCGCGACGGGCTTCCGGTCGATGTCCGCGTCGTCGGGATCCCCGAGGACGTGCCGGCGGAGGCCTCCTTCCCGGCGGAGCCGGAGCGGTCCGCGGGCACGTGACGGTGCTCCGGCCGCGCTCGCCCCTGGGGCCCGAACCCCGCACCCGGGTGCGCGGCCGGGTCACGGGTCGCCGGGTGGCCCGGGCCCGGCCGCGGCTCTGCGGATAATGCAGTCGATGAGCACCACCACCGATCAGCCCCCGGTGGCTGCCCCCGCACGGCTCAGCCGCGACCGTCACCGCGGCCTGGAGCTGCTCCGCGCCACCGAGGCCGCCGCCCTCGCGGTGGGGCGGTGGCTGGGCCGGGGCGACAAGATCGCCGTGCGCGACGTCGCCGAACGCGCCATGGAGGAGGCTCTGCTGAGCATGCCCTTCGACGGCCGGGTGGTGGCCGGGTTCGACGGCCCCGGCGGCCGCCTCTCCCCGGGGCGCCGGGTGGGGACGGGGCGGGACGCCGTGGACCTCGGCGTCGACCCCGTGGACGGCGTCAGCCTCGTCGCCCGCGGGCTCTCCCAGGCGCTCTCGATCGCGGCCGCCGCGGAGCCCGGCGGAATCATGCCCCCGCCGCCCTGCGCCTACATGCACAAGCTGGCCGTGGGCCGGGCGGCGCGTGGCGCCGTCGACATCACCGACACGCCGGAGAACAACCTGCGCCGCATCGCGTTCGCGATGAACGTCAAGGTGCAGGACCTCACCGTGGTGATGCTCGACCGCCCTCGCCACCACGAGCTGATGGAGCGCGTCCGGGGCCTGGGAGCCAGGCTCGCCCTCCTCACCGACGGCGACGTCGGGGGGGCCCTGATGGCCGGGTGGCCCGGCAGCGGCGTCGACGTCATGATCGGATCCGGTGGGGCACGCGAGGCGATCCTCGCCGCCTGCGCCCTGCGCTGCCTGGGCGGCGAGATGCAGTGCCGTCCGTGGGCCCGCAACGAGGAGGAGGCCGAGGCGCTGCGCACGTCCGGCATCGCACCGGATGCGGCGCTCTCGCTCGCGCAGTTGGTGCCCGGAGGGGACGTGGCGGTGGCCGTGACCGGGGTGACGGGCGGCGCGATGCTGCGCGGCGTCCAGTACCACAACTGGTGGGCGGAGACGCACAGCATGGTGATGCGGGCGCAGAGCGGCACCGTCCGGGAGATCCGCACCCAGCACCACGTGGCCCTGGACCCCGACGAGGCTCAGCGCCTGGTCTGAGCCGGCATCGGGGGGCGGCCCGCCCTGGGCGCTGCGGCCGCGCGGCCGGCGAGTGCTTGCGCCCCGCTTGCAGTTGTGTAATCATGTAATCATGAAAGTTGAGTATCAGCGACCTGGCACCGCCTCCGTTCCCGCGCTGACCGACGAGGAGCTGCGTGGGTGGTTCGCCGGCCGGCTCCCCGAGGGCCTCTTCAGCGGTCCCCCGGAGCTGACCCGGGACGATGACGAGATCCTGGTGGTGGGCGAGATCCCCGACGTCGAGCTGGAGCCCGCCATGAGCGAGACCGCCCGCGCCGCCGCACGCTCGGCGCGCATCGAGCGTTTCCGCGCCGAGACGCGGGAGCGGAGGATGGCCGTGGCTCGGGACGCCGAGCGGCTGTTCGCCCGCCGGGTGTCCTGGGGTGTGCGCTGCGGAGGGGTGACCCAGCACTTCACCACCCTGGGCGTCCCGGTCATGACCCGGCTGCGCATCGGCGAGCGGGGCGTGCTGGACACCCTGATCGACGCCGGCGTGGCGCGCAGCCGCAGCGAGGCGCTCGCCTGGTGCGTGCGCCTGGTCGCACGTCACCAGGGGGAGTGGATCGAGAGCCTGCGCGAGGCGCTCGCCGGCGTGGAGAGGGTCCGGGCCCAGGGTCCCGACTCCTGAAGGGAGCCCCGCCGCCGGGTGGGGCGGGGGCGCCGGCTGCGGCGGGACCGCGCCCTAGGGGGAGCCGGCCAGCTCCAGGGGAGGGACCGCGGGCGCCGGCGCAGGAGGGGTGCTGGCCAGATGCAGGCGCGCCAGCGCGACGAGGACCAGCGCGGCGGCGGGGCCGCGCGGGAGGGCGATGTCCCGGCTCTCCCAGCGCGTGGCGTACTTCGCCTTGAAATGGGTCAGCCCCCGGTAGCTGTAGCCGCCCCAGCCGCGGCGGTAGACGGTGGCGCGAACCCATCGGGCCGGCCCGCCGTCCGGCGCGTCCCCCAGGCCGTCGCGGAAAGCCACGGTGCCGAGGGAGACGCGCAGCAGGCCCGCCTGTTGCGCCGCCTCGATGCCGCGCACCACGCAGAGGTCGACCGCCCCCGCGGCCGCGCCGGGCCGGCGCCGGATCAGGTCGAGCGCCAGGCCCTCGTCGCCGACCCGGATCCAGGAGCAGAAGGCGTGCAGGCGCCCCTCGCCATCCCACGCCGCCGTGTACCAGGTCGCGGTGTCCACGGCCTCGCCGAGGCGGCCGAGCGAGAAGCCCATCTCGTGGCCTCCGCGGTGCTGGAGCCACGCGTTCGAGACCGCCGCCGCCTCGGTCCAGAAGGGGTCGGTGGCCGCCGGCTCGCGCAGGAGGTTCGCCTCCAGCCCCGCCCGCCGGGCCCGGGCCACCTCGTGCCTGGCGTCGGCGCGCGCCGCGGTGGCGAGGGAGAATCGCGGCACCTCCACCACCGCCTCCTCGCCGAACTTGAGAATCCGCAGGCCCAGGCCGCGATAGAGGTCGCGGAGCTCGGCGTCGGTCTGGAAGAAGCAGGGGACCCATCCCCGGCGTGCACACAGGGCCAGGAACGCCATGGCCGCGCTCATCCGGTCCGTGCCCGGGGCCAGCGGGTCGCCGGCGGCGACCGCCACCCTCCAGCGCACCTGGAAGCTCACGGCCCCGGCGCCGTCGACCAGGCAGCTCTTGGGCCCGTTCCCCGCGTAGCAGGAGATGTGGGTGCGGCCGTGGAGGAGGCGCAGGCGCTCCAACTCGAGCGGGTCACCCGCGGGTGGGGAGCCCGTCCAGGCGCCGAGCCGCGCCGCGACCGTGCCCGCGCCGACCAGCAGCGCGCCCAGCGCGAGCATCAGGACACCGAGGCTCCCCGGGTCGGCCAGCACGAGCGCACCGCTGGCCACGACGAGCCCGGCCGCGCCGGTCAGCGCCCGCGAGCGCAGGGTGCTGCCGGCGACGGCCGCCATCAGTCCGAGGGCGAGCGCCAGGGGCGCCAGCGGGCGGCCGGGGACGAAGGCATGGCTCAGGGCGTCCGCCGCGGGGCGGTGCGCCAGGAGCAGGACGGGGACCAGAGCGCCCACCTTCAGCCCGCCGCCGCGGCGGGTGGGGTGGCCCACGGCGCGCTCCCCCACAGGCGGCCGAGCCAGGTGAGGCTCTGCACGAGCTCGGCCCGCCACGCCACCCAGCCGTGCCCGCCCGGCACCGTCTGGACGTCGAGGCTCGGCCAGCCGAGCCGCCTCAGCGTCGCGGCGAACTGCGCGGTGTCCGCCCTGAAGGCGTAGTCCTCGGCGCCCGCGCCGAGGTAGAGGGGCATGCGCTCCGCCCGGGGAACGGTGGAGGCGGTGTAGAGGGGGCTGTTGGCGCGCCAGGCGGAGCCGAAGATGCCGGAGAGGGCCACGAAGTACCCGGAGAAGCTCCCCGCCCAGCCGAACAGCGTGGGGTGCTGGAAGGCGATGTTCACGGCGCCGAAGCCCCCGCTGCTGAGGCCGGCGATGCCGCGGTCGGCGCGCTCGGCGAGGGTCCGGTAGCGGCCGTCGATGGTGGGGACGACCTGCCCCACGAGCCAGGACTCGATGTCACCGTTGGCGACGTCGCCCCACTCGGTGTCCTGGCTGTTGGTGCCGTTGCCGTCGGGGACCACCGCGATCAGCGGCGGGATCGTCCCGGTTGCGATCATCTGGTCGAGGACCCCCTGAAGCTGGCCTCCGCTGCCGAACCACTCCTCGGGGTCGCCCGGGGAGCCGTGGAGAAGATAGAGCACGGGGAGCCGGATCGACGGGTCGGCCGTGTAGATCCCGGGCAGGTAGAGGTCGACCTGGCGCCCGCCCACCAGGATTGCGGTGGTGCTCCCCGGAAGCTGGCGGAGCTCGGCGAGGTCGGGAGTGGGCTCCGGCGTGGGCTCCGTGGGGTGGGCCGCGCCCGGCGTCGCGGCCGGGCTCGCGGCGGCCACCGGCGCGCCCCGGGGCGGTCCGTAGTCCTGCAGGGCGCTCTGCGGGCCGTACTCCAGGGCGGTCCCGGCGGCGAGCGCGGAGATCACGACCAGCGCCGCCAGCGGGGGCGCGAGCGGCCAGGTCCAGCGCCGGCGCACGAGGCGCGGTAGGCGTGCGGCGTCGCGGGCGAGACCGGTCCCCAGCGCCGCTCCGACAAGGGCGGCCACGGCCGCGAGGAGAAGCATGCCCAGGGGCTGGGTGATCCAGCCCGCGATGTCGGGGCGCGCCCGCAACCCGGGGGTCGAAGGCGCCGATGCGGCGTGGATGAGGAAGGGGATGATCTCGATCCCGCAGAAGCCGGCGAGGCTGCCGGCGCGGGTGGGCCAGGGGCGGCGCGAGAGGGCGGAGACGGCCGCCGCCGCCACCAGCACCACCAGCGAGGAGGCGAGCAGGGTGCCGCGCTGCCGGTCCATCCCCAGGTCCACGAACCAGGTCGCGAGCCCAGGTCCCAGCAGGGCACCGCACAGCCCGGTCAGCCCCGCGGCCGCGGCCGCGGCCGTCCACCCGGGGCGCCTCCGCAGAAGGTGGGCGCCGGCGCGCCCGGCCCGGCGGGCCTCCCGCGCGGCCGCCCGCGGCGGACGGGCGGCGTGCCGCAGTGCCCGGTGGAGAGGCGGTTCGCCGGATGGCTGGTGACGGGGAGTGGGCAAGTGGCGGTGTCCAGTGCGAGATGGGGAGCCGTGCGGGGGCGCGCACCCGGTCCGCCCCCTCGGCCCGCGCTGCCGAGCGGAGGCTACCGCGTATACGCCCCGCGGTGCGCGAGGGTTACGGGTCGCCGGCGTCCGCCACCCTCGCGCCGCGGGCCGCCGGCCCGGACGCCGCAGAATCGGAGCCATGCGTCTGTGCGTCGCCGACCGCCGGGGTGAGCTGCACGTCCGTGAGGGGCTGCGCCCGGCGGCCCGCTCCGGAGCCCTCGTGGTGCCGCTGCGCGACGGGGACGTCCGCCCCCTTCCGGAGGGGGCGACCATCGCCCACCTCCCGGGGCGGCGGGCGATCGGCATCGACGCGGGCGGCACCGCCGTCGAGCTCGAGGAGCGGTGGCTCCCGGTGGCCGCGATCCTGCCGGTGGGCCATCTGCGCACCCTGGTCCCCGCCTCCCGCCCCGGCCCGCACGCGCCCCGCCTGCCCCTCTTCGGCTACGCGGCGGTCGCGGAGAGGGGAGGGGAGCTGGTCGCAGCGGCGCTGCCCACCGATGCCTTCGCCTGGTGGGAGCCGAGCCGCCATACGACCGCGGGCCTCCCTGCGGCCGTCGCCGCCGCCCGCCGCGCCCTGCCGGGCAACCGGCTGGTCGACCATCTCGCCCGCTGTGCCCTGGAGCACCGCTGCTACACGGCGCAGAACACGTTCCTGCGCCGCTACGAGGGGGCGCTCCCGGCGTCGCCCGCCTGCAACGCCGACTGCCTCGGCTGCATCTCCCTGCAGTCCGATGGCGAGGTCCCGCCGCCGCAGCAGAGGATGGGGTTCGCCCCCACCCCGGTCGAGCTCGGCGATCTCGCCGCATACTTCCTGGACGGCGGGGAGGAGGCTGCGATCGTTTCGTTTGGCCAGGGCTGCGAGGGCGAGCCGCTGACCAGGGGTCGCCTCCTGGTGGAGGCCACCCGCCGCATCCACGCCCGCCATCCCGGGGCCACGATCCACGTCAACACCAACGGCAGCCGCCCGCGGGTGCTGGAGCGGATGATCGCCGCCGGGTGCACGTCGGTGCGGATCAGCGCCATCTCCTTCACCGACCGCATCTTCCGGGCCTACTACCGCCCCATCGGCTACGGGCTCGAGGAGGTGGTCGAATGCGGCCGCCTCATGCACCGCGCCGGAGGTCAGGTCTGCCTCAACCTGCTCACCTTCCCAGGCCTGACGGACGTCCCTGCCGAGCTGGAGGCGACCGCCGCGGCCTGCCGGGAGATGGGGGTCGACCAGGTGCAGTGGCGGACCCTCAACGTGGACCACGACTGGCTCGTCTCCCGTCTCCCCGAGCTGGAGCCGGGCGTCGGCATGGCGGGTGCGCTCGGCGCCCTGCGCGACCGTCTCCCCGGGGTGAGCCACGGCAACTTCACCCGACCCCACCCGGCCGCCGCGGGCCGGGCCCGGGCCGGCGCCTGATATCCTCTTCATCCTGCCCATGAAAGCCAGCACCCATCCCGAGTTCTTCACCGACGCCGTGGTCACCTGCGTCTGCGGCAACACCTTCACCACCGGCTCCACCCTGCACGAGTTGAAGACCGAGGTCTGCTCGCGCTGCCACCCCTTCTACACGGGCACCCAGCGCATCGTCGACACCGGTGGGCAGGTGGAGCGCTTCCGCCGCCGCGCCGCCGCCAAGGCCGCCCGCGGCTGAGAGGCGAGAGGGGAGCCCCGCGCGGGGCCGGACCGGGGGGTCTTCGGGCCGCGCCGCCGCTTCGGTTCACTCGCTCCAATCGCCGTCCAGGGCGCGTACCATGGGCGGCGTGAAGCGCCCGCGCCGCCCCTCGGCCGGCGACCTCCTCCTCACCGCGGCGCTCAACGCGGCCGCCACCCCGCCCGCGCCCTTCTTCTACGGCGGCCAGGCCGTGATCGAGGGGGTCCTGATGAGGGGCCGGCACCGCTACGCCGTGGCGGCGCGCCGTCCCGACGGCGGCATCACGGTGCTCTCGGAGGAGCTTCGCTCCCGCGTGTACACGCGGCGCTTCTGGGCGCTCCCCCTGGTCCGCGGGGCGGCGAGCCTCTACGAGATGCTCGGCCTGGGGCTGCGCGCGATGCAGTGGTCGGCCAACGTGCAGCTCGGCGAGGAGGTCGAGCTGAGCCAGGGAGCGCTGCGGACCACGGTCGCGCTCTCCGCCGTCTTCGGCATCGGTCTCTTCATCGGGCTGCCCCTGCTCGCCTCGTCGCTCCTCTCCCACGGGGACCCGCAGTCCGTCGCCGCGGTGCTCTGGGAGGGTGCCGCCCGCGCCGCCATCCTCCTCGCCTACCTCTGGCTGATCGGCAGGGTCCGGGGCGTTCGCCGCGTCTTCGAGTACCACGGCGCCGAGCACAAGACCATCAACTGCCTGGAGGGCGGAGCGCCGCTGGAGGTGGCGAACGTGCGCATCGCGAGCCGCCTCCACCCGCGCTGCGGCACCGGCTTCATCGTGGTGGTCGCCGCGGTCAGCATCATCGTGTTCACCCCGCTGGGCTGGCTCTTCTGGCCGCTGCGGATCCTCTGCCAGCTCGCCCTGATCCCGGTGGTCGCCGGCGTCTCCTACGAGGGCATCCGGGGTCTGGCGCGCATCCGGGACACGCGCGCCGGCCGCATCTGCCTGGTGCCCATCCTCGCCGCGCAGCGCCTCACGACCCGCGAGCCCGACGATGCCCAGATGGAGGTCGCCATCACCGCCCTCGTGGCGGCGCGTGCCGGCGACGGCGTCGGGGCGCCGCCCGTGGGCCTGAGCGAGCTGGTCCCCTAACCCCGGGCGCGCCCGGCGACCCCGCGGTCCCGCCGCTCCCGTCCTCGCCGCCGGGTTTCCGGTCGGGTCGCCCGCGCCCCCCCGCGGCGCCGGTGGGGGAGAATCAGCCGGTCATGAGCATGCTGGAGGAGCGTCTCGCCGCCATCGAGGCCCGCTTCGATGAGCTGGAGCGCGAGCTCGCCGACCCCGAGATCTACGCCGACCAGGCGAGGGTGCAGCGCGTCTCCCAGGAGCGCGCCCGGCTCACCGAGGTGGTGGCGACGGCGCGCCGCTGGAGGGCGGCCCGCCGCTCCCTGGAGGAGACGGTGGCGGGACTGCACGCGGAGCGCGACCCGCAGATGGTCGCGCTCTTCGAGGAGGAGCAGCGGGTCCAGCGCGACGCGGCCGAGGCCGCCGAGGCCGAGCTGCACCGGCTGCTGCTTCCCCGTGACCCCAACGACGATCGCGACGTCATCGTCGAGATCCGCGCCGGGACGGGCGGTGACGAGGCCGCCATCTTCGCGGCGGACCTCATGCGCATGTACACCCGCTACGCGGAGCGGCGCCGCTGGAGCGTCGAGCTGATGGGCGGCACCCCGTCCGGCACCCACGGCTTCAAGACCGTGGTCTTCGAGCTGCACGGCCACGGCGCGTACTCGCGGCTCAAGTTCGAGTCCGGGGTGCACCGCGTGCAGCGCGTCCCCGAGACCGAGGCCAAGGGCCGGATCCACACCTCGGCGGCGAGCGTGGTGGTGCTGCCGGAGGCGGACGAGGTCGAGGTCGCGATCGGCGAGGAGGACCTCAAGATCGACGTCTTCCGCAGCACGGGTCCGGGCGGCCAGAGCGTCAACACCACCGACTCCGCGGTGCGGATCACCCACATTCCCACCGGCCTGGTGGTCACCTGCCAGGACGAGAAGTCGCAGATCAAGAACCGCGCCAAGGCGCTGCGCGAGCTCC
Source organism: bacterium (assembly GCA_021847925.1). Taxonomy (GTDB): domain Bacteria; phylum Chloroflexota; class Dormibacteria; order Aeolococcales; family Aeolococcaceae; genus JAJZNI01. The sequence goes on from JAJZNI010000188.1 coordinate 9,042, forward strand.
GCGCCCGCCTCTACGACCAGGCCCTGGCGGAGCGCGACGCCGAGCTGCGCGGGACGCGCCGCTCCGCGATCGGGAGCGGGGACCGCAGCGAGAAGATCCGCACCTACAACTTCCCGGAGGCACGGGTGACCGACCACCGCATCGACCTCACCCTCTTCCAGCTGCCCCGGATCATGGACGGGGATCTCGACGCCCTCATCGAGCCGCTGATGCAGGAGGACCAGGCGCGGCGGCTGCTGGAGCCCGACGTCGCCCCCGTGTGAGCGACCTCGGCTGCGGCCGGGAGGGCGCGGTGGCGTCAGCCGGCGGCCGGGAGGTGCCGGCCCAGGAAGGCCACCGTCTGCTCCCAGGCGCGCGCGGCGGCCTCGGGGCGGCTGAACAGGGCCGAGTTGTGGTTGTCGAAGGCGTGCCCCGCCCCGGGGTGGAGGTGGAACTCGGCCACCCGCCCGGCGAAGGCGCGCTCCACCGCCTCGCGCTGCTCCGCGGAGATGTACTCGTCGTCGGCGCCGAAGTGGAACAGCACCGGGCAGGTCACGCTGTCCGCGTGGTCCAGATGGCCCGGGATCGCCGAGCCGTAGTAGCAGACGGCGATGCTGGGGTCGGAGGCGGCCGCGACCATGAAGGCGAGACCACCGCCCAGGCAGAACCCGATCACCCCGGTGCCGTGCGGGCCCACCTCGGGCAGGCGGCGCAGGTGCTCGAGCGCCGCCACCGAGTCGTGGGCCGCCTGGGGCACGTCGAGGCGCTGCATGGCCTGGAACGCCCGCTGCAGGTTGGAGGGGTCGCGCTCGTCCAGCACCAGTCCGGGCTCGATCCGCGAGTACAGCTCCGGCGCCAGCGCGACGTACCCGAGGCGCGCGAGCCGCTCGCAGACACCCCGGATGTAGTCGGTGAGGCCGAAGATCTCCTGGCACACCACCATCCCCGGCCCGGAACCCGAGTCCGGGACCGCGAGGAAGCCGCTGAAGGTGTGCCCATCGTGGCCGGTGATCGTCTCCACCCGCGTCTCCATGGGGAGCCCTCCGTGCTCATCAGGGTGATGCCACACCGTACCGCGGGCGGCCGGCGCCGCGCAGCCCCCCGGGCCGGAGCGCGTCCGGCGGCGCGACGGAGACGGCCGAGGCCCACCGCCTCGTGGAGGCCGGGGTCCGGGGGCGCGTGGTCATCCATCCCGTGTGACGCCCGGGGGCGCGGCGGTGACCGTGCCGCGCCGCCGCCGCGGATCGACCACCGGGAGCACCAGCAGCAGCCCGGCCACGAAGAAGACGAAGAACATGAGGAAGATGACCGGGTAGCCGCCCGGCTCGCCGAGGATGCGCCCTCCGGCGTTGTAGTGGTCGAGGAGGGGCCCGGCGATCAGCCGGACGATGATCCCCGAGCCCGCCGTCGCGATGTTGGAGAAGCCCAGGAAGCGGCCGTACTCGTCGGGCGGGATGAGGTCGATCATGAAGGCCCAGTCCACGGTCAGGATGCAGCCGATGCCGAGCCCGATGGGGACGCCGAACCAGAGCACCTGGGCGAGCCCGGAGGGGATGCCGAGGAGCGAGGCGACCGGCGCCGTCATGCCACCCGGCAGCAGGTGATCGCGGGAGAAGGCGAGGCCCAGGGCGCCCACCGCTCCGAGCAGGGCCGAGACCATCACGAGCGGCTTGCGTCCCCAGCGGTCGGAGGCGCGTCCGGCCGGAAGGGAGACGGCGATGGCGAGCACCACGATGATCGCGAGCAGGTCGGTGGTGGCCGCGTTGGCGTGGTTGGTGAGCGCCGTCCCGCCGCCCGGGTAGAAGACGTCCTTGAAGAAGAACTGGGCGTAGCTCTCCAGGCCCACGACGCCCATGAGGATCAGGAGACGGGAGCCCATCAGCCAGAGGAAGCTGCCGTGCCGCCGCGGGCTGATCGCGAACGTGCCCAGGGTCACGGCGCCCAGGCCGCGGCGGAGGCCGTCCGGCGCCCGGTGGCGGTCCGGTACCAGGAGCACCGTGAGCACCATGGCAACGACCAGCATCGCCGCCATCGTGGAGAAGGCGAGGCCGTACTGCCCGCTCCCCGTGAAGATCCCGGTGACCAGGAACCCGATCAGGGTTCCGACCAGGTTGGCCATGCCGTAGAAGGCTCCGAACCTGCCGAAGTCGCGCTCGGCGACGTTCTCGGGCCCCAGCCCCTGGTACGGCCCCTGGGCCGTGTTCGAGGCCACCTGGAGCAGGAAGTAGACGACCAGCAGCCAGTAGTAGGTGCCGACGAACGCCATGATGACCAGGAAGAGCGACGAGCCCAGCGCCCCCGAGGCGATGTAGGGGCGGCGCCGGCCCCACGCCAGGGTGGTCCGATCCGAGAGGGCGCCGACCACCGGCTGCCAGATGACGGCCACCACCGTGCCGAAGCTCTCGAGGAGCGAGAGCGCCGTCCCCTGGTGGGCCTGCCCGACCATGCCGGAGACGATCGGCGGCAGCACCTGGGCTCCCAGGGAGTTCCAGAGCCAGCCGATCGCGACCCAGTAGAGGCTCAGCAGGGTGAGCCGGCCGAGGCCGGGACGCTCCCAGGCGTCCTGGCGCCGGGACCCGGCGGCGACGTGGGCGATCGCCATCGCCCTCCACTCTACGTCGCCCAGGCGCGGCGCGCCGGCGCTGCCGACGCGCCCCCTCCGACCCGCCGTTGGCGCTAGCCTGCCGGCGTGGCCCCCACCCCCCCGCGCGGCACCTCCGCGGCGCGCACCGTCCTGGAGGTGGTGCGGCTCTCCACCGCGTACCTGCGGGACCGCGGTGGCGACTCCGCCCGCCTCGACGCCGAGCTGCTGGTGGCGCACGCCCTGGGGCTGCGCCGGCTCGACGTGTACCTGCAGTACGACCGGCCCCTCACGGGCGCGGAGCTGGACACGGTCCGGGAGCTGCTGCGGCGGCGCGGACGGGGCGAGCCGCTCGCCTACCTCACCGGCACGCGCGAGTTCTTCGGTCGAGCGTTCCGGGTCACGCCGGCCGTCCTGGTGCCGCGTCCGGAGACCGAGACCCTGGTGGAGCGGGCCCTGCGCGCGGCGGGCGACCGCGACCTCGCGCTGCGCATCGCCGACCTCGGCACCGGCAGTGGGTGCGTCGCCTGCACCCTCGCCGCGGAGCTGCCCCGGGCGACCGTGATCGGGGCCGACCTGAGCCGGGCCGCGCTCGGGGTGGCCGCGGCCAACGCCGAGGCCCTCGGGGTCGCCTCGCGGGTCCTGCTCGTCGAGGGGGGATGGGAGGAGGGACTGGTCGAGGCGGTGGACATGGTGGTGAGCAACCCCCCCTACGTGACGAGCGCGGAGATGGAAGCGCTCCCACGGGACGTCACCTTCGAGCCCGGGATGGCGCTGGACGGTGGCGCCGACGGTCTGGACGCCTACCCGGTCATCTTCGCCGCCGTGGCGGAGCGGAGCCCCGCCGTGCGCTGGGTCGGGGTGGAGGTGGACAGCCGGCGCGCGATCGCCGTCACGGAGCTGGCCCGCGCCGTCTGGCCGTCCGCCGCCATCAGCGTCAGCCGCGACCTCGCCGGGCGGCCCCGGGTCGTGGAGGTGACCCCGTGATCTCGCTGGAGGAGGCCGTCGCCGCAATCCGGGCGGGGCGCGTGATCGTGATCCCCACGGACACGGTGTACGGGCTCGCCTGCGATCCCGCCGCCGCCGCCGCCGTGGAGGCCCTCTACGAGCTGAAGGCGCGCCCGCCGCACCTCGAGCTCAACCTGCTCGCGGCCGAGGCCGGCCAGCTCGCCGGCCTCGTGGAGATGGGCGGTGAGGCCCGCGCGCTGGCCGCGCGCTTCTGGCCCGGGGCGCTGGCCATGGTCTGCCCCGTGGGGCCGCGACGCCTCGCCATCCCGCGTGCCGGGGGGAGCCTGATGGTCCGGGTGCCCGGGCACGACCTGCTGCGCGCGCTGCTGCGGCGCACGGGCCCGGTCGCGTCGACCAGCGCCAACCTTCACGGCGAGCCGGCCGCGACCACCGCCGCGCAGGCCGCTCGGCTCGTCGGCGGACGCTGCGCCGGGGTCCTCGACGGGGGTCCCGGTGGAGGTGCGGCCTCGACTATCATCGACCTGACCTCGCGGCCCTTCCGGGTGCTGCGAGAGGGGCCGATCCCGCGGGAGGCGCTCATCCCCGAGTCGGAGGCGTGACCCGCCCGATGCGCACAGGGAGCTGACGTGACCGAGCCGGATACCGCCATCCCGACGGGGGGCGCCGCGGGCGCGGCCACCCTCCCCGCCCCTCCCGCCGCCGCCCCGTTCGCTGCCCGCCCGCGGGTGCGCTCCGTCGACCCCGCGCTGGCCGATCTCCTCGACGCGGAGCTGCGCCGCCAGGAGGAGACGCTGGAGCTGATCCCCTCCGAGAACCTCGCTTCCCCGGCGGTCCTGGAGGCGCTCGGCTCGTGGCTGAACAACAAGTACGCGGAGGGTCTGCCGGGCAAGCGCTATTACGGCGGGTGCCAGGTGGTCGACCGGGTCGAGGACCTCTGCCGCACCCGCGCCGCGGCCCTGTTCGGCGCCGACCACGCCAACGTCCAGCCCCACTCCGGGTCGCAGGCCAACATGGCCGTGTACAGCGCCCTGCTCGAGCCCGGCGACACCGTGCTCGGGATGGCGCTGGACCAGGGGGGCCACCTCTCGCACGGCTCGCCGGTGAACTTCAGCGGCCGGCTCTACCGCTTCGAGCCGTACGTCGTCTCCGCGCAGACGGGCCGGTTGGACATGGAGGAGGTGCGCCGCCGCGCCCGGGAGGTGCGGCCCAAGCTGATCCTCGCCGGCTACAGCTCGTACCCGCGCCACCTGGACTTCCGCGCCTTTCGCGAGATCGCGGACGAGGTGGGTGCCCTGCTCATGGTGGACATGGCGCACTTCGCCGGGCTGGTCGCCGGCGGTGCGCATCCCTCGCCGGTGCCCCACGCCGACGTCACCACCTTCACGACCCACAAGACTCTGCGCGGTCCCTGGGGCGGGGTGATCCTCTGCCGGTCGCAGCTCGCCGAGGCGATCGACAAGGCCGTCTTCCCGGGGATCCAGGGCGGTCCCCTGCTCCACGCCATCGCCGCCAAGGCGGTCATGTTCCACCAGTGCGCGCAGCCCGAGTTCCGCGCCTACGCGCACCAGGTGGTGGGCAACGCCGCCGCCCTCGCGCGCGCCCTGATGGAGCGCGGGTGCACCCTCACCACGGGGGGTACCGACAACCACCTGATGGTCATCGACCTGAGGCCCTTCGGGTTGCGTGGCCGGGCGGTGCAGGCCGCCTTCGACGAGGTGGGGATCACCCTCAACGCCAACGTCTTCCCGGGGCACGGGGGCAGCCCCTTCAATCCCAACGGCGTCCGCCTCGGCAGCCCGGCGGTGACCAGCCGGGGCATGGGGGAGGCCGAGATGGGGGAGATCGCCGCCCTGATCACGCTCATGCTGACCCGGTTCGGGGATGCGGGGGCACGCGCCGAGGTCCGGGAGCGCAGCCTGGAGCTGTGCCGGCGCTTTCCGCTGCCGTACCGGACGTCGTGACCGCCGCCCCGGCCTGGGTCAGCGCGGTCCCTCCCTTCCTCGTCGGCGGCGCCGTCTGCGCCGCCGCCGTCCCCGCCTCGATGTGGCTGGCGCGCCGCCTCGGGGCGATGGCGAAGCCCGACGCGGAGCGCCATCTGCACCAGCGCCCCACGCCACGCCTCGGCGGCCTGGCCATGCTCCTGGGCTTCGCCGTGGCCGTGGCCGTCTTCGGCGGCGGGATCGAGAGCCGCTGGCCGCTCCTCGCCGTCTCCGGCGGGCTGACCCTCGTGATGCTGGTGGACGACATCGTCGATCTCCCCTGGTGGCTCAAGCTCGCCGCCGGGCTGGGCTCGGGGGTGGCCTTCTACCTGCTCGGCGTCAACATCCCCTTCGTCGACCTCCCCCTGATCGGCCCGGTCAGCCTGGGCCTGGCCGCCCTGCCGGTCACCGTCCTCTGGATCACGGGCATGGAGGTCTCCATCAACTTCCTCGACGGGGCCGACGGGGTGGCGGCGGGGGTCGTCGGCATCGTCGCCATGGTGGCGATGCTCGCGTCGGTGAACCGCATCACCCACCCCGGCGACGTCTACTCGGGGGTGGTTGTGCTGAGCGGGGCCCTCATGGGCGTGTGCGCCGGGTTCCTCCTCTTCAACCTCCCTCCGGCGCGCACGTTCATGGGGGACACGGGGTCCAACTTCCTGGGGGCGGTGCTGGCGGCGATCACCATCGTCGGCATCGCCAAGATCGCGGCCGCCCTCTCCGTCCTGGTCCCCCTCATCGCGCTGGGCCTCCCCATCAGCGACACCGCCTGGGCGATCGTCCGGCGGCGCCGCGCCGGGGTGAGCCCGGCGACGCCGGACGCGGGACATCTCCACCACCGTCTCCAGGCTCGCGGCATGACCCCGCTCGAGACCGCTCTCACCTTCTATCTCGCCACCGGCATCCTCGGCTGCCTCGCGCTCGCCATCTTCGGGCACAGGACGATCCTGGACGTGGCCATCGCGCTCTGCGCCGTCGGCCTGGCGGGGATCTTCTGGCGCAACCGCCGCCGGCTTCGCTCCCGCATCGCCCCGCTGGCCGACGAGCCCGCCGAGACCGGCGCCACGGGTCGTCCCGCTCCTCTTCCCCTCCCCGCCCGTCCGGCGCCGCGCGGGCGGGCCGGGGACGCCGAGCGTGGAGAGCGCTCCCACCCCGGCGACTACCTTCACAGGGGGTCCGCGCCGGGAGGTGACGGCCGGCCCTGGTGGGGCTCCGGACCGCCCCGCTAGGCTCGGTCGCGTGCCCCGGCCCCCGTCCGTCACCGTGCGCGCGGCGAATGCTCAGGTCTGTGCTACCGTGCCGCCGTGCTTGCCACGGGCGGCGTTTGCGGGCCGCGCAGGGGTTGCGCGGGGAGGGATCGCGGGGCGGTGAGGGAGCGTGAGGTCCGGTGCGATGCGCGAGGCTGAGGGGCTGGCGTCCGTCCTGCGCCTGACACTGGTCATCGCCGCGGCGACCTGCGCCGCCGTGGTCCTGGTCGCCTTTCTCACCTTCGGACCCCTGGCCGCGGCGCTGGCCGCAGGCGGGAGCGCGCTGGGGCTGCTCAACCTCTGGGTGGCCGCGGGCGCCCTGCGCCGGATGCCCGCCCTCTTCGTCGGCTCCAGCCTGCCGCGCCTGGCGGTGGTGACGGCCGCCCTGCTGGTGCTGGTCGTGTCCCTCGGTCCCGTCGCGGCCTGGGCGATCGCCGGCCTCCTCGTCACCCACCTGGTGGAGGTGGCGGCGGTCCTCCGCTTCGGGATGAAGCAGATGGCCGGTTCGTGATGCCGATCCTCGCCACGTCCCTCAGCGTCGGCACCCACCAGACCGTGTCGATCGGAGGCGTCAGCTTCAACCTCGACACCATCATCGCCACGCTGGTGGCCGGCTTCATCCTGCTGGCGGTGGGCTTCTACCTCCGGCACGTCGTCACGGCCGGGGTGCCGGGCCGCCTGCAGACCGCGATGGAGCTGGTGTGGAGCACCCTGGACGACTACGTCAAGCAGATGGTCGGGCCGTTTGCCCGCTGGATGATCCCGCTTCTCTTCACGCTCTTCTTCTTCATCATGGTCGGAAACTGGCTGGAGCTGATCCCCACCGGTGACCGCCTGGTGTCGCCCACCGCCGACACCAACCTCACCTTCGGGCTCGCCTTCACGGTCATCATCCTGGTCCACGTGACCTCGGTCCGGCGGCTGGGCTGGCGCGGGTACCTGAGGACCAACTACCTGCACCCCCCCGGGCTGCCACGGTTCATGTACCTGCTGCTCACCCCCATCAACGTCATCGCCCAGATCTCCTACCCCATCTCCCTCTCCCTTCGTCTCTTCGGCAACATGTTCGCGGCGGCCCTCATGCTCCAGATCATCGCCCTGCTGCCCATCTACATGGGCTGGGTGCTCAACGGCGTCTGGAAGCTCTTCGAGGGATTGTTCGTCGACATCGTCCAGGCGTTCATCTTCGTCCTGCTCACCATCATCTACATGAGCATGGCGACCACGACCGAGCACGGCGAGGAGGCCGCGGAGAGCGAGGCGACCCAGCCCTCCGCGTCCGTCGCGGTCCCCGCGGCGGGCTGACGGTGGTGGCCTCCCGATGCTGACGACCCGGCCTGCGGCCCTGCCGGCGAGGCCCCATGGACCAGACACCCGCCACCGCGTGGCGAACTCTCGGAGGAGCGTGACGTGGCACTGAGCCCCGCAGAAGGAACCCTGTATGCCGGAGCCATGATCGGCACCGGCGTCGGCGCCGTCGGCGCCGCCATCGGCGACGGCCTGGCCGGCGCGCAGCTGATCGCCGGTGTCGCCCGGCAGCCGGAGGCCCAGGGCCGCCTCCTGGTCTGGACCTTTCTCACCGTCGGCCTGGCGGAGGCCGTCTACTTCATCAACCTGGCGCTCATGTTCGTGTTCATCGGTATCGCCCCGAAGTGAGCTTCGCCGGCATGCTCGCCTCCAGCACCAACATCCTGCTTCCTGACGCGACGCTCATCGTCGAGGTCGTCGTCTTCCTGGGCCTGCTCTGGATCCTGGCCAGGTTCGTGTACCCGCCGCTGGTGCGCGCCATCGACCAGCGCCAGCAGCGGATCGCGCAGTCACTGCGCGACGCCGAGGATGCGGAGCATCGCCTGGCCGCGGTGCACGAGGATGTGGAGCGCATGCTCGAGGAGGCGCGGGCGCAGTCCCGGGACATCGTGGCGCGGGCCCACCGGGAGGCGTCGCTCGAGGCCGACGAGGTTCGGGCCAGGGCCCGCGAGGAGGCGGCCGCGTTCACCGAGCAGGCTCGTGCGGAGATCGCCGCCGAGCGCGACCGCGCGCTCCGCGAGCTGCGCTCCCAGTTCGGAGCCCTGGTGGTGGCCGCCGCCGCCAAGGTGCTGGGGGAGGCCGTCGACCAGCGCGCCCACCGGGCGCTGATCGAGCGGTCCCTGGAGTCCCTGGAGAACCTCCGCTGATGGCGTCGGTGATCGCTCGCCGCTACGCAGCCGCCTTCCTGGAGGTCGCCCGCGACCTCCATCGCGTCGACGAGCTGGGAGCGGAGCTGGACCGGGCTCGGGAGATCCTCACCGATCCCCGCGTCGCCGCGGCGCTGGCCAGCCCCCGCCACGGCGTCTCCGTCCGCGCCACGCTCGCCGCCGACCTCCTCGCGGGGCTCTCCGACCCGACCCGCAACCTGGTCCGCCTCCTCATCCAGCACGGCCGCCTGGGAGAGCTCGACGGGGTGGCCGCCGAGCTCCACGCCATGATCGAGGCGGCGGCCGGCGTGGTCTCGGCCGCGGTGACGGCGGCGGTGGACCTGGACGACGGCACCCAGGCGGAGATCTCGCGGGTGCTGGGGGCGCGCCTCGGCCGGCAGGTGCGGGTGGTGGCCGCCCGGGACCCCGGTGTTCTCGGAGGGCTCGTCGTGCGCATCGGGGACCGCGTGATCGACAGCAGCCTGCGCAGCACGTTGGACCAGCTTCAGGCGTCCCTCGCCTGAGCGTCGAGTGAGTGAGAGCAAACAGAGCATGGCAGTACGCAGCGACGAGATCGGGGAGATCCTGAAGAGGCGGATCGCCGACTTCGAGGCCGCGGTGGTGGCCGCCGACGAGGGTGTGATCACCTCGGTGAGCGACGGCATCGCCCGCGTGTATGGTCTCGACCAGGCCATGGCCGGCGAGCTCCTCGAGCTCCCCGGGCCGGAGGGCGGGGGCCACGTCCTGGGCCTCGCCCTCGACCTCCGCGAGGACGGCGTCGCGGCGGTGGTTCTCGGTCCCTACGAGCACCTCCAGGAGGGCGACACCGTGCGCACCACGGGCCGCATCGCCGAGGTGCCGGTGGGTGAGGCGCTGGTGGGGCGGATCGTGAACGCCCTGGGCGAGCCGATCGACGGCAGGGGACCGATCCAGAGCACCGAGCGGATGCCGGTGGAGCGGATCGCCCCCGGTGTCCTGAGCCGCCAGGGGGTCACCAACCCCCTGCAGACCGGGATCAAGGCCATCGACGCCATGTTCGCGATCGGCCGTGGCCAGCGCGAGCTGATCATCGGCGACCGCCAGACCGGGAAGACGGCGATCGCGCTGGACACCATCATCAACCAGCGCGGCGGTGACGTCGTCTGCATCTACGTCGCGATCGGGCAGCAGGCCTCGACGGTGGCGCAGGTGGCCGCCACCCTCCAGGAGGAGGGGGCGATGAAGTACACGACGATCGTCGCCGCCACCGCCTCGGCCCCCGCCCCCATGCAGTACATCGCCCCCTACGCCGGCTGCGCCCTCGGCGAGTGGTTCATGCAGCGCGGGCGGCACGCCCTGATCATCTACGACGACCTCAGCAAGCACGCCGACGCCTACCGGCAGATCTCCCTGCTGCTGCGGCGCCCGCCCTCGCGCGAGGCCTACCCGGGAGACGTCTTCTATCTCCACAGCCGGCTCCTGGAGCGGGCGGCGCGGATGTCCGACGCCGAGGGCGGCGGCACCCTGACGGCGCTGCCCATCATCGAGACCAAGGCGAACGACGTCTCCGCCTACATCCCCACCAACGTCATCTCCATCACCGACGGCCAGATCTACCTCGAGACGGACCTCTTCAACGCCGGCATCCGCCCCGCCATCAACGTCGGCCTGTCGGTCTCCCGGGTCGGCTCCGCCGCCCAGACCAAGGCGATGAAGCAGGTGGCGGGCCAGCTCAAGCTCGACCTCGCCCAGTACGGGGAGCTGAAGGCGTTCTCCCAGTTCGCGGCCGACCTGGACCGGCGCACCCGGGCCACCCTGGAGCGCGGCCAGCGGATGACCGAGATGCTCAAGCAGCCGCAGTACCAGCCGGTTCCCTTTGCGCGCCAGGTGATCGCCATCTTTGCCGGAACCCACGGCCACCTCGACGACCTCCCCGTCGAGCGGGTCTCCGACTTCGAGCGCTCGCTGCTGCGCTACCTGGAGCAGGAGCATCCCGAGATCGAGAGGACGATCAGCGACGAGAAGAGCCTCTCGGAGGAGCTGAGCGCGAAGCTGTCGGCCGCGATCGAGGCCTTCAAGAAGGACTATGCGTAGTGGGGCCCGGAGAGTGAGGACGGCGCGCTGATGGCCAGCCTCCGCGACCTGCGCCGGCGCATCCGCAGCGTCGCCAACACGCAGAAGATCACCAAGGCCATGGAGCTGGTCTCCGCCTCCAAGCTCCGCCGCGCCCAGGAGCGGATGGAGAGCGCGCGCCCCTACGCGGAGGAGCTCGCCGGCATCATGTCCGAGCTGATGCGGCGCACCCCCGAGTACCGCCATCCCTACCTCGCGGTGCGCCCGGTCCAGCACCGCTGCCTGATCCTGGTGACCAGCGACCGCGGCCTGGTCGGAGCCCTCAACGCCAACAGCCTGCGCCTGGCGTTGCAGGAGATGTCCGGGGAGACGCCCACGGCCGTGGTCACCATCGGCCGGCGCGGTCGGGACGTCATGCGCCGCCTCCGCAAGCCGCTCATCGCCGACATCAGCAACTACGGCGATCGCCCGACCCTCGCAGACATCCTGCCCGCGGTCCGCGTGGCACGCCAGCAGTTCGACGAGGGGTTGGTGGACCAGATCGACCTCGTCTACGCTCGCTTCGTGAGCGTGTCGCGGCACGATCCGGTGCTGCAGCGGGTGCTCCCCCTCGAGCCGCCCGCGGCGGCCCCGGCGGTGCGTTCGCTCTTCGAGTACGAACCGGAGGCCCGCGACGTCCTCGACGCCCTGCTCCCCCGCTACGCCGAGGCCCAGGTCTACCGGGCGGTCCTGGAGAACATCGCCAGCGAGCAGGCGGCGCGCATCGTCGCGATGCACAGCGCGTCGGAGAACGCCACCGACCTGATCGAGAGCCTGACCCTCACCGCCAACAAGGTGCGCCAGACGACCATCACCACCGAGCTGATGGAGGTGGTCAGTGGGGCCGGGGCCCTGGCCGGCTGAGGACAACCGAGCAATCAAGGAGCAGCAGGTCATGCCAGTCGCAGACAGAGCCGGGAGTCGGGGACGCATCACCCAGGTCATGGGTGCGGTCGTCGACGTCTCCTTCGAGGGCGGACGCCTGCCCGAGATCTACCACGCCCTCGAGCTGAGGCGGG
>JAJZNI010000075.1 GCA_021847925.1 bacterium
CCAGTCCCAGGGCGGAGCCGATGCCGGCCGGCCGGTCCAGGTAATCGTCGCCGACCACCCTGACCACCGCCGCCTGCGCGAGGGGGAGCAGCAGGACGTAGTAGGCGACCGTGACCACGAGCAGCAGCGCGCCGGCGGCCAGCGCGCCCGCCGTCTCGTTGCGAAGCTGCGCCGGGCTGGCGACGCCGGACTGAAGGGTGGCGAGCGACGACCACACCGACCTCTCTCCGAGGAGCTGCACCGCGAGGTAGGGGAGCTGGAACAACGCCATTATGGCCAGGATAGGCAAGAACTTGCGGCGGTACACGGTGAACGCGGCGTCGAGCAGCTCCCCGAAGGACTGCGCCCGGAAGCGTCCCCAGCCCACTGCGGGCGGCGACCAGGCCCAGATGGGGAAGCCGGCGGCAGGGGGGCCCGGAGGGGGAGCCGGATAGCCGGGGGGAGCGGCGGGCTGCGGGAGGTACCCGGGCGGGGCCGGCGGCGGCCACGCGGGCGGGACGACGGGCGGTGGTGGCCATGCGGGCGGGACCGCGGCCCGGGGCGGCGGCGGGGGGGGGCCTCCGCGCGGCGGGGGGGGTGGCGGCGGGGGGCCGGGGACCTGCTCCTCTGGCACCGGCCCATTGTGGGGCAGCGGATCGCGCCGCATGGCGGCGAGCGCGTCGCGATCAGGGACGGCCGGCGGGCCTCTCGCCGCCGGCCCGCTTCTCCCGGCGGCGCCGAGCGAGAGCGCCGAGAAGCCGCTTCACCCCCTGGTTGTCGACGACCATGCGCGTCTCCCGCGTCCGGTCGCGCCGCTCGTTGCGAGCCCGCTCCGACCCGGGCAGCTCGTCGTCCCCTGTCCGCCGCGTGCGTGCCATGGAGCGCAGCGTATCGCCGCGGCGCGCCGCCCCTCGCGCCGATGGCGGGCTATGCCGGGGCGAGCCCGGCCCGGTGCCCATGGCGCAGCACCAGGGCGCGGATGCCGATCGCCGCCGCCACGGCGGTGACCGCGGCGGCACTGCCGAGCACGGCTGCCCGGCGCCCGCTGAGGCGCCGCCACCGGAGGGGACGCCGCTGCGCCGCGTCCAGCCGCTCCCACGCGGAGGCGTAGATGCGCGCCCTCTCCGCCGAGCTCAGATCCGCGCCCGAGCACGCGTCGCCGACCTCGCCGGCGAGGCCGACCAGGGCGCGGAGCCCCGGGGCCAGGCCGTCGAGGCTCGCGCCGATGCGGCGGCGGTTGAGCGCCTCGTCCAGCCGCTCCGCCTCGTCGAGCATCGCCGGCTCGTCGGTCATGGGCGTCCCCGTCCGCGCTCGGCGGGGAGCGGCGCACCGAGACGTCTGCGCAGGGTGGTGAGCGCCCGGAATGTCAGCAGCTTCACCGCCCCCTCGCTGCGTCCCATCACCGCGGCGATCTCGCGGTTGCGCAGCTCGGCGGCGAACCGCAGCAGGACCACCTGGCGCTGGTCGGCGGGGAGGTCGCGCACGGCGGCACGGACCTCCTGGGCGCGGTCCAGCCGCTCCACGGCCTCCGGCGGGGACTCACCGTCCGCCGCGTGGGACGGCGTGAGCTCGATCCAGCCGGGGAGCTGCCGGTGGCGCGCCACCAGGTTGGAGGCGACGCGGTAGAGCCAGGACGAGTAGGGGACGCCGCGCCACTCGAAGCGCGGCAGCTCCTCGAGCCCCTTGGCGAAGGTGGCGGCGGTCACGTCCTCGGCGAGCTCCCGATCCCTGGTCAGGGTGTACACGTAGGCGAAGATCCTCTCCACGTGGCGCTCGTAGATCGCCGCAAAGGCCGACCTGTCGCGCTGCGCGGCCAGGATGAGCTGACGCTCCTCCTCGAGCTCGGCGTCGCTGAGACGGCTGATCTCAGCGCCTCCTCCGGGGCGGGGTCACGGAGCAGAATCCGGTGCCACCGCGCCGGTTACGATCGCGATGGGCAGTCCCGCGCGCGGCCCCATCACCGGAGGAGGCCGAGCCGGCGGCCCGCGTCGGCGAAGGCCTCCAGGGCCCGGTCGAGCTCCTCGCGGGTGTGGGTCGCCGTGACGATGGTGCGCACCCGCGCCCGTCCCCGGGGCACGGTCGGGTACCCGATGCCCTGGGCGAAGACCCCGCGCTCCACCAGCATGTCGGAGAGCCGCATCGCGGTCTCGGCCTCGCCGCACATCACCGGCGTGATGGGCGTCTCGCTGGCCCCGGTGTCGAACCCCAGCCCCTCGAGACCGGCCTTGAAGTGGCGGGTGTTGGTCCAGAGGCGATCGATCAGCTCCTGTCCCGCGTCGCCCTCCAGGATGTCGATGGCCGCGACGCACGCCAGCACGACGCCCGGCGGGTGGCTCGACGAGAAGAGGAAGGGGCGGGCCCGGTGGATGAGGTGGTCGCGCACGGTGCGGCTCGCCGCCACGTAGCCGCCGACGACCCCCACCGCCTTGGAGAGGGTGCCGATGTTGAGCGCCACCCGCCCGTGGAGGCCGAAGTGGTCGGTGGTGCCCCGGCCATGGTCGCCGAGCACGCCCGTCGCGTGCGCGTCGTCGACCATGACGGCCGCCCCGTAGTGCTCGGCGCGCTCGACCAGCCCGGGGAGGGGGGCGACGTCGCCGTCCATGGAGAAGACGCCGTCGGTCACCAGGAGGACGCGGCGATAGCCCTTGCCGCGAGCCTCGGACAGCGCCCGCTCGGCGTCGTCGAGGTCGCGATGCTCGTAGAGGATCCGGTCGGCCTTGGTGAGACGGATGCCGTCGATGATCGAGGCGTGGTTGAGCCGGTCGCTGACCACCACGTCGCCCTCCTCGAGCAGGGCGGCGAGGACGCCCACGTTGACCGTGTAGCCGCTCTGGAAGCTGAGCGCGGCCTCCGTGTGCTTGAAGGCGGCGAGACGCTCCTCGAGCAGCTCGTGGACGGTTTGGGTCCCGGCGATGGTGCGCACGGCGCCGGTCCCGGCCCCCCACTGGCGCGCCCCCTCGACCGAGGCCTGGATCAGGCGGGGGTGGGTGTTGAGGCCCAGGTAGTTGTTGCTGCTCAGGTTGATGAGCCGGCGGCCGCCGATCCCCACGTCGTGGCCCTGGGGCGTCTCCAGCACACGGAGGGGACGGAGGAGTCCCTCCGTGCGCAGGCGCTCGAGGTCCTCCGCCAGCGATCGGTCCAGCGCGCGCACCGCCTCGGAGGGTCGGGGGGTCGCGGCGATGTCGGTCACGGCGTCAGGGACACCTTGCCACAGCGGCCCGACTTGATGAGCCGCACCGCCTCCTCCATCTCCGTCATCGGGAAGTGGTGGGTGATGAGAGCGGCGGCGTCGATCGCCCCGGACTCGATGTGGCGGGAGGTCTCCTCCCAGCTCGCGAAGAGGCGCCGGCCCACCACCCCCTGGAGCGCCAGCCCCCGCATCACCACGTCCTGCGAGAGATCGATGCTGGTCGGATGGTCTCCGATCCCGAGCAGGGAGATCCAGCCGCCGGAGCGCACCACCCGGGTGGCGGCCACCACCGCCGCCGGGGCCCCGCTCATCTCGACCGCGCAGTCGATCTCACTCCCGGCGGCCCGCCGGACCTCCGCCTCGGCGCCCTCCTCACCGGTGCTGACCAGGGCGTCGGCGCCCATCCGCTCGGCCAGCTCCAGGCGGTAGGGGTTGGGCTCGATGGCGATAACCCGCCGGGCACCCCGCGCCTTGGCCACCGCCACCGCGGCGCACCCGATCGGCCCGCACCCGAAGACGGCGACGGTGGCGCCCCGCATCTCCCCGTACGAGCAGGCGTGCACCGCGTTGCCGAAGGGCTCCATCGCCGCCGCGACCTCGGCGCTCACCTGGGGGCCGACCGGCCAGGCGTTGGAGGCGGGGACCGCCACCCGGGCCGCGAAGCCACCGTCGGTGTCGAAGCCCAGGATGCGGGTGTTCTCGCAGATGTGGAAGTCGCCGCGCCGGCAGGCGGCGCAGCGGTGGCAGACGATGTGGGACTCGACGGCCACGCGGTCGCCGACGCGCAGCGGGCCGTCGACCCCCTCCCCCAGGGCCTCCACCTCGCCGCAGATCTCGTGGCCCATGATCCGGGGGAGGTGCACCCGGGCGCTCGCCCAGGGGTTCCAGTCGTAGAGGTGCACGTCGGAACCGCAGATCGAGGCGGCGACCACCCGGAGGAGCACCTGCCCGGGGCCCGCGGCGGGCTCGGGCACCTCCTGGATCGCCACCCCCGGACCCGGGGCCGTCTTGACCACCGCACGCATGCCGCGGCTGATTATGGGCCGCCCCGGCTACGGCGCCACCGGGCTCTGCGCGACGCGGACGGCCAGGGAACGGAAGTGGAGAAGCATGGTGGGCACCAGGAGCGGCAGCCCCACCACGGCGTTCACGAGCGCCACCGGGCCGTCGAAGACGTCCACCAGCATGCAGACCGTGAGCACGACCCCGGTGAGCACGGTGTTGCGCTTGCCCCACTCCGTCCGCACGAGCTCAGGGCGCCGCCTGAGCGCGAACACGACCGGGGTGAGCAGCATCGGGGCGAGGTACCGGAAGAGGACCAGCGCGGCGAGCCATGGGGTGAAGATGCCGAGCCAGACGTTGCCGATCGCGGCCACGCTGAAGTAGACGACGTCCATGGCGGGATCGATCGCCTTTCCCAGCCGGGTGACCGGGCCGAATCGGCGAGCCCACCAGCCGTCCACCGCGTCGAGCATTCCCACCGAGCCGCCCACGGCGACCCAGAGGATCAGACCCAGCCGGCCGGGCAGCATCCATCCCGTGTCGAGCAGCAGGGGGACGCAGAGCCAGGCGCGGAGCGCGGAGAGCCCGTTGGGCACGCCGTAGCGGTCGACCGCGGCTCCGCCCTGGTCGACCAGCAGGGCGGCGCCGCCCGCCATCACCACCGAGACCGCCAGCCAGCCGGCCAGGGTCACACCCAGCGCGGTGCCCAGACCGCCGCCGTGGAGCCGGGCGATGGCCCCCGCGAACCCCAGCGAGGCCGCGGCTCCGAGGAGCATCCAGCCGGCCAGGGAGCGGCGCAGGCGCCCGCTCGACGCGAGCCGGCGCAGCGATCCGGCGAGGAGGTCGCGGAGGCCGTGTCCGGGCCCCGGGGTGGCGAGCGGGGCCCTGAGCGGCGCTCGCCTCGCCGGCGGGCCGCCATCCGGTCCCCGGCCCGCCGTCAGTGCACCACCAGGCAGGTGATGGTCTTGAAGACCCCGTCGGCGGTCTGGACCTTCTCCACGATGAGCTTGCCGATGCCGGCGATGTCCGGAGCCTCGACCTCGGCGATGACGTCGTATTCCCCGGTGATGGCGTCCGCGTGGACCACCCCCTCATCGCCGCGCAGCTTGGAGACCACCTCCAGCGCCTTACCGGCGGTGGCGCTGATGAGGACATACGCGCGCACCACTTGCCGCCTCCCATGACCGCTCTGCCGATCCGCGGTCGGGCGAATGTACCACGGCCGCCCGCGCCACCCCCCGGGCAGCGGCCGCCCGCGCAGAATCGGGGCACGGGCACGATCCACCCCCAGACCACAGGACGCCCACGGCGCGCGGCCCGGCTGCTCCCGGTCGCCGCGGCCGTGCTCGGCCCCGTCGCGCTCACCGCCGTGCTCCTCCCGGTCCCGGAGGCGGAGCGGCGCGAGTACGCGTACCTCTACCTGGCCGCCATCGCCGGCGTCGGCCTCGTGGGTGGCTGGCTGACCGCCCTGCTCTCGGCCGTGCTCTGCGTCGTGGCCGTGGACCTCTTCCTGCTCCCGCCCTACCTCACCCTCGCCATCGCCAGCCCGGCGGACGCCGTGGACCTGGTGGTGTTCCTCGCGGTGGCGGTCGGGGTCGGGGGGCTGGGCTCGCGGTGGCGGCGCGCGCAGCTCGGCGCGCACGAGATGGCCGCCCGGCTCCAGGCGGCCAACCTCGAGATGGAGCGATCGCAACGCGAGCGCGCCGAGGCCGCGGCGGTCGCGGTGCGACTGGCCCGGGCGGAGCAGCAGGTCCGCCTCCTCGAGGCCTCGGACCGGGTGCGGACCGAGCTGCTGGCCAACGTCTCCCACGAGCTGCGCACGCCGCTCACCAGCCTGCTCACGGGCGCCGGGGACCTCCTCACCCGCCCCGAGCTGCCCGCCGCCGCGCGGTCCGAGGTCGCGGCCCTGGCCGGCCAGGCGCGCCGGCTCGAGCGGCTCGTCGCCGACCTCCTCGACATGGCCCGGATCGAGGGGCACGCCCTGACCCTGAACCCCGTGGAGGTGGACCTCGGCGAGGCCATCGGGGCGGCGGCGGCGCGGCTCCGCCAGGGCTCGCCGGGCCGCCCCGTGGACGTGGTGATCCCGTCCGGCGGGCTGGAGGTGCTGGCGGACTGGGACCGCCTCGGCCAGATCCTGGACAACCTGCTCCAGAACGCCGACCACCACGCCCCCCCGGGCACCCCGATCACCGTCAGCGCCGCGCCGGGCAAGCGCTCGATGGTGGTGATCCGCGTGGTCGACCGCGGTCCGGGGGTGGCGGCGGAGGACCGCGAGCGGATCTTCGAGAGGTTTGTCCGGGGCGGTGACGGGGACCCGCCCGGCGCCGCCGGGGGTGCGCGCGCGTCCGGCACCGGGTTGGGCCTGGCCATCGTGCGCGGCCTGGTGGAGGCCCACGCGGGACGGGTCTGGATGGAGGAGCCGGAGGAGGGGGAGGGGGGCCGCTTCGCCTTCACCCTGCCCGCGGCGTAGCCGGCCGTTCGGCAAGCCGTCGCCGCCGGCGGCTGGCCCCCGCGCGGCCCCGGCAGCGCCGCCGGTCAGTCCCGGCTCGCGACCACGTGCACGTCGACGTTGTCGACGAGGCGGATGAGGCGGCGCAGAGTTCGCGAGCTCGCGGCGTGGGGGCTGCGCAGCACCAGGATCTCGGTGATGCTGTGGTCCCGTGCGTAGTCGGCGACGGTCTGCGCGACGTCGCGGCCGTCGACGGTCACGAAGTCGCCGCCGAGCTGGTGGGTGAGGGTGGCGTAGCTTCCGAGGCGCTGCTTCTCCTCGTCGCTGCGCGGGCGCCGCCGCACCGAGAGCGCGGTCAGGGCATCGTCGCGCCGGGCGGCGTGAGCGGCTGCACGGCGGATCACCGCCTCCTGGCCGGGACGCGGCGGCACCAGCACCAGCACCCGGGGACGCGCCTCCCACGGCTCCTTGATCCGGGCCGTGCTCATGTAGGTCACCAGCCGGCGGTCACAGTGCTCCGCCACGCGGCGGAAGGCCATCTCGCGCAGCGCGGCGAGCACCTCCGGACGGAACTCGCCCTGAAGCGCCTGGAGGGCCTCCCCCGGCTCCATGATCTCCCCCTGGCGCAGACGCTCCTCGAGAGCCCCGGGCGGGACATCCACCACCTCCACCTCGTCCGCGGAGTCCACGGCGGAGTCGTCGAGCACCGGCCGCGCGGCGGGCCTGCGCAGCAGGGTTCCCATCAGGCCCACCGTGCTGCGCAGGTCGGCGAGGTGGACCGTGCCGATGACGGTGATCCCGGCGGCCCGGATGCGCGGTATGAGGTGCCCCACGAGCTGGCCGGTCGTGGTCAGCCCGCAGAGGTCGTCCACCGCCACCACCTCGGGGTTGCGGCTCAGCAGGGCCTCGACGTCGAGCAGGCCGCGGGCGGCCGGGGAGTCGGGGCCGCCGAGCAGCCTGAGGTCGCCGAGCCGGCTCGCGCCCCCGCCGCTCACCGCCCCCACCACCACGTCGGTGCCGCGCCCGGCACGACGGCGCGCCTCGTCGAGCATGGCGGTGGTCGCCCCCGCGCCCCGCGCGTAGCTGATGTAGAGGCGCAGGCCGCCCCGGGGACGCGAGCCGGAGAGGTCGCGCAGCAGCGAGTCGGGGTTGGGGCGGGCGCCCAGGACGGGCCCGGGAACGGCGGCGTAGCGGGCGATCACGTGGATGTCGACGTCGGGGAGCCCCTCGACCACGCGGTCGACGATGTTCCTGCGCGCCCACCACAGCATCCCGTGCGGCCGGGGCTCGCCGACCATCACGTGGCGGACCCCGCGCTCGCGGGCGATGGTCACCAGGGTCGCGGGCACGTCCGCGGCCTCCGGCTCCAGCACGCTGGTCTGCAGCTCGGCGGCGAGGCGGCGCCACCCGTCGGCCCCGGCGGCGTCGGGATCCGGCATGCCCAGGGGACGCACGTGGACCACCGCGCAGAAGCCGTGACGCCGCCGCGCCTGGCGAACGCCGCGCCGGATCAACGCCTCACCGGTGGGACCACCGCCCACCGCGACCAGCACGTCCTCAGGTGGAGCCTGGATGCCGCCGCGCTCCTCCTCGACCCTTTCGGCCACCAGGCGCAGCCCGATCTCGCGGAGCGCGGCGAGGTTCCCGGGTCGGAAGAAGTTGCGCAGCGCGGTGTCGACACGGTCGAGCGGGTACACGTTGCCGTGGCGCATCCGCTTGCGCAGCGCCTCGGGGGTGATGTCGATGAACTGGACCTCGTCGGCGCGGTCCAGCACCGCGTCGGGCACGGTCTCACGCACGGTGATGCCGGTGATCCGCTCGACCACGTCCTTCACCGACTCCACGTGCTGGATGTTGAGGGTGGTGATGACGTCGATGCCCGCGTCGCGGATGTCCTCGATGTCCTTCCAGCGCTTCTCATGGCGCACCCCGGGGGCGTTGGTGTGCGCCAGCTCGTCGATGAGCGCCACCTGGGGGTGGCGCGCGATCACCGCCTCCACGTCCATCTCGGAGAGGGTGGTCCCGTGGTACTCCACCTCGATGCGCGGGACCACCTCCAGGGTACCGATCGCCTCCAGGGTCCGGGGACGGCCGTGAGCCTCGACGAAGCCGATGACCACGTCCTCCCCTGCGTCCCGGCGGTCACGCCCCTCGCGCAGCATCGCGAAGGTCTTGCCGGAGCCGGGCATGGCGCCGAGGTAGGCCTTGAGCCGCCCCCGGCGGACGGCGGGAGCGGCCGCTGGCGCCGCGACACGCGGCGTGGCGACAGCCGCCGCGGCGAAGGCCGCGGGGTCGGTGGCCTCTGCCGCGCGGGCGGCGCTCTCGGGGGGAGGATCGGTCATGGCACTGGCGCCCGCAGGCCCTGAGCGGAGGGCGGGCTTCTCGTCGCCCCGAGTGTACCCCGGCGGTGCGACGGCGATTCACGGCGCGGCGCCGGGCCGTCGGGGGCACGGGCGGCCCGGGTCAGGCCGCCGCGGCCGCTCAGCCTCCCGGCGGCGGCAGAGGCGCGGGCGCCCCGAACGTCCTGTTGAGCGCCAGGTTGAGCTGGAGCACGTCGACGTAGGGTTCCCCCAGCACGCCCAGGCTGCGCCCGGTCACATGCGCGTCCACGAGCCGGGTGAGGCGGGCAGGGTCGAGCCCCCGTGCGCTCGCCACCATGTCGACCTGCGCGAGGGCCGCCGCCTGGCTGATGTCGGGATCGAAGCTGGTGAAGTCCCCGGTCACCAGGTCGACGGGGATGGGGGTGGTCGCGGAGGCCGCGCCGCCACAGTACCGGGAGGGGTCCCGGGCGACGGCGGCCAGCCGGCTGCCGCGGAAGGGCACCGTGCTGTCCACGCCGAGGCAGTGCAGGTAGGCGGCATAGGTGTCGATGCGCTGGATCAGGTAGGGGTTGCTGGGCGCGAGGTTGCTCCCCTGCGAGCTGTTGGACTCGCAGGGGGGGGCGAGCGGGACGACCGCGGCGCCGCCGTCTCGGTGGAGGTCCTGCGCCGTGAGGCCCACGGCCGGCACGGCGGAGGTGGTCTGGAGGTACGAGGGCCGCCCCTGGAAGTAGCGGGGGTCGACGGCGAAGAAGACCTCGCCGCTGCGCTGGGGTGCTGTGCCCGTGGCCAACGGCGTGGTGAGGAGGTATCCGCTGCGCTGCGCGTTGGGCTGGTAGAAGCACTCGCCGACGAGGCTCGACCCGATCACGGTCCCGCTGCTGGTCCTGATGAGGCTGCCGTTGGCCTGTCCGGGAAAGGCGACCTGGGCGATGCCCGTCATCACCAGGGGGTAGACCAGGCCGCAGAGCGCGGCGAGGACCAGGGTGATGCGGAGCGCGACCCAGAGCTCGCGGGGAGCGTTGCGAAGCATCTCAGGAGACCAGGTGGAGGTGGGTGATGATCAGGTCCACGATCTTGATGCCGGGGAACGGGATGATCACCCCGCCGAGGGCGTAGATCATCAGGTTGCGGCGGAGCAGGGCGGCCGCTCCCACGGCGCGGTACTTGACGCCGCGCAGCGCCAGCGGGATGAGCGCCACGATGATGAGGGCGTTGAAGATCACCGCCGAGAGCACCGCGCTCTCCGGGGACTGGAGCTGGAGGATGTTGAGCGCGCGCAGCGCCCCCACCGCGCCGGTCGAGAACAGCGCGGGGATGATCGCGAAGTACTTGGCGACGTCGTTGGCGACGCTGAAGGTGGTGAGCGCCCCGCGGGTGATCAGCATCTGCTTGCCGGTCTCCACGATCTCGATGAGCTTGGTGGGGTCGCTGTCGAGGTCGACCATGTTGCCGGCTTCCTTGGCGGCCTGGGTGCCGCTCTGCATCGCGACCCCGACGTCGGCCTGGGCCAGCGCGGGAGCGTCGTTGGTGCCGTCGCCGGTCATCGCCACCAGGCGCCCCCCGGTCTGCTCACGGCGGATCAGCTCCAGCTTGTTCTCCGGGGTCGCCTCGGCGAGGAAGTCGTCGACCCCCGCCTCCTCGGCGATGGCCCTGGCGGTGAGCGGGTTGTCACCGGTGATCATCACGGTGCGCAGGCCCATGCGACGCAGGTCGGCGAAGCGCTCCCTCATGCCCGGCTTGACGATGTCCTTGAGATGGATGACACCGAGCACGGAGCGGTCCTGGGCCACCACCAGGGGCGTGCCCCCACCACGCGCTATCGCCTCCACCTGGTCTCGGACGGCGTCGGGAAGCTCGCGGCTCGCATTGTCCGAGCACCACATGGCGATGGCCTCGCCCGCCCCCTTGCGAATGGCGGCGCCCTCACGGTCCACGCCGCTCATCCGGGTGTTCGCCGAGAAGGGGACGAAGGTCCAGGAGGCGATCTCGGGGTCCTCGGGGACACCGTAGCGCCGGGCCAGGGCGACGATGGAGCGCCCCTCCGGTGTCTCGTCGGCCACGCTCGCCAGGTCGGCCGCCCTCACCAGGTGCTGCATCTCCACCCCGGGGGCGGGGATGAACTCGCTGGCCTGCCGGTTGCCGAAGGTGATGGTGCCGGTCTTGTCGAGGAGGAGCACGTCCACGTCGCCCGCGGCCTCGACCGCCCGCCCGGACATGGCCAGCACGTTCTTCTGGAGCAGCCGGTCGATGCCGGCGATCCCGATGGCGGAGAGCAGCCCGCCGATGGTCGTCGGGATCAGGCAGACCAGGAGCGCCACCAGGACCGGGATCGTCACGAACCCGGAGGCGTTCGCGTAGGCGGCGAACGGCTTGAGGCTCACCACCGCGACGATGAAGATGATGGTCAGGCTGGCGAGCAGGATGTTGAGGGCGATCTCGTTGGGCGTCTTCTTGCGCGCGGACGACTCGACGAGCCCGATGATGCGGTCCAGGAAGGTCTCGCCGGGGTTCTGGGTGATCTCCACCACGATGCGGTCGCTCAGCACCCTCGTGCCCCCGGTGACCGCGCTGCGATCGCCCCCGGCCTCGCGGATCACGGGGGCGGACTCGCCGGTGATCGCCGACTCGTCGACGGAGGCGATGCCCTCGACGATCGTCCCGTCACTGGGGATGGTGTCGCCGGCCTCGCAGACCACGATGTCGCCGCGCCGCAGGGCCGGCGCGGGGACGCGCTCCTCGCGACCGCTGAGGCCCCCGACCAGGCGGCGGGCGACGGTGTCCGACCGGGTGCGCCGGAGGCTGGCCGCCTGGGCCCTGCCCCTCCCCTCGGCCACCGCCTCCGCGAAGTTGGCGAAGAGGACGGTGAACCAGAGCCAGAGGCACACCTGCCCCACGAAGCTCTCCTGGCCGTGGTTGCCGCCCGACCAGAAGCCGCTGATGAAGGCCCAGGAGGTGATGACCGCGCCGATCTCGACCACGAACATCACCGGGTTGCGCACCATCCAGCGGGGGTCGAGCTTGCCGAAGCTCTGGGGGACGGCGGGAAGGAGGATCTGGGGGTCGAGGAGGCTGCTGCGCCCGCGGCGCCGGCGGGTGCGCGCGCTGCCCGTGCTGGCTGCGACCGTCATCTCAGCCTCCCTGGCTCGGGTAGAAGGCGGCGAGATGGCCGCCGTGGAGCTGGAGCTGCTCGAGGATGGGGCCCAGCGCCAGGGCCGGGAAGAAGGTCAGCGCCCCCACGATGATGATGGTGCCGATGAGGAGGGCGACGAAGAGCGGGGAGTCGGTGGGAAATGTTCCGGGCCCGATGGGCACCACCTTCTTTCGCACCAGCGACCCGGCGAGGGCCATCACCGGGATCACGAAGATGAAGCGGCCGAGCCACATCGAGAGCGCGAGCAGGCTGTTGTAGTAGAGGCTGTTGCCGGAGAGCCCGGCGAACGCGCTCCCGTTGTTGCCCGTCGTGGAGCTGAAGGCGTACAGGATCTCGCTGAAGCCGTGCGCGCCGGGGTTGAGGGGCCCCGCCTGCCCCGCGGGGACCAGCACCGAGATGGCGGTGGGCACGAGGATGGAGACGGGGAGGATGAGGATGGCGAGCGCGGCGAACTTCACGTCCCGGGCCTCGATCTTCTTGCCCAGGTACTCGGGTGTTCGCCCCACCATGAGCCCGGCCAGGAAGACGGCGACGATGGCGAAGACGATCATGCCGTAGAGGCCGGAGCCCACCCCGCCGGGGGTGATCTCGCCCAGCTGGATCAGCAGCATGGGGGCCAGGCCCCCGAGCGGTGTGTAGCTGTCGGAAGCGCTGTCCACCGCGCCGGTGCTGGTACCGGTGGCGGCGGTGTTGAAGAGTGCCGACTGGATGGGGCCGAAGCGGGCCTCCTTGCCCTCCATGTTGCCGCCGGCCTGGGTGGCGCTCGCCACCTGGCTCACCTCGGTGCTGCTGATCGCCGGGTTCCCGGTCTGCTCCTGCCACGCGGCGAAGCCGAAGCCGGCGACGAGGATCACGACCATGGCGGCGAGGAGGGCGAATCCCTGCTTGATGTTGCCCACCCACCGCCCGAAGGTGATGGCGAGGCCGAAGGGGATCATGAGGATCAGCACGATCTCCAGGGAGTTGGTCAGACCGGTGGGGTTCTCGAAGGGGTGCGCGGAGTTGGCGTTGAAGAAGCCGCCGCCGTTGGTGCCCAACTCCTTGATCGCCTCCATGGCGGCGACGGGTCCCTGGGAGATGATCTGCCGCACCCCCTCCAGGGTGGTCACCGGCGTGGCCGCGCTCAGGTTCTGGATCCCGCCGCTCGCGATCAGGATGACGGCCGCGGCCGCAGCCACCGGGATGAGCACGTAGAGGGTTACGCGGACCACGTCGACGTAGAAGTTGCCGAGCGTGGTGGCGCTGCGCCGGGCGACGGCGCGGATGACGGCCACGGCGAGCGCGATCCCGGTGGCGGCGGAGAGGAACTGGTGGAAGGTGAGCCCCAGCATCTGCGAGAGGTAGCTCATCGTCGTCTCGCCGGCGTAGTTCTGCCAGTTGGTGTTGCTGGTGAAGCTCACCGCGGTGTTGAAGGCGAGCGCGGGAGGGACGCCGGGGAGGTTCTCCGGGTTGAGGGGAAGGGCGCCCTGGAGGCGCAGGATCAGGTAGGTGAGGAGCAGGCTCAGGACGCTGACCAGGAGCATGGCCCCGACGTAGCCCTTCCACCCCTGCTCGTGCTCCTCGTCGATGCCGGTGATGCGGTAGATGCCGCGCTCCACCGGGCGGAGCACCGGGTGGAGGAACGTCCGCTCCCCCTGGAAGACGCGGAGCATGTGGTGACCGGCCCACCACGCCGCCGCGAAGGCGGCCGCGTAGGTGACGGCGGCCGCCAGGATGTCGAGCGTCATGGCGCGGCCGCCGCGGGGGCGCCGGCGCCGCCGGGAACGCGGGGAGGGGTGCGGCGGGCCCGGGTCCGGCGCGAACGCGGGGGCATCAGAAGCGCTCCGGGAAGAGCATGGCCACCACCAGGTAGGCGATCAGGGCGACGGCGATCAGCAGGGCCACGACGTCACCGACGATCCCCCCCATCAGAGACCGTCCAACCCCTCGACGTAGAGGAAGCTGAGCAGGGCGAGGGCGGCGAGCATCCCCAGCATGAGGAGGTCGAGCACGGGGCGCCTACCGCGACCCCGCCTGGATCGGCGTCATGGCGAGCAGTCTGCGCGGCGAACCGTCAACGATCGGTCAACGGCCCGATGGGACGCTGCTCAGGGGCGTCACCCCGGCTCGACGAGCCGGCCGCTCCTCGAGAGCTGCGGGTCGGTGCATGCGGAGAGGTCGAAACAGCAGGGCCGCCGCTTCCCACCGTCCATCTTGGAGATGCTCACCTCCACCCGTCTTCGCCGCGTGTCGGGGTTCCGGGTGGCGTTCACCCAGCGCACCCACTCCCACCGGGCCATCGGCGTGATGTCTCGCCACACCGCCTGGACCCTCTGGGGCGCGGATGCCAGAGCCGCCGCCAGATCGTCGGGCACGCGCGGCTCCGGCCAGTCCCTGGACGTCACGACCTGGACGGCCACGGTGTCGCCGGCGCGCACGCCCGCGGCGCGCTGCAGATCTCCGCCGACCCGCATCCAGTGGCCCGACCGGC
This sequence comes from bacterium, assembly GCA_021847925.1. Taxonomy (GTDB): domain Bacteria; phylum Chloroflexota; class Dormibacteria; order Aeolococcales; family Aeolococcaceae; genus JAJZNI01. The sequence goes on from JAJZNI010000075.1 coordinate 14,563, forward strand.
CGTCCGGCTCCAGGACCGTCGCGAAGGCGCCGCCGTTGAGCGTTCCCTCAACCGCCACCTGCCCCCGCGACGGGAGCTGCGCGCTGGCTCCCTCCGGCAGGCGCAGGAGCGTCGTTCCGTCGATGGTGTACAGCGTCCCCTCCCAACGGATGGTCGGCATCCCCACGTCCTCCGCACCTCACCGGGCCGGCCCGGCCGCCCCGCAGTTGTACCAGCGACGCCGGCGACCGTGCGGCGCCGGTCGCGCGCCCGGCTCCCCGGGGGGTCTCGGGAGCCCACAGGCGCGGGCCGTCTCGTGCGGGGCCCGCAGCGCGAGGCGCCCGGGGGCGCGCAGCGCCGGGCGGGCCCCGGCCGGGGTTCCGGGAGCGGGCCGGACGGGACCGCCCCCTGCCCGGTCAGGGTCCCGGCGCGCCCGGCTCCCCGAAGCGGTACCCGCGCCGCCCCTCGGTGACCAGGATGCGCGGGTCGGCAGGATCGGCCTCCAGCTTGCGGCGAAGCCGCTGGACGAAGGTGCGCAGGTAGTTGCGGTCGCCCGCGTACATCGGCCCCCACACACGGGTGAGGAGGGTGCGGTGGTCCATCACCGCCCCCGCATGCCGGGCCAGCTCGGCGAGCAGCACGTACTCCGTGGGGGAGAGCCGCACCTCCTCGGCTCCCCGGGTCACCCTGCGCGTCCCCAGGTCGACGGCGACATCCCCCGCGCGGACCAGCCTCCCCGCCTCCGCCGTCCCCCGCACCCGCCGCAGCACCGCCCGCACCCGGGCCAGCAGCTCGTCGGCCCCGAACGGCTTGGTGAGGTAGTCGTCGGCTCCCATGTCGAGCGCCCGCACCTTGTCCCGCTCGTCGCCGCGGGCGCTGATCACGATCACCGCCGGGATGGGGCGGCCCTCCAGGGTGTCGAGGAGCCTCCAGCCGTCGATGAAGGGGAGGCCGATGTCGAGCAGCACGACCTCGTGAGCGCCCTCGCGGAGACTCGTCGCGGCGACCAGGCCGTCGGGGGCGGCCTCGACGCGGTGCCCCGCCCGCTCCAGCGCCGAGCAGAGGATGCGGCACAGCGGAGCGTCGTCCTCGACCACCAGGATCCGGCCGGGCTGCGTGGGGGCGAGGGGGATGTCCGCGGCCATCGGGCCGATTCTGAGCCGGCCGCGCCGCCTCCCGCCTGCCGCGGGCCGGCCGGTCAGGACAGGTAGGGGGCGAGTCCCACCGCCTGGTCGGCGGCGTCCATGACCAGCTCGCTGACCGTCGGATGGGCGTGGATGATGTCGCCCAGCTCGTCCGCGGTGAGGCCGTCGCTGATGGCGACGCCGATCTCGTGGATGACCTCGACGGCGTGGACACCCATCACCGTCGCCCCGAGGATCAACCCGCTGCCGGCCTCGGTGTAGATCTGCGCCAGCCCCTCGGGCTCATCCTCCCCGAGCGCCTTGCCGTTGCCGAGGAAGCGCGCCTGGCCCACCTTCACCCCGTACCCCGCGGCCTGGGCCGCCTCGGGGGTGAGCCCGACCATGGCGATCTCGGGGTGCGTGTATATGCACGAGGGCACGACGGTGCGGTCCATGGGCCGGACGCCGATCCCCAGCGCGTTCTCCACCGCGCGCGCCCCCTCCGCGCTTCCGAGGTGCGCGAGCTGAAGCCCGCCGATGCAGTCCCCGGCGCCCCAGATGCGCGGGTTGGCGGTGCGCAGGTTCTCGTCGACCTCGACGTGGCCGCCCCCGGTGAGGCGCACCCCGGCCGCCTCGAGGCCGATGCCCGCGGTCTGCGGCGTCCGCCCCACCGAGACCAGCATCAGGTCGGCATCCAGGGCCGCACCGTCGTCGAGCGTGGCCGTGACCCCGTCCTCGCGGTAGTCGACGCTCTCGATGCGCCGCCCGGTGTGGAACCTGATCCCCTCCCGCTCGACGAGGCGGCGGAACTCGCGGACCACGCGGGCATCGACGCCGCCCAGGATCTCGGGCAGCACCTCGACCACATCGATCGCGACGCCCAGCGGCGCGAAGAAGGAGGCGAACTCGCAGCCGATCACCCCGCCGCCGACGACCACCAGGCGCCGCGGCAGCGTCTCGAGGCGGAGGATGCCGTTGGAGGTGACGACACGGGGATGCTCCATGTCGATGCCGCGCAGCCCGGTCGGCTCGGTGCCCACGCAGAGGATCAACTGGTCGTACTCGACGCGCTCGTCGCCGACGCGCACGGCGCCGTCCTCGACCACGCCCTGGCCGCGCACCACCCGCACCCCGCGGCGCTTGCAGGCGGCCTCGACGCCGCTGCGCATGGCGAGCACGGGCTCCTCCTTGCGCGCCATCATCCGGGCGAAGTCGACACTCACCTCGCCGACCGCGATGCCCAGGTGCTCCGCACGGCGGATGCGGCGGAGCAGATCGCTGGTGGCGAGCAGGGACTTGGTGGGGATGCACCCCCAGTTGAGACAGGTGCCGCCGAGCTCGGCGCGCTCGACGAGGGTGACCTGGGCGCCCCGCTGGGCGCCCCGCAGCGCGGCCACGTCGCCGGCGGGGCCGCCGCCCAGCACGACGACGCGCTGGCTCATCGGGTCCGGCGCCGGGGTTGCGCCGCGGCCCGGGCGCGCCCATTGGCGGGCACCGCCCCCGCGGGCGCCTCGGCGGCGGCGAGCGACGCCTGCACCGCGGTGGAGGTGCTCAACGCCTCGCGCAGCACGCGCTCCTGCTCGATGGCGTGGGAGCCGTGGTATCCCTCCGATGGGGCCGCGCGGCGCGGGCGGCCGATGTACTCCCAGCTCACCTCGTAGGGACGGTGGCGGCCGACGCGACGCTGCAGGTGGTTCCACGCGCCCATGTTCTCGGGCTCCTCCTGGACCCAGTACATGCGCTCCAGCGCGGGGTAGCCGTGCACGACCTCCAGGATCGCGGCGAGGGGGAGCGGATCGAGCAGCTCGACCCGCGCGATCGCCAGGTCGGCGGCCTGGTGGCGGAGCGCGTGGGCCTGCAGGTCCCAGTAGACCTTCCCGGTGCAGAGGAGCAGCACCCGGACGTCCTCGCGGCGGCCGGACATCTCGGGGTCGTCGATGACCTCGCGAAAGCCGCCCGAGGCGAGCCGGTCCACGGTGCACGACGTCTCCGGGGCGCGGAGCAGCGACTTGGGGGTGATCACCACGAGCGGTCGCGCCTCCGATGCCAGCGCCTGGTCGCGCAGCAGGTGGAAGTACTGGTCCGCCGTCGAGCAGTTGGCCACTCGGATGTTGCCGTCGGCGGCGAGCGCCAGGAAGCGCTCGACGCGGGCGCTCGAGTGCTCGGGACCCTGACCCTCGTAGCCGTGCGGCAGGAGCAGGGTGAGGCGGGAGCGCTGGCCCCACTTGGCCCGGGCGGCGACCACGAACTGGTCGATCACCATCTGGGCGTTGTTGGCGAAGTCGCCGAACTGCGCCTCCCAGATCACCAGGGTGCGGGGGTCGGCCGCGCTGTAGCCGTACTCGAAGCTGAGCGTGCCCACCTCGCTGAGCGGGCTGTTGTGGACCTCGAGGGTGGCCCGGGCCCCGTCCAGGTGCTGGATCGGCGCCCACGCGGCCCCGGTCTCGGCGTCGTGCAGGACCATCTGGCGATGGCTGAAGGTGCCGCGCTCGGTGTCCTGGCCGGTGAGGCGCACCGGTACGCCCTCGAGGAGCAACGATCCGAGCGCCAGCGCCTCGGCGTGCCCCCAGTCGATCCCGCCCCCGTCGAGCGACGCCCGCCGGCGGTCGAGCTGGCGCACCAGCTTGGGATGGACCGTGAAACCGTCGGGAACGCGGAAGAGCCCCTCATGGACCGAGCGCAGCCGCTCCTCCGAGACCGCGGTCGGCGGCACAGGTCCCGCGTCCGGCTCGGCCGCCACCACGGCGTCGGTCGGCGTGGTGAGGTGCTCCCTGACCCGGTGATGGGCGTCGGTGATCCGCGCGAAGACCTCGTCGGACTGGCGCTGCGCCTCCTCCTCGCCGATCAGGCCCTCGGCGACGAGCCGGCGCACCAGCAGCTCGCGCGCCGTGGGGTGCTCGCGGATGCGCGCGTACATCAGCGGCTGCGTGTAGCTGGGCTCGTCGGTCTCGTTGTGACCGAAGCGGCGGTAGCCGACCAGGTCGATGAGGACGTCGCGATGGAAGGTGCGGCGGTACTCGTGGGCCAGCGCCGCCGCGGCGATGCAGGCCTCGGCGTCATCGGCGTTGACGTGGATGATGGGGATGTCGAAGCCCTTGGCCAGGTCCGAGGCGTAGCGGGTGGACCGGCCGTCGACCGGGTCGGTGGTGAATCCGAGCTGGTTGTCGACGATCACGTGCACCGTGCCGCCGGTCGCGTAGCCCGGCAGCGACTGCAGGTTGAGCACCTCCTGCACCACCCCCTCGCCGCTGAACGCGGCGTCCCCGTGGATCAGGATGGGCACCGCGGCATCCGGGTCCAGCCGCAGCGACGCGCCCTGGCGGCGTGATTGGAGAACCCGAGTCCAGCCCTCGACGACGCCGTTCACGGCCTCCAGGTGGGAGGGGTTGGGGAGCAGCTGCACGTTGATGTGCTTCTCCCGCGTGGTGACGTACGTGCCGGTCGCTCCGACGTGGTACTTGACGTCCCCGGTGGGGTCGTCGACGCGGAGCTCGCCCTTCTCGAAGGCGCGGAGCAGGTCCTCGTAGGGGCGGTTGACGACGTGGGCGATGACCGCGAGCCGGCCGCGGTGCGGCATCCCCATGACCACCTCGGAGACGCCGTCGTCGGCGATCAGCCCCAGCAGCTTCTCCAGCATCGGGACCAGCATGTCGACGCCCTCGCCGCTGAAGGTCTTCTGCCCGATGAAGGCGCGCCGGAAATAGCGCTCCATGGCGTCGACCTTGGTGAGGCGCCAGAGGACACGCAGCTTCTCCTGGTCGGCGAGCGGGACGCGGTGGGAGCCGGATTCGATCCGCTCGCGCAGCCAGAGGCGCTGCTCGTGGCTCGACAGGTGCTCGATCTCGTACGCGATGGTCCCGCAGTAGGTGCGGCGCAGGTTGGGCAGCACCTCGGCGAGGGTGGCTCCGGGGACGTAGACCCGGAGGAGCTGGGCCGGGATGCGGGCCATGAGCTCGAGGGTGAGCCCGTGGGACTCGGGGTCCAGGGACGGGTCGCCCGGGGGAGGCGTCCCCAGGGGGTCGAGGTGGGCGCCGAGGTGGCCGTGGGTGCGATAGGCGCGCACCAGCGAGGCGGCGTCGGGGAGGGCGGCGAGGAGGGTCCGGTCCGCACCCGCGTAGGAGAGCGCGCCGGACGCCGCCGCGGCTGCGGGAGCGGTCACGACCGCCGCGGGCGGGACCGCGGCGCGCTCGGGTGCGGCGGCCGGGAGGGCCGCGGGCGGCGCCTCGAGGCCGGCGGCCGGGGCGCCCGCACCGAGGCTCGCGAACACGGCCTCGTAGAAGCCCCCCTCGCCCGCCAGCAGGGCCTCGATGCGGCCCAGCATCTCGCCGGACTCCGCCCCCTGGATCACCCGGTGGTCGTAGGTCGAGGTCAGCGTCAGCACCTTGCCCACGCCTCGCTCGCGCAGGCGCGCCTCGTCCTGGCCGCGGTACTCGGGCGGGTAGCCGACGGCGCCCGCGGCGATGATGCAGCCCTGCCCGGGCATGAGGCGCGGGATGGACGCCATGGTGCCGATGCCGCCCGGGTTGGTGAGGGTGAGGGTCGCCCCGGCCAGGTCGTCGGGGCTGAGCGCGCCGGTCCGGGCCAGCTCCACCAGCCGTTCGTACTCGGTGCGGAAGCCGGCGAAGTCGCGGCTGGCGGCGTCGCGGAGGACCGGCACCACGAGGAAGCGGCTCCCGTCGGGACGGCGGGTGTCGACGGCGAGGCCGAGGTGGACCCCGCCCTGGACGCGGAGGGGCCGCCCCCGCTCGTCGCGTTCGAGGTGCACCCTCATCCCCGGCATCTCGCCGGCCGCCAGCGCCACCGCCCACGCGATCAGGTGCGTGTACGAGACCTTGCCCCCGCCGGCCCGCCCCAGGGCGGCGTTGAGCTGGCGTCTCCTCTCCTCGAGGACGCCGGCCGGGATGGTGCGGATCGAGGTGGCGGTGGGGATCTCCCGGCTGAGCTCCATCGCCTCGACGAGCTTCGCCTGGGGTCCGCGCAGCAGGGTGGCCTCGCCCGCCGGAGCGGCCGCGGACGCGCCCGGCGAGACGGCGGCGGGCTTCGGGGCTGCGGCCACCGGGGTGGGGGGGGCGACGTCGTCGCGGCGGATGAGGCCGCCGGGGCCGGTCCCCCGGATGGCGGCGAGATCGACGCCGTGCTGGCGCGCGGGGCGTGGCGCCGGGGGGGTGGCGGGGACCGCCGCGGGGGATGGAGACGCGGACGGCGTGGGAAGGGGTGGTGCCGGGCCCGGCGCCGGGGCGGTCGCGGGCTGGGTCGGGGCGATGGCCGGGGTCCGGGTGGCGGGCG
>JAJZNI010000037.1 GCA_021847925.1 bacterium
GTAGAGGGCGGCCTCGGCGAGGGGAAGGTGCCCCTCGGGCATGCCCACGAAGTGCGCCGCCTGCTGGGCGGCCACCGCGACGGGCAGGGCCTGGGGATCGGCGAGCCCGACGTCCTCGGCCGCCAGGATCACCAGGCGCCGGGCGACGAAGAGCGGGTCCTCCCCGGCCTCCAGCATCCGGGCGAGCCAGTACACAGCGGCGTCGGGGTCCGAGCCGCGCACCGACTTGATGAAGGCGGAGATGAGCCAGTGGTGCTGGTCACCGGCCCTGTCGTAGAGCAGCGAGGGCGACTGCAGGGCACCCTCGACGTCGGCGGTGCCCACGCTGGTGCCGCCGCGGCGCGACACGGCCACCACCGCCAGCTCCAGGGCATCGAGCGCGACCCGGGCGTCCCCGCCCGCCAGGGAGACGAGCCTCTCCTCGGCCGCGGCGTCCAGGTCGACCCCGTACCCTCCGAGGCCGCGCTCGGGGTCGGTGAGGGCGCGGCGCACCAGCAGCCGCACGGCCCCGGGGTCGAGCGCCTCGAGGCGGACGACCCGGGCGCGTGAGAGGAGCGCGGCGTTGACCTCGAAGCTGGGGTTCTCCGTGGTGGCCCCGAGCAGGGTGACGAGGCCGCTCTCCACGTGGGGGAGCACGGCGTCCTGCTGCGCCCTGGTGAATCGGTGGATCTCGTCGATGAAGAGGACCGTCCGCCCCTGCAGGCGGCGGCGCTCGCGGGCCCGGGCGACGACCTGGCGGAGGTCGGCGACCCCCGCCGAGACGGCGCTCAGCGGCTCGAAGGCGGCCCGGGTCATCCCCGCGAGGAGCATGGCCAGGGTGGTCTTGCCGCTCCCCGGCGGCCCCCAGAGGATCAATGACGGGAGCTGGTCCGCCTCCACCGCCTGCCGGAGCACGCTCCCCGGGCCGATCACCGCCTCCTGGCCGGCCACCTCGTCGAGCCTGCGCGGCCGCATCCGGGCGGCCAGGGGGGCGGAGGCGCCCACCGCCGCAGACGGCGACGCCTGGGACGCGGCCGAGGACGCCTCGGGGACGCCGGGACCGTCCTCCTCGCCCCCGGCCTCGGCGAAGAGGGTGGGTTGCCCCGCGTCAGGGCGCGGCATCGGTGGCACCTCCCCGCCGGCCTCGCCCCGCCTCGCGCCGCGCGCTCAGCTCGCCGGCGGAGCCGGCTGCCCGGGCGCCCCCACGCGGGGCGCGGGCGGCTGCCCCTGGTCGCCCCCCGGCGGGACCGCGGCGAGGACACCGCGCAGGGCCTGGGCCGCCCCCATCAGGGCCGCCGACTCGGCGGGCACGACGATGGTCGTGTTCTCGCTCTCCGCGAACTTGCTCAGGGTGTCGAGCTGGAGGATGCTGACCAGGGTGGGGTCGGGGGCGGCGCTCTTGATCGCCTCGTAGACGGTGCGGATGGCCTGCGCCCGGCCCTCCGCCTCGAGCATCGCCGCCTGCCGCGATCCCTCGGCGCGGAGCACCAGCGCCTGCCGCTCTCCCTCGGCCTGCTTGATGGCCGCCTGGCGGTTGCCCTCGGCGATGTTGATCGCCTGCTGCTGCTGGCCCTCGGACTGCAGGATGCGCGCCCGCTTCTCCTGGTCCGCCTGCTTCTGCAGGGCCATCGCGGCGAGGATCTGGCCCGGAGGGCTGATGTCCACGATCTCGATGCGCTTGATGCGTATCCCCCACTTGTCGGTGACCTGCTCCATCTGCTCCTGCATGGCGGCGTTGAGCTGCTCGCGCGACGAGAGGGCCTCGTCCAGGCTGACGTTGCCGAAGGCGTTGCGGAGCGTGGTGCGCGCCTGCTGGTCGATGGCGATGGTGAAGTTCTGGACGTTGAAGAGCGCGGCCTTGGCGTCGATCACCTGGCTGAAGATGGTGGCGTTGACGCCGACCGCGACGTTGTCCTTGGTGATCACGTCCTGGCGGTCTCCGGTGCGGGGCGTCTCCCGCATGTCGACGCGCACCAGCCGCTCGAAGAACGGCCAGATCAGGTGCAATCCGGGTCCCACCTCGCGGTGGAAGCGGCCGAACCGCTTGATGACGCCCGTGTACCCCTGCTGCACCAGCTTGACGAACATCGGGTCAGCTCCTCGAGGTTGGGGCCGGCATCTCCTGCGACAACCAGCCTATGACAGGTGAGGCGCGCCGTCGGCGCGCACCAGGAGCGTGGTACCCCTCACGGCGGCGACGACCACCTCGGTCTGAGCGGGAAGGGGGTCGGCGGCGTCGGTCATCGCCAGCCAGCGCTCGCTACCCAAAACGGCGTGGCCCGGGTGGTGCTCGTCACCGACCGTGTCGGTGGTGATCGCGCGCTGACCCACGAGGCCGCCGGCCATCCCGGGGAAGCGGTAGGGGGCGGTCCGGCGCTCCTGCATCAGGCGAGCGGCCACCGGACGGACCGCCGCCAGCCCCGCGGCGGCGGCGGCGCCGGCGACCGCCGCCTGCAGCCAGAAGGGAAGCCCGACGGCGGCGAGGACCACGGCGAGCAGCGCTCCGATGGCGATGAACAGGGCGTAGAGCGTCTGCGTGTGGACCTCCGCGGCCACCAGCGCCGCCGCCAGGGCCAGCCAGAGGATCCACCAGCTCATCGTCTCCTCAGTCTACGCGGGCCCGCCACCCTCCACCCGGGTTCCGGCTGCGAGACCCCCGCGGCGCGAGTACGATCCAGCCCATGAAGGGCGATCGGGTCGAGGTTGTGATCGACACCGGGGGGGCGGCGCAGACCTACCAGGTCGTGGCCACGCGCGCGGGGCGGCGGGTCGAGGTCAGCACCGCGCGCGGCATCGTCGAGGTCAGCGAGGTGACCCGCTCCGGCCAGCCGGTGCGGACCGGCCGCTTCATGGCCGCGCGGGTCATCGCCCTGGTCGAGCACCCCGCGAACGACGGCCCCGCCGAGCCGGGCTCCGCCCACCCCCAGAGGCGCCGCGCCCGCACCGAGCAGAGCGAGACCCTCCTCTGACGCCGCCCTCGGTCCGCACCCCGTTCGTTCGCCAAAGCCCGGGCCGTAGACTGGCTGAGGAGCCCGATCCACCCCAGGAGGACGCCCCCGTGCCCACCCCCAGCGAGATCTTCGCCGACGTCAACGCCCGCCTCGCCGACCCCGCCAAGGTCGGCACCGCCAGAGCCGCCTACCGCTTCGACCTCAGCGGGGACGACGGCGGCGAGTTCCACATCATCCTGGGCGACGGCAAGGGGGAGGCCGGGAGCGGCGCTCCGGAGAACCCCAACACCACCATCTCCATGTCGGCCGCCGACTTCGTCGGCCTCGCCACCGGCAAGCTCGACCCGACCATGGCCTTCATGACCGGCAAGCTCAAGGTGCGCGGTGACATGGGCGCGGCCATGAAGCTGCAGTCGCTGCTGCGCTAGCCCCCGGTCGCCCCGCCGGCCA
>JAJZNI010000097.1 GCA_021847925.1 bacterium
GCGGAACTGCTCCTGGCTCCAGTCCATGGGCGCCACCCCGATGATGTCGCAGCCCTCGGGGAGGAGCTCCTCCTGGTGCAGGTTGTAGAGGGCGGGAAGCAGCTTGCGGGCGGCCAGATCCCCGGTCGCCCCCACCACCACGATGTCCTGGTCAGCCGGTCGCTTCAGAGCCACGGAGGTGCAGCTTAGGGCACCCCCCACCCGGCCGGGGCGGGAACGGTGCGGCAGGCGCGCGCGGGCAGTCCCGTGGCGACCGCCGCCGCGGCCAGCCGGCGCGCCTCCCCGGGCCCCCGAGCCAGGGCGAAGCAGGCGCCGCCGCTCCCCGTCAGGTGCCAGGGGGCGGCGGGGGTGGCGGCGCGCAACCCGGCCAGCCCCGCCGCGAGGCGCGGGTTGGCGCGGCAGGCGGCCGCCTCGAGGTCGGAGCCGCAGAGCGCAGGATCGGGCGGCTCACCGGCACGGAGCCGCCTGGCCAGCTCCTCCGGCCGCCCCGGTCCCCGCCACTCGCTCGGATCCAGGGCGGCAAAGGTCGCCGCCGTCGAGCTGCGACCGGCCACCGCGACCGCCAGGTGAACCTCGCGGTGCTCCAGTCGATCCAGACGTTCGCCGGCCCCCCCCACCAGCAGGGTTCCGCCGGCGAGGCACGCCGGGACGTCGCTCCCAAGGCTGCCGGCCACGGCGAGGAGGGCCTCGAGGCGGCGCCGCTCGCCTCGCGGCTCGGGCGGGGCCAGGAGCCGGATGGCGGCGGCGGCGTCGGCCGATCCCCCCCCCAGGCCGGCGGCGACCGGGATGCGCTTCTCCAGCGCGAACCGAACGCCGGGCTGGTCGGGACCCGCGATCATGGCCACGGCCGCGCGCAGGACCAGGTTGGAGCCGTCGGGCGGCGTGTCGGCGCCCCGTTCCCCGGTCAGCACAAGGCTCGGGGGCGACCCGGGAGGGGTGCGCTCCACCCCCACGAGGTCGTGCCAGTCGACGTGGACGACCACGGAGCGGAGGTCGTGGCGGCCGTCGGGCCGGCGCCCGATGATGCTCAGGGCGAGGTTCAGCTTGGCGTAGGCGGGGATGTAGATCACGCGGGACCGCGTATACTCCAAACTCCATTCCGTCCGCAGGCTGCGGCTCGCCGCCCAGCCCTCCACCAGCTCAAGGTGCACACGTGGCCAACTCCCGTTCCGCCCGCAAGCGGATCCGATCCAGCGAGCGCAAGCGCATCCGCAACCGGGACGCCCGCTCCGCCGTCCGCACCCGGGTGGCGCGGGTGCGCCGTTCCCTGGTGAGCGGCCAGATCGAGGGCATCCAGGAGGAGCTGACGGCCGCCGTCCGCGCCCTCGACAAGGCCGCGGAGAAGGGGATCCTTCACCGCAACAATGCCGCCCGGCGCAAGTCCCGGATCATGTCGATGGCGGCGCGCCTGTCCGGGATGAGCGGCAGCGAGGCGGAGAAGGCGGCGACCCGAGCGGCTGCCGCCGGAGGCGCCAAGGGCACGACCACCAGGACCGCGGCCACACGCGCGCGCGGCGCGGCGGCGGAGAAGGCCGCACCGGTGGCGGCGGAGCCGGCGAAGCCGGAGAGGGCCGCACCGGGCACCGCCACGGCGCCCCGCAGCCGTCGGGGTTCGCGCAGCACCTCCTAGGATCGGAGCTGCTGGCGCCTGGCCCCAACGGCCCGCGCCGCGGCCAGGGTGAACAGTTCGACGCCCCTCTGGTCGTCGGCCTCCCCTGTCTTGATCGCGACGTCGAGGCGCGCCAGGCGGCGCAGCCAGCCCTCGACCGCCGCCGGTGCCACGGCCCGAGCCTGCCGCGCCAGCCGCTCCGCCCGCCACTCCGGGACCCGGAGCCGCGAGGCCAGCGCGTGCGGCGGCACCCCGCTCTCCAGCACCGCCTGCGCGCGCCGCAGCTCGCTGAGCTGACCCGCCAGGGTCGCGACCAGGTAGACGCCGGCACGGCCCTCCTCGAGGAGGGCCAGGGCCGACGCGGCGCCGCGCGCGGGGCTGGGCCCGAGGAGCTGCTCGAGGACGTCCCACACCTCCACCCCCTCCGCGCCCGCGACAAGACGCCGCAGCAGCTCGAGATCGAGCGCCGGCCCCCCGGGGCGGGGCTTCCCGGACGGCTCCCCGCCGCGCGCCGCGGCGGACGCGGGAGGGGCGCTCGCCTGGTACGCGCAGAGCTTGTCCAGCTCGCCGGTGATCACGCCCAGGTCGGATCCGGCGACCCGGAGCAGGTGCTCCAGTCCACCTGGGGGCAGCCTCACTCCGCGCTCGGTCGCAGCGTCGGCCACCCAGGCGCGCAGGTCACGTCCGCGCAGCGGCGGCCGGTGCCGAACCTCCCCGCCGAGCCGGGTCACGGCCCCGATCACCGCGTGGGAGGCGGGGAGCTGGCGGTGACAGACCAGACAGACGGAGGTGCTGGGAGCGCGCAGCTCGAGAGCGGCGGCGAGGTCCCTCTCCGCGCTCGGGGAGCGGCGCCCACCACCGAGCTGGGGCGGATCCCGGACCAGAACGAAGCGCCGCTCGTCGATGAGCGGGACCTCGGCCAGCGCGGAGCGCAGCCGGTCCGGCGGCACCGGCGGGTCGAGGACCTCCACCCCGAGCTGGGATCCCGCCGCCGAGGCCTGCCAGCGCCGCACCTCCTCGTCGACGCGATGGCGGTCGTCACCGTGGACGAGGAGGAGCGGCGGAGCGCCGGTCACCGTCTCGGAAGGCGGTACCGGCGCTGGCCGTCGTCGCCCCGGTACGTCTCGGCGCCGGCGCGCTCGGCGAGGAACCGGATCGCCCGCCCCGAGACCCGCACACCCGCACGGGTGATCTCGGCCGCGATCTCGGCGGCCGTGCCCTCACCCAGCTTTGCGAGCGCCGCCTCCACCACCTGGGTGGTCACCTCGGGGGGCGTGGCCCGCCCGCGCGCGCCCCGCACCCGCGGGCGCCGCCGCCGCGGCGGTGCCCCCACGGCGTCCGTGGGGCCGTGCCGGCGCCGCCCGTGGGGCTCGGCGGCGGCGCTCGCCGCCCGCTCCAGCAGGGAGACGGCATCGCGCACCTGGCGTCGCAGATCGTCGTTGTCCGCCCTCAGCCGGCCCATCTCCTCGACGAGGGCCTCGATCCTCTCCACCAGACGCTCGCCGGCGCGCACCACCGCGGACGCGCCGTCGCCGCCCGCGGTCGCGCCGACAACAGATGGACGCAGGGTCGGTCTGCCACGCTTTGCCAGGGCGCGACTGGGTCGCCTGGATCGACTGGCCGCTCACGTCGCACCCGACGGGGAGCCTTCATGGTCCCTCTTGTCAGCGAGGAGATGGAGCGCCCACCGCTCAACACCGGGAGCCACGCAGCTCCGGCCCGAGTGCTCGGCGCCCAGGGTGGCCACGTCGCG
>JAJZNI010000025.1 GCA_021847925.1 bacterium
CGCCTCCGCCAGCCGGGCGACCACGTCCCTCTCCCTCGTGCCGTACACCGACCGCTGCACCCGGCGGCCGTCGATCAGCACCGAGTAGCGACCCTCCCAGCGCCCGTCAGGGCGCCGGAGCACGGACCCCTGGCCCGCCGGCCGGCGGCGCCGCGCGCTCATGCCGGCCAGTCTGGCGCTTGTTGGTCAGTTGTTGGTCAAACGGTGCCAACCGCCAATTTTCTGTTGGTCAACCACCGATTTTGAGTTCAGGTCCGGAGCCGACGGGGAGATTCGAACTCCCAACCAACGGTTTACAAAACCGGTGCTCTGCCGTTGAGCTACGTCGGCCCGCAGTGCCACCCAAGCGTACCCGCCCCCGCGACGGAGCGCGCCCATGGGCGCGGGTGCCGCGGGCCCCGCGACCCGGCGTCACCCGTCCCCGCGCCGGAGCGCGTCCAGGCGCCGCCGCACCGCGGGGTCGATGCGCTGCTCCAGGCGGTCGGCGCCCACCCGCCGCTCCTCCAGGCGCCGGACCTCACTGCCACGCTCCCGGTCGGCGCGCTCCACCTCCGCGCGCAGCGCGCGCGACGACATGGTCGGCACCCCCATCCCCGCCACCAGGTCGCCCTGGAGCCTGTCGTCCGTGGCCAGCACCATCTCCAGCACCCGGCCCCGGCGGGAGGCCTCGTACATGAGGCGTTCGATGACGTGGTCGGCGGACTCCCGGACGCTCCCGTAGCGGACCTCCACCCCCTCGACGACCTCGCGGTCGGCGCCGCCCCGCGCTCGAAACCGCGCGTCGAACACGACCAGCACGTCGTTGCCGGTGGTGGCTCGATACTCGGCCATGCGGACCAGCAGACGCCGGCGCGCCTCCGCCAGGCTGTCGGACCGGAGCGCCGCGGCGAGCTCCGGCCAGGCGTGGATGATGTTGTAGCCGTCAACCACCACGCGGGTCATCGCGTCACCGCGGCTCGAACCCGCGCTGGCGAAAGGCCTCGTAGAGGATGGCCGCCCCCGCCGCGGCGGCGTTGAGGGAGGCGACCCGCCCCACCATCGGAAGGCGGACCAGGCGGTCGCAGACGCGGCGGGTGAGCGGGCGCAGCCCCTCGCCCTCGCTCCCGATGACGATCGCCGTGGGCTCGCGGAGGTCGGCCTCGTCGTAGCGGTCCGCCGCGTCGGCAGCGAGGCCGACCCTCCAAATCCCGGCCTCCCCGAGGCGGACCAGCGCCTGGGCGAGGTTCGTCACCGCAACCACGGGGAGGTGCTCGCTCGCCCCCGCCGAGGCCTTCACCGCCGCGGGGGTCAGCCCCGCCGCGCGGTGGCGGGGGATCACCACCCCGTCCGCCCCGACCGCCTCCGCAGAACGGATGAGCGCCCCCAGGTTCTGCGGGTCCTGGATGCCGTCGAGCACGAGGAGCAGGGCGGGGGGACGGCAGGCGGCCAGGAGCCCGTCGAGGGCAAGCGGTGGGCGCGCGTGGAAGTACCCCGCGATCCCCTGGTGGTGCTCCGTGTGGACGATGTCGTCCAGGCGCCCGCGCGGCGAGCTCTCGACGGGGATCCCCCGCTCGCCGGCCAGCTCCAGGATCTCACCCAGGCGCGGCTCACCGGCCAGGCCGTCGGCGACCACCAGCTTGCGCGCCGGCCGGCCGGCGCGGAGCGCCTCCAGCACGGGGTTGCGGCCGTAGAGGATGTCCACCGGCGTCCAGCTTGCTCCTTTCCGGGGCGGGTGGCCGCGGGCTCAGGCGCGCCGCCAGCGCTGCCCCCCGGGCGTGTCCTCGACGACGACGCCGCGTGCCGCAAGCTCCGCCCGGAGGCGGTCGGACTCCTCGAAGTCGCGGCGCGCCCGGGCCGCCGCGCGGCGATCGAGCAGCTCCTGCTCCTCGGGCCCGAGCCCCGCCTCGCTCTCGCGGTCGGCGAGGGGCAGCACGCCGAGCACGTCGTCCACCGCGGCGACCCAGTCCTCGAGCCGCTGGGCCACCGCGGCCGCCGGCGGTTCGGCGTCGAGCAGCCGGTTGAGGTCGCGGATCGCGGCGAAGACCTGCCCCACCGCAGCGGGCACGTTGAGATCGTCGTCCATCGCCGCCTCGAAGGCCGCGGTGGCCTCGGCCACGCGCGCGACCAGCGCATCCCGGGACGGCGGCCCCTCCTCCGCGCCGGCGCCCCCCGAGCTCCCCGGGCCGCTCGCCGCGGCGCCCCCCCCGGCGCGCTCGCGCCGCACCCGGTCGCGGAAGTCGCGCAGCCGCTGCACCGCTTCCGAGGCCGCCTGCAGGGGCTCCTCGTCCCAGTCCAGCCTGCGCCGGTAGTGGGCCCCGGCGATGAGGAAGAAGCGGATCGCCGAGGGCCGGTACCCCGCCTCCACCAGCTGGGGGACGGTCCGGAAGTTGCCGAAGCGCTTCGCCATCTTCTCGCCGCCGACGCTGAGGTGCTCCCCGTGGCACCAGGTGCGGACAAAGGCACGCCCCGTCGCCGCCTCCGACTGGGCGATCTCGTTCTCGTGGTGGGGAAAGATGTTGTCCACCCCACCGCAGTGGATGTCGAAGCTCTCCCCGAGCAGCGCCATGCTCATCGCCGAGCACTCGATGTGCCACCCGGGGCGGCCGCGCCCGAGGCGGGTGTCCCAGCCGATCTCCCCCGGCCCGACCACCTTCCAGAGCGCGAAGTCGCGGGCGTCCTCCTTGCTGTAGTCGTCGGCGTCCACGCGTCCGCTGGCCCCCGCCACCAGGCCCTCGGCCCGGATCCCCGAGAGCGCGCCGTAGCGGGGGAAGGACGCGATCCGGAAGTAGATGCCGCCGTCGCCGCGATAGGTGACCCCGGCGGCCTCCAGCCGCTCCACCAGGGCCACCATCTCCTCGATGTACCGGGTGGCCCGCGGGTAGTGGTGCGCGCGGCGGATCCCCAGGGTGTCCACGTCCGCAAAGAACCCCTCGATCCAGGGCCGGGTCTCGTCGGCGAGGCCGTGACCGTGCTCGCCGGCGTTGCGGATCAGACGGTCGTCCACGTCCGTGATGTTCATGACATGGGTGACACGATCAAAGCGGCGCTCCAGCCATCTGCGCAGCACGTCCTCGAAGAGAAAGGTCCGGAAGTTGCCGATGTGGGCCCGGTTCCACACCGTCGGCCCGCAGGTGTAGAGGCGCACGTGGCCGGGCTCGAGCGGCGCCACCGGCTGGAGGCGCCGGCTCAGGGTGTCGTGAAGGCGCATCCCCATGGGCGGTCAAGGATATGCGCTCGGGGGGTCACCGGCGCGCCGCCGGGGGGCGGCCGGGAGGCGGCCGCCGCTCCCGCGGCCGGGCCGCCGGGTGCTACGTTCGGGGGGTGCGCGCCACCCAGCCCGGCGGTGATCCCGCCACCACCG
>JAJZNI010000167.1 GCA_021847925.1 bacterium
GATGCAGCGGGCGCCGAGGGCCGAGGCGAGCTCGATGGCCAGGCCCGCGGCGGCGTCGGAGTGCTCGGAGTTGTCGAGAGGAACGAAGACGCTCGCGTACCCGCCCACCGCCGTGAAGCTCTCCTCTCACTCTGCGCGTCGACGTGATCCGCCCTCGACGGGGCGGTCCGACGAGGGATTGTAGGAACATTGGGTACATGGACGGCGTCGCGGGGGTCCGGAGGTCCTGATGGCGGCTAACACACCAAACGACGCGCGCCCCGGCGACGCGCCGGACGCGGCCGGGGAGGGTGTCGCACGCGGGTGCCCCGTCCCCCACGCGCAGCCCGCACCCGGCGACGGCGCGGCATGCCCGGTCTCGGGCGCGCGCTGGAGCGCCGAGGCGGAGCGGCTGGTCAGGGAGCGCGCGCAGAGCTGGTCCCACGGGGACGCGGCGCGGGCCGAGGAGCTGGCGCGCGCCGCCGCCGAGGAGCGGGCCCGGGGCCGGCAGGACGAGATCACCGCCATGTTCCTGCGCACCCTGGGGAAGAAGCTCGGCTACGGCCACCCGCTCAGCGAGCGCGGTGAGGAGCTGACCTTCACCTGGACCGCGGAGGCGGAGGCGCGTCTGGCCGAGGTGCCCGAGTTCTGCCGGGAGCTGACCCGGTGGCGGGTGGAGTGGACGGCCCACAGGATGGGGCTGGGGACCACCATCACCCCGCGGGAGATGGAGCTCAAGTACGAGATGTGGGGGCGCGTCTCCCACGCCATCGAGGAGCGCCATCGCGATGGGCTCCCCTGGACCGAGCCGGCGCGGCGCCGGTTCGAGCGGATCCCCGAGTTTGTCCGCGGCCAGGTGCTGGAGGCGATCGAGGGTCACGCCCGCGCCCTGGGGGCGACGGAGGTCGACGACGCGATGATCGACCGCGTCATCGAGCGGTGGATCTCGACCGGGGACTTCCACGAGGGGCTGTACGGCTTCCGGTAGCCCGCCTCCCCGCCGGGCCCGGCCTCCACGGCGTGGCCCACCAGCCCGAGAGCGCGCCCGGGGCCGGCGCCACCGTGATCCCCCGCCCCGTGGGCCGCGGCGCACGCCGGGCGCCGACCGAGCCCGCCCGGAGCCGCGTTACATGCGGGTCACGCTGCCGGTCAGGGCGCCGCGGCGGGAGAGGGTGTCGATCAGCACGGCGGCGAGCAGGACCCCCCCGGTGGCGATGAGCTGCCACTGGACCTGGACACCCTGCAGGTAGAGACCGTTGTAGATGGCGCCGATGACCAGGCCCCCGAGGACCGCCTGGCTGACCTTGCCACGGCCGCCGAAGAGGCTGGTGCCCCCGATGACGGCCGCGGCCACCCCGTAGAGGACGTACTCGCCGCCGTTGACGTTGGTCGACGTCCCTCCCTGCCAGGAGAGGTACACGATGCCGGCGAAGCCGGCCGTCAGCCCCGCGAGGACGAAGCACCAGGTGCGCACGCGAACCAGGCTGACCCCGGCGCGCCGCGCGGCGTCCGGGTTGCCCCCGATGGCGTAGACGTAGCGCCCGAAGCGGGTGCGCTGGAGCAGCATCATCCAGAGGAAGAGCACCGCGAGGACGATGGGCACCACCCAGGGAACGCCCTCGACCACGGCGGTGACGGCGCCACGGTTCACGTTGCAGATGGCGACCACGGCCACCCCGGCGAGGACCGCGATGGCGATCTTGACCAGCGTGACCCCGGGCGGTGGAGCCACCAGGCCGCGCCGGCGCCGGCCCATGTCACGGGTCCACACCGCGGTGCCGAAGACCGCGGCGAGCACCGCCAGGGCGATCCAGCCGGCGAGCGGGGGAACCTCTCCGTTGACGAACTCGTAGAGGACGTGCTGGTTGGTCAGGATGGGGCTGGAGATGCTGATCGCACCCGCGTTGCCGAGGATCACCAGCATCACGCCCCACATGATCAGGAGCCCGGCGAGGGTGACCACGAAGGACGGCAGGTGGAGGCGCGCGACCAGGGTGCCCCACAGCCCGCCGGTCACGGCGGTGCAGAGGAGGGCGATGACGACGGCGAGCCACCACGGCAGATCGGCGCCGGGCTTCTGGACCAGAAGCCCGGCGATCCCCGCCCCCACCGCCAGGACGTAGCCGGCGGAGAGGTCGATCTCGCCGAGGAGCAGCACGAAGATCTCCGCCATGCCCAGGGTCATGAAGACCAGGCTGGCCTCGAAGAGGTTGACCAGGTTGCCCGGCGAGAAGAAGAGCCCTCCGGTCCAGACCTCGAAGGCGACGGCGATCACCGCCAGGGCGAAGATCACCGGCAGGGCGCCGCTGTCGCCCCCGCGGATCCGCCGCCCCCACGCCCGCAGGTAGCCGCCCAGGGTCTGCGCCACCAGCTCGGGCGGAGCCCCGGCGGCAACGACGTCGATGACCTCGGGAACCTCCTCGGCCGGGAGCTCCTGGAGCTCGGCGCCGCTGGTCAGCTCATCCCCGACTCTGGCCATCCCTCACTCCTCCTGCCGGCTCCGCGGGCGGCCTGCCAGCGGCGCCCACCTCCGCCACCTGGCGGGTCGAACGCCCGCTGGTCATGTAGTCGACCACGATCTCGCGATCGAAGGACTCGATCGGCCCCTCGGCCACCTTGTGGCCGAGGTGGAGCACCGCGATGCGGTCGGCGACCTCGAAGACGTCGTTCAGGTTGTGGGAGATCACCATCACCGCCAGCCCGTGCTCCTTGAGCCGCTTGACCAGGTCGAGCACCATGCGGGTCTGGGCCACGCCCAGGGCGGCGGTCGGCTCGTCGAGCATCACGAGCTTGGAGTTCCACATCACCGCCTTGGCCACCGCGACCGCCTGGCGCTGGCCGCCGGAGAGGGAGGCCACCGGCTGGCGGATGGAGCGCACCGTGGTGACGTGGAGGCTGGCCAGGGTCTCGACGGCCAACCGCTCCATGGCGTCCTCGTCGAGCAACCGGCGGTTCAGCTTCTCCCGGCCCAGGAACATGTTCTGGACGATGTCCAGGTTGTCGGCCAGGGCCAGGTCCTGATACACGGTCTCGATGCCGAGGAGCGCCGCGTCGCGCGGCGTGCGGATGTGCACGCGGCGGCCCTCCCAGACGATCTCCCCGTGGTCGGGCTGGTGGATCCCGGCGATGGTCTTGGTGAGCACCGACTTGCCGGCGCCGTTGTCCCCGCAGAGCGCGGTGACCTTTCCGGCCGGCAGGTCCAGGTCGACACCGTGCAGGGCCTGCACGGGGCCGAAGTGCTTCTCGATCCCCCGCAGGCGCAGGAGCGCGGCTCCGTCGGCCGCCGCCCCCTGCCCGGGGCGCGCCGGGACGGGAGCGGGGGCGGGAGACGCCGGGCCCGGGCTGGGTGTGCTCACCGTGGCGATCCTCTCTGTCGACAAGTGTGCGCCAACCCGGGCCGGGTCGGGGACCGCGCCATGCGGCGCGGCCCCCTCCACCCAGCCGGGCTGAGACTGGCTACCCGGAGATTCCGTACTTGGAGCAGACGCTCGCCCCGACGGCGGAGCAGAGCGACGACGCCGGGATGAAGTTGTCCTTGATGAGGGTCGAGTTCATGTTCTGAGCCGTGACCCAGGTCGGGCTCAGCAGCGAGGCCGGCTCGGTGATGCTGGAGTTGCTGGGATCGGTGGTGGTCGCGTTCACCAGCGAGGCGGGCGGGGTCTTGCCGGCGCGCAGGATGGTGGCCAGGGCGACCGCGTCCTGGGCCTCCAGGTAGATCGGCTTGTAGACGGTGCCGCACTGGTAGCCGCTCAGGATGTTCTCGGCGCCGGTGAGGGTCGCGTCCTGGCCCGTGGTCGGGACGGTGTCCGGCTTCACACCCTTGTTCTGCAGGTCCTTCACCACCTCGGCGTTCATCTCGTCGTTGGCGGTGACGATCGCGTTGATCTGGGGGTGCGCGGTGAGAGCGGCGGCAGTCTGGGTGCCGGCCGTGGCCACGTCCCAGTTGAGGGTGATCTGCTCGTGCACCAGCTTGTAACCCTGGCTGTTGGTGGTGCCGTCAGGCAGCGGGGTCTTCTCCTGGCCCCAGATCACCTGGTTGTAGCCCTTGGCGAAGTCGATGGCGTTGGGGTCGCTGTTCTCCCCTCCGTCCACCTCGTACACGTTCACGGGCGACGGGACCTTCCAGGCGGTGACGCACTGCATGAACCCCTGGCCGATCAGCTGGCCGACCTTGACGTTGTTGAAGCTGACGTAGTAGGTGTTGGTGCCCGCGAACGTGGCCCGGTCATAGCTGATCAGGGCGACCCCGTGGGACGCCGCGTAGCTCTGGATCTCGCTGCCCACGGTGGCGTCGAGCGGGTCCATGATCAGCACCTTGGCGCCCTTGGTGATGGCCGTCTGGGCCATGGACAGCTCGGTGGCGTCACTGCCCTGGGCGTTCTCGACGATGATCTGCGAGCTCGAGTACCCCGCGGCCTGCAGGGCCTTGGTCAGATAGGGCGCGTCGAACTCGGTGTAGCGGGTCGACGACACCGTGTCGGGAAGGATGGCCGCGACCGGCCCGCTGCCCGCCGCCACCAGCGGCTTCAGCTGGGGCATCACGGAGAAGTTCAGGTCAAACGAGCTGACGCTGAGGTTGGGAACGGTGGCGCCGGCGGATGCCGACGGTGAGCCCCCGGACGACGACGACGGTGCCGATGTTGACGAGCCGCACGCGGCCGCCATCAGGGCCGCCGCGGCGCCGAGCACCCCGACGGCTCGCCAGCGGCGGCTGAGCCCCACTGCAGGCTTGTCCCAGTCCATGCGCTGATTCCTCCCAGCCGGTCTGCCAACTCGGCGCCGCAGGCTCCGGCGGGCACGCGGCGCAGGATGCCCCCGCAGGGGCTCCGGCCACCTCCCGCAGCCGGCAGGGCCAGTCTGGGCACGCCGCCCTTGTATTGTCAAGCTTTGGACGTCAATATCACCTAGTAGGGTGATGACATTGATAGTTCGAACGTCTAGGCTGCTCCGTGACCGCCGCGATTATCCTTCCACCTGCGTGGGGGACCCGGGATCGGGGAGCGCCGGAGCCCGCGACGACGGACGGTGGCCGCACCCTTAGCCTGTTCAATGTCTGACATCCAAAGACGCTCCCCCCCCGCGCACGAGCCGCGTTACGGCGGGGCCCTCCGAGCTCTGCGCGAGGGCAACCTGCAGCGGATCCTGGTTGCCATCCGCAACGACGGCGGGCTGAGCCAGGCGGAGGTGGCGCGGCGGACGGCGCTCTCCCCGGCCACGGTCTCCAACCTGGTCGCGGAGCTGAAGCGCAGGGGGCTGGTCCGCCGGGGCGAGCGCCGCAGCGACGGCCGCACCGGCCTGGAGGTGGTCATCGGCCGGGCGTCCAACGTTGTGCTGGGCGTGGACTTCGGCCACCGCCACGTGCGGGTTGGGGTCGCCGGCCTGAACGGCAAGCTGCTCGCAGACGAGCAGCGGCTGCTCCCGCTCGACCTGGGGGTGACGGAGAGCTGCGCGGAGGCGTGGGCGATGGCGGAGCGCCTCCTCGCCGCGGCGGGCGCGCGCGCCGCGGACGTGCTCCACGTCGGCGTCGGTCTGCCGGGCCCGATCGACCCGGTCTCGGGCAGGGTGGGGTGGGGCGCGATCCTCCAGCGCTGGGAGGGTCTCGAGGCGCGCAGCACCCTGCGCGAGGCGTTCGGGCTGCCGGTGTCGGTGGAGAACGACGGCAACCTGGGGGCGCTCGGCGAGCTGCACCATGGCGCCGGCCGCGGCTGCACCGACTTCGTGTACCTCAACCTCGCCACCGGGGTGGGCGCCGGGCTCATCATCGATGGCCGCCTGCACCGGGGCGCGGCCGGCACCGCCGCGGAGATCGGGCACATCACCATCGATCCCCAGGGGCCGCTCTGCCGCTGCGGGAACCGGGGCTGCCTGGAGACGATGATCGGAAGCCGCGGAATCCTGGACACGCTGAGCCCGAGCTACGGCCAGGTCCTGGACATGCCCGCCGTCCTCCGCCTGGCGGAGGGCGGAGACGCGCGCTGCCGGCGGGCCCTCGCCGAGGCGGGACGGGCCGTCGGCGTCGTGGTGGCCGACCTCTGCAACCTGCTGAGCCCGCAGCGCATCGTGGTGGCGGGAGACCTGGCTCGGGCGGGGGAGCTGGTCCTGTCTCCGCTGCGCGCGATGGTCGCCGAACGCGCGGTGCCGGCCGCCGCCCGCGCCGCCGAGATCGTGCCCAGCCCACTCGGGGATCGCTCCGAGATGCTGGGGGCGATCCAGCTGGCCGTCGACGCGCTGCGCGGTCAGCTCACGGACGCCCTGGTGACCCCGACCGCCTCCGGGCGCTGAACGCCGTGCGGGCGGCCGCCGGGCGCTACGCGGGAACTCGGAAGCCGGCGAGGTCGATGCCCCAGCGCGCGGCCACGGTCTGCCCCGGCTCCAGGGCCACGAGGTCCTCGCCGCTGCGGAAGGCGTCGGGAGGACAGGTCATCGGCTCCACCGCCAGGCTGCGGCGCCGGTCCTCGAGGCGGGGATGCGTGTCGCCGGTGAAGACCATCAACCACGGAAAGCCGGCATCCATCCAGAGCACGAGCCGGCGACCCCCCGGCGACGTGAGCGACACCCGGGCGAGGCCGTCGGCGTCGCGGACCAGGTCGGAGAAGGCCGTGTTCATCCGGAGCTCCCCGATCGGACGCTCCTTCCGAAAATCGTACTCGGTGCCATCGACCGGGGTCCGCCCGCACGGCAGCAGCCGCGGGTCGCTGAGCAGCCGCGTGGCGGCGGGAAGGCGCAGGCGGCAGGCATCCAGGCTCGGGGTGCCGACCGTGAGATAGGGATGGGCGCCGGCTCCGTAGGGGGCCGGCAGGCGGCCGCGGTTGGTCGCCGCGATCTCCACCTCAAGCCCCGCCCCGCACAGCTCATAGGTCACGGCGAGATCGAGGTCGAAGGGGTAGCCCTCCTGGGGATGGAGGTGGTGACGCATCACCAGCCGCCGGGCGGAGAGCGGCTCGGCCACCCAGCTCGCCCATCGGGCGAGCCCGTGGATGGCATTGCCCAGGGGCACCTCGTTGAGGGGGAGCTGGTGCTCCTCGCCCCGGAATCGATAGCGACCATCGCCGACCCGGCCGGGCCAGGGGATGAGGAGCTGGCCGCGACCGTCGCGGCAGAGCTCGTCCTCGCCGAATCCGTCGAGAACGGGCACGCCGCCCACCCTGTAGACCCGCAGCGTCGCCCCGACCTCGGTGACCGTCACCTCCTGGTCGCCGGCCTCCAGGTGGTGCTGCCGCCCGCTGGGGGCCGCCGGACCAGCGGCACCGGGCCGGTGATCACGGCCGCCGCCCTTCCCCGTGAGGCAGTCGCGAGACGGCTCCGAGCCCATGGCCCGCCAGAGTGACAGATCGCACCCGCGGGCCGCTGATGCGGCTGACCGGCGGACGGGGAGATCGTCCCCGGGTGGTCCCCGGCCGGAAGGCTAGGCGGGCTGCGACCCGTTGCCGGCCGAGCGCAGGATCTCGCCGATGTCAAGGCCGCGACGGGCCGCCGCGACCTGCGGCCTGACGCGGTGGGCCAGCACCATCGGCGCCACCCTCTCGACGTCCTCGAGGGTCACGCGCTCCCGCCCCTCGTGGGCGGCGACGGCCTGGGCCGCCTTGCGGTTGACGAGGTCGGCACGGTGACCGTCGACCTCCAGCTCGATGCCCAGGCGCGCGATCGCGACCAGGATCCCGCGGTCCACGGCGACGTCGGCGAGCGACGCGATCGCGCGGCGGATGCGCTCGGCCTCGTCAGCCTCCTCGCGCTCCCAGCCGCGGACGAAGGCCTCGGGGTCGTCCTCGAAGGCCTCGCGGCGCTCCACGATCTCCACGCGCTGGCGGACGTCCCGGATCCCCTCGACGTCCACGCACAGCCCGAAGCGATCCAGAAGCTGGGGGCGGAGCTCCCCCTCCTCCGGGTTCATCGTCCCCACCAGGATGAAGCGTGCCGGATGGGAGATCGAGACGCCCTCCCGCTCCACGGTGTTGGTGCCCATCGCCGCCGCGTCCAGGAGGACGTCGACGATGTGGTCGTCGAGGAGGTTCACCTCGTCCACGTAGAGGAGGTTGCGGTTGGCCTCGGCGAGCACCCCGGGCTCGTACTCCTTCTCCCCCTTCTTGATCGCGGCCTCGATGTCGATGGACCCGACCACGCGGTCCTCGGAGGCGTTGATGGGAAGCTCGACCACCCGCATCTGCCGGGTGGCCTGGGGCAGCTCCTCGCCACGCGCCACCCGCTCCGAGCACTCGTAGCAGCGCGGGGACGACCCGTCCGGGGCGCAGCCGAAGCGGCAGTCCGCGACCACCTCGAGCTCGGGCAGGAGGCGGGCCAGGGCGCGCACGGCCGTCGACTTGGCGGTTCCCTTCTCCCCGCGGATCAGGACGCCTCCGATCGCGGGGTTGATCGCGTTGAGGATGAGCGCCCGCTTCATCGTCTCCTGTCCCACGATGGCGGTGAAGGGGAAGATGGTCCGGCCCGTCTGCATGGCGCGCCCATTCTCCCGCACGCGGCGGCCCGCACGGCGTGGCGGGCCCGCTCCGTACACTCCGGGCGATGGAGGGCCGCACCTGGATCGCCGTGCTGGTCAAGGAGCCCGGGTCTGCCAAGACCCGGCTGGCGGCCGCGCTCACGCCGGCGGAGCGGCGCAGCCTCGCCGAGGAGTGTGCCCTGCGGGTCCTCAGGACGGCTCGCGGGGTGGCCCCCACCCTGGCGGTGTGCGGCGGCCCCGAGGCCGAGCGGCTGGCCGCCAGCGCCGGGGTCGAGGCCGTGGTGGAGGACGAGCAGCGGGGGCAGAACCCGGCGGGCGCGCGCGGGCTGGAGGCCGTCGCGGTCCGGGGCGCGCCCGCATGCCTGCTCCTCAGCGCGGACCTTCCCCTGGTCGATGCCGAGGGGCTGCGCCGCCTCCTGGCCCGGGCGGATGCCGAGCCGGCACCCGTCGCGGTCGCGGTGCCCGCGCTGGGACGGACGGGGACCAACGCCCTCTACCTGCGGCCGGTCGGTGGATTCGCCCTCCAGTTCGGCGACCGCTCGCTGCCGCGCTTCGCCGCCGAGGCGCGACGGGCGGGGCGGCGCTTCGCCGTCCACGACGAGCCGTCGCTCGCGCTCGACCTCGACGAGCCCGACGACCTGGTCACGCTGGCCGGGATCCGGGACCGCTCCGCGAGCGGCCTGCACCCCTGATCGGCGGCCGCGCATGCCCCCCCCGCGCGGCGCCGCGCCGCCCTCCGTCGAGATCCTCCCCGTCGAGGGACTCCCCGAGATCGCCGCGGGTGACGACCTCGGACGGCTCATCGCCGAGCGCGCCCCGGCGCTGCGTTCCGGCGACGTCGTGGTGGTGGCCCAGAAGGTGGTCTCCAAGAGCGAGGGGCGCCTGCGGCGCCTGAGCGAGGTGCGGGTCTCGGCGCGGGCAGGGCGGCTGGCGGCCCGGCTGCGAGCCGACCCGCGCATGGTGCAGGCGGTGCTCGACGAGACCGTCCGGGTGGTGCGGGACGACCGGGTCCTCATCGTGGAGACACGCCACGGCTTCATCTGTGCCAACGCGGGCGTGGACCGGTCCAACGTCCCCGGCGACGACGTCGTCTGCCTGCTGCCCACCGATTGCGACGGGAGCGCCGCCCGCCTCCGCGATCGGATCCTGGAGGTGACCGGCACGCGGGTCGGGGTGGTGATCAGCGACACGTTCGGGCGGCCCTGGCGTCTCGGTCTCACCAACGTGGCGCTCGGGGTCGCCGGCCTGTCCGCGACCGTCGACTACCGGGGCCAGCCGGACGACTTCGGGATGCCGCTCCACGCGACCCTGGTCGCCCTCGCCGACGAGGTCGCCGGGGCCGCCGAGCTGGTCATGGGGAAGACGCGGCGCGTCCCCGCCGTGGTGGTGCGCGGCCTGGAGGCGGACGGCGGCGACGGCGGTGGGAGCGATCTGGTGCGCCCCGCCCCCCTGGACCTCTTCCGGTAGCGGGACCGCGCACCGATGAGGGTGGCGCTGCTCGCCGGGGGCACGGGGGCGGCGCGGCTCGCCCGCGGGCTGGTCCGCGTGCTCGGCCCGGGCAAGCTCAGCGTGATCACCAACACCGGCGACGACGAGGAGATGTGGGGCCTGCTGGTCTGCCCGGACACGGACGCCGTCCTGTACCGGCTGGCGGGCATCTTCAACGAGGAGGCGGGCTTCGGCGTGCGCGGCGAGAGCTTCCATGCGCGGGAGATGCTGGAGCGGCTCGGCGAGCCCGCCTGGTTTGGCCTCGGCGACCGCGACATCGGGCTGCACCTGCTCCGGGCCGAGCTGCGCCGCAGAGGCGCCTCGCTCAGTGAGGCGGTGGCCGAGATCGGCCGCCGCCTCGGCCTCGGCGCCCGGGTCGTCCCCATGAGTGACGACCCGGTGCGCACCCGCATCCTCACCCCGGACGGCGAGCTCAGCCTCCAGGAGTGGTTCGTCCGCGATCGCTGTGAGCCGGCCGTGCGCGCGATCCGGTTCGCCGGGATCGAGACCGCGCGCCCCTCACCGGGCGCGGCGGAGGCGGTGCGCGCGGCCGACGCGGTGATCATCGGGCCGTCCAACCCGCTGCTCAGCATCGACCCGATCCTTCGCCTGCTCTCCACCCACCTGGCACGGGAGCGCACCATCGCGGTCTCGCCGGTGGTCGGCGGCCGCTCGCTCAAGGGCCCCACGGTGACCATGCTCGAGCAGCTCGGTGAGGAGCCGAGCGCTCTCGGCGTGGCGCGCCGGTACGCGGGCATCTGCTCCCACCACGTCCTCGACCGGGAGGACGCCGCGCTCCGCGCGGACGTCTCCGCCCTGGGGGTGCGTCCCCTGGTTCTCGACACCGTGATGGCGGGCGAGGAGGGGGAGCGGCGGCTGGCCGGTGAGCTGGTCCGGCTCGCCGGCGGCCTCCCCAGGGGGCCAGGAGGTTGACCGGGAAGATCCGGTCCAGACCGGCCAGGGGGGTCTCGCGGCGCGGAGCCCCACCCTGGACGCCCGCGTCGTGGATCAGCGTCGACGGGTGCCCGCGGGCGCGCGCGCCTCAGGCCGCCGCGGCACGGCGGACGTGGAGGCGGAGCGACCAGCTCAACGACGCGATGGCGAGCAGCAGGAGGACCGTGGCCACGGCATGGAGGACGCTCCATCCCACCGGGGCGGAGGAGGACCCGCCCGCGCGGTAGGCGAGCTGGATGGGCCCGTCCATCGGCAGGATCACGTTGATCCAGGTCCCGGAGGTCAGCGCGAGCTGGACCCCCACCAGCCCGATGATCACGAGCGTCCCCTCGAGGTCGTGGGGGATCACCGCCGCGACCGCGAGCCCGAGGGAGACCGCGACCGGGGGGACCAGCACACAGGCGCCGATCAGCGCCCCCTCGGAGATCGGGGAGGAGGCGAGCGTCATGGCGAGCGCCGCCGCGAGCGCGAAGATCATCCCGCCGCCGACGAGGAGGACGAAGCGGCCCACCATCAGCTCCGCCGCCCGGAACCCGCAGAGGAGCAGCCGCGGCTCGGCCTCGCGGGCCGCGAGCACCGCGAAGAGGGAGGCGCAGGCGACCGACCAGCTCATGCCCAGCGCCCCGAACTGGATGGCGCTCTCGCGGCTCTGCCCGAGCATCGCCAGGTAGAGGGCGACGGGGAGGGCGATCAGGATCGCGAGGGCGAGGCGCCGGCGCATCAGCTGGCGCCCCTGCATCTCCGCGGCGATGACCGCCCGGAGCGCGAAGAGCCTCATGCGCCGGCTCCGGAGGCGGCGGAGCGGTGGGCGCCGGTGCCGAGCTCGACCACGCGATCGACCCGGGAGTGCTCGGCCAGCATGTGGGTCACCACCAGGACCGCCCGTCCCTCCCCTCTCCATCGGGACACGTGGTCCCAGAAGTCGACGTAGGAGCCGCGATCGAATCCCTGGTAGGGCTCGTCGAGCAAAAGCACGCGGGGATGGCCGAGAAGGGCCAGCGCCAGGTTGAGCTTCTGACGGGTTCCCCCGGAGAGCGACCGGGCCACGGTCGCGTCCCCGACCG
This sequence comes from bacterium, assembly GCA_021847925.1. GTDB lineage: Bacteria > Chloroflexota > Dormibacteria > Aeolococcales > Aeolococcaceae > JAJZNI01. Next base: position 11,941 of record JAJZNI010000167.1, read on the forward strand.
GGAAATCGAGGTCGGCCAGGATGGCGCGCCCGGCCGCGATCGACTCGGAGCGGCGCAGGCCCAGCGCGGCCCCGAAGAAGGCCAGGTGCTCGTCGGCGTCGAGAAGATCGAAGAGGCCCGGCTGCTGCGGACAGTAGCCGATCCCTCCCCGGACCGCGACGCTGCCGGCGTCGGCGCGGATCAGCCCTGCACAGATGCGCAGGAGGGTCGTCTTGCCACAACCGTTCTCCCCCACCAGCGCGACCGCCTCGCCCCCGCGGACCGTGAGATCCACACCGCGCAGCACCCGCTTGGACCCGTAGGCCTTGGCTATCCCCCGCGCCGAGAGCACGGGCCCGATCGGGGGGGAGCCGTCCGCCGGCGCCGGCGCGGCCAGCCGCTCAGTGGAGACGTTCGCCACGCAGCGTCCTCTCCACCCCGGCCACGATCGCGCCCTGGGAGAGGTCGTAGAGGCCGAGGTAGTCCCCCCCGCTCCGCTCGGCGAGGTCGAGGCACGCGTTGAACCCGTAGGCGCCGAGGAGCGGCGCGTGGCCCGGCACCGCCGGGACCGGGAGGTGGGGTCCGGTGGTGTCGCGCGCGGAGTCGATGACCAGGGTGCGGATGCGCTCGCGGGCGATCTGGTCGGCCACCCGCTGCGCCTCGACCAGGGGCTCCTCGCCGAACAGGGAGATGTTGCCGCGCCCGTCCGAGATCAGCACGATCAGAGGATAGACGTCCCGGTCGCGCAGGCGTTCGGTGCGCACCAGCTTGAGACCGGCCACGAGCCCGTGGGTGAGTGGGGTGGTGCCACCGACCGTGAGGCGCTGCAGGCGCTGCTCGGCAAGGTCCACGCTGTTGGTCGGCGAGAGCGCGATCCTCGCGGTCCGTCCCGAGAAGACGACGAGCGCCACCTTGTCGCGGCGCACGTAGGCGTCGCGCAGCAGCGAGAGCACCGCGCCCTTGGTCGCCTGCATCCGCTGCTCCGCGTCCATGGAGGCGCTGGCGTCGACGACGAACACGATGAGCGTGCCGGTGCGGCGGCGGCGCACCTTCTGGCGGAGGTCCTCGCGCGTGAGGAGCAGGGCGGGGCCCGGCCCGCGCCGCTCGGATCGCCGTCTGCGCTGGTGCGGCGCCGCGGCGCGCAGGGTCGCGTCCAGGGCGACGTCGGTCGTGTGCTCCACCTGGACCGCGCGCACGTAGCGGCCGCGCCGGTCACGCGTCTGCGCGCTGGAGCGCTTGCCGGTGGCGCTGCGCGACTTGCGGTCGCGGGGCAGCTTGATGGACCGCACCGGGAAGATCTCCCCCTCGAAGAGCTGGTCGGCGCCCCGCCGGGTGGGCTCCGGGTCGGCGGCCTCCTCGGCGCGCCGCTCGGCCGCCGCCTCGGACGCATCGCGGTCCGCGTCGCTCTCCGGCCGGTCGCCGCCCTCGCTGTCGGAGTCCATGGAGGCGGCCTCGGCGCGCGCCTGCTCCGCCAGCTCCTCCATCCGCTCGCGCCGGCGCTCCGCGGTCTGCGGCGACGCCGGGTTCGGGGTGCCCTCGCCCGGGCGCTCACGGCGGCGGTGACGCAGCGCCAGCTGGGCGGCCGCCGCGACGTCCTCCTCCGTGACCCGCAGCTCCCCCCCGCCCCCGGGGGGGCCGTCGCCGGGCTGCAGCGCCCGCTCCGCCTCCCGAAGCGCGCAGAGGGTCTCCGCCGTGCGGCTGACGACGATGTCGGCGCGGTGTCCCAGCACGCCCGCGTCGAGGCACACCAGCGCCACGAGCCAGCGCATCTCCACCGGGAGCTCGACCAGGGGCAGCAGCTCCTGAGCCTTGGCGATGACGCCACGGAGACGTTCCTGCTCCCCCTCGCTCGCCACGTCCTGCGCCGCCGCGTCGACCTGGCGGTCCATGTCGCGCTCCATCACCGCCACCCTGCCCTCGACCTCGCGCAGCCCGCTCACGTCCACGCACAGCCCGAATCGATCCAGGAGCTGGGGGCGCAGCTCGCCCTCCTCGGGGTTCATGGTCCCCACGAGGATGAAGCGGGAGGGGTGCACCACCGACATCCCCTCGCGCTCGACGATGTTCACCCCCATGGCCGCCGCGTCGAGGAGGACATCGACCAGGTGGTCGTCCAGGAGGTTCACCTCGTCGACGTAGAGGATGTTGCGGTTGGCCTCGGCGAGAACCCCCGGCTCGAAGCTCCTCTCCCCCGCCTTGATGGCACGTTCGATGTCGATGGTGCCCACGACGCGGTCCTCGGAGGCGTTGATGGGGAGCTCGACGACCCGCATCGGCCGGCTCACCAGCGGCAGGCGCTCGCCGCCGAGCTGGCGCAGCCGGCAATCGTCGCAGAGCAGGTCGCCGCTCCCCGGGCTGCAGGAGAAGCGACAGCCTCGCACCACGTCGATGTCGGGGAGCAGACCGGCCAGGGCCCGGACCGCGGTGGACTTGGCGGTGCCCCGCTCGCCGCGGATCAGCACCCCCCCGATCGCCGGGTTCACGGCGTTGAGGACCAGGGCCGTCTTCATCGGCTCCTGGCCGACCACGGAGGTGAAGGGGAGGGTGTGATGGGTCGCCATCGAGGGCGATTGTCGCAAGAGCGGGCGTCAGCAGCCCCCGGCGACGTAGAGGTAGTCGGCCTGCGGAGCCGTCATCGTGAGGTCACCGTTGGCGTCCTCCCAGAAGGCCCAGTCGCCGGTGTGGTCGATCTCCACCGCTCCCGCGGGCTGAGCCTGAGCCGGCAGGCGGCTGCGCTGCACGTACTCGGTGCCCTGGAAGCGGATGGCCGAGGGCGCCTGGTCGGGGTGGGGCGCCGAGCTGGCGCAGCCGCCCGCCTGGGAGGCGCCCAGCAGGCTCAGGCTGGCCGGGTCGGGGTGCCCGGGCCGCCAGGGCGGCGGGGGCCCGGAGCCGCCGCAGCCGGCCGCCAGGGTCGCGAGAAGGGAGGCGGCGGCCGCCAGGGCCGCAGCCTCCCGCCGCCCGCGCCTCACGCGGTGCCGGCCTCCGTGCGCAGGTCGGCGGCGACGGCGGCGCGCTGCTCGTCGCTCAGCATGGCCGCCGCGGTGCAGCGGGGGTGGGAGACGCTGAGGCGCACCGGAGCACCCTCGAGCCATGCCTCGATCTGCGCGGCCGTCAGGGTGAAGCGGATGTAGGCGGCGGGGGTGGGCACCTCCGAGGGCAGCACCTCGGTGAGCGCGGCCTCCCCCCCCACCTCGAGGCGGACGGCCGCGGCCATCCCCGCGAGGTCCGCGGCGATGCCGGCGAGCTCGGCGGCATCGGCGATCTCGGGGTAGAGGCTGGCCGCCAGCCCGCCGGCGACCGGGAGGAGGGCGCCGAAGCGCGCCACCTCGGCGGCCACCTCGACCGGATCGACGACCCGGTCGGCGCGCACCGCCTCCTCGGCGGCGGCCCGCAGGGTCTCGCGATTCTCGAAGACCAGGCTCAGCAGCTCGCCGAGATGCACCCGGCGGCGGCGGCGCAGGTCGATGGCCTCCGCCCGGCTCCCCGGCCGGGCCTCCTCGTACTCGGGGCCCACCATCAGATCGGCGACCCGAAGGCGGGGATCCCCCGTCACCGACGCCTCACTCTGCATCGTGCTCTCCGCGACACTTCCTGCTCGAACCGGCGGATGATCGGCGCGGGCGGCGCGCCCCTCCGGGCGGCGGCGGCATCCGATGCCGGTGTTCGGGGAGCATACGCGGGCGAACCCGCGCGTGCCCGCCCCAGCCCGACCGGCGCCGCCCGCGCGGGGTGCCGGAGCCGCTCAGGCGGCGGCGCCGGCCGCGTCCCCGTCCCACGCCTCCACCTCGCGGAACGAGTAGTGGGATCTGGCGGTGAGGATCACGTGGTCGAGCAGGGGAAGGCCGACCAGCCGGCAGGCATCACGCAGGGCGGCGGTCACCAGGCGGTCGGCCCGGCTCGGCGCCACCTCGCCGCTCGGATGGTTGTGGGCGACGATCACCGACGCCGCTCCGCCGCGCAGCGCGGGCGCGAGCACGTCGCGCGGGAGCAGGCGGGCGCTGTTGAGCGAGCCGGCCACCACCGGCTCGACGCCGATGGGACGCTGCCGGGCGTCGAGCAGCAGCGCCCAGACCTCCTCGCGCGGCAGCCGGCGGAGCCCCTGGAGAAGATGGAGCGCAGCCCCGGGGGTGCTCACGGCAGGCCTCTCGTCGGGGTACCAGCGCTCGGCCAGCTCCCAGAGGGCCGCGAGCCTGACCGCCTGGCGGGCCGGCACCCCGTGGTCGCGGACGAGGCCTCGAGCTCCCAGCGCGCGGCGTTCCCAGAAGGGGATCCGGGCGAGGCGCGACGCGGTGGCGAGGAGCGCCGCCGGCGGCTCGGCGCCTCCCAGGACCTGCGCGATCAGCTCGTCCTCGGGCCGGCTCGCCAGTCCCGCGTCGAGGTGGCGCAGCAGGGCATGAGGCCCGCTCTCGCTCTCCATGGGAGGCGACTCTATCATCCATGTGGTTTTGCGCACAACCACAAAGCCCGGCGCAGGTCCACCCGCGGCGTCAGCGCGAGAGGAGGAGGTCCAGGAGGACGAAGGCGGCGGCGAGGACGGCCGCCAGGATGCCCACCGCCGCCCACCCGGACCAGAGCGTGAGGAGCCCGGCGGCGGGCGGCGGGGCCACCGCCTCCCGGGTCCGCTCGCCGCCCTCGGGGGGCGGCGTCACCTCCGGTTCGGGGTCCTCCCGGTCGGCGGGGGCCCGGACGGCGAAGATCTCCACCCGCCCGGTGGCGTCGTCCGGGAGGTCGACGGGCGCCACGACCACCGGGAGGTGGGTGACGCTGCGGCGGCGGCGGATGGGGCGGTCGCCGGGCTCGTGGCGGGAGCGTTCGGGCAGGGTCACGGAGTCCATCGACGACGCCCGCACCGGCGGGGCGGGCGGGGCGGGAAGCGGGAGGGTCCGCTCGCCCGAGCGGTGACGGTGCTCCCGGCCGCCGGCCTCGGGTGCGGGGGTGGAGCCCTCCGGGGGCAGCCCCTCGGGGGAGGGCGACGAGCCCGCCTCCGGTCCCTCCCCCTCCGGCGCAGCCCCACCCCGGGGCGTGCCGTGGGGGTCGCCCGCGGGCTGAGCGTCAGCCGTCATCCCCTCCCCCGGCCAGGGCGAGGATCTCGCGAGCCAGGCCCCGGTACGCCTCGGCCACCTCGGAGGTGCGCGCGTAGGCGGTGATCGGCAGGCCGGCCATGGCCGTCTCCTGCAGCTTGACCGTGACCTTGATGACGGTGTCGAAGACGTGGAGGCTGGGAATCTCGCGGAGGCCGTCGAGCATCTGGCGGCTGAACCTGGTGCGAAGGTTCACGAAGGTGGGGAGGAGCCCCAGGATCGTCAGCTCCGGGTTGAGGCTCTGGCGAGCCGCCTGATAGGCGCGGAGCAGCTCCTTGAGCCCCTTGATAGCGTACCCCGACATCTGCAGCGGGACCAGGATGCTCCGCGCGGCCCCCAGGGCGCTCACGGTGTGGAACCCGAAGTTGGGCGGGGTGTCGAAGAGCACGACGTCGTATCCATCCAGCCCGCGTCCCCGGCTCAGCGCGTCGCGCAGGCGCAGCTCCCGCCCCACGGTGGTCGGCATCTCCGCCTCCACCGCGGACAGGTCGGGGCTCGCGGGGATGAGGGACAGCCCGTCCCACGGCGTGGACACCGCCACCTGCTCGGGGAGCGCCTCGGCGTCGATGAGCAGGTCCGCGATGGTCCGCGGCACCTGGTACGGGTTGAGCCCCAGACCCGACGTGAGATTGGATTGCGGGTCGCAGTCCACCGCCAGGACGCGGCGGCCCATCTCCGCGAAGGCCCCCGCCAGGGCGGCGCAGGTCGTGGTCTTGCCCACGCCACCCTTCCCCGAGACGCAGGCGACCGAGAGCGCGGGGGACGTCACGGGAGCGGGTCCGGGCTCAGCCCGCGCGCGCCGGCATCAGCGTCCGGCGCTCGCCCCGAGCGGGGAGGCGGCGCGCTGCCAGACCTGGTTGAGCCGCGCCTGGACCGCCGCCACGTGCCACAGCCCGCCGATCACGGGAACCAGGAGCATGCACGCGTGACGGGTGGCGTGGACCTGGAGATCGGGACGGATGCCCACCCGCTCCTGGACCACCCGCAGCCGCTCCATGGTGAGGACGATGGCGGCGAGAGGCAGCGGGAGCAGCAGCGCCAGGTAGGGGATGACCACGATCCCGCCCAGCATCAGGTAGGCCCAGGGCAGCAGGTGCCCGCCGAGGGTCACCCCGGCGGCGGTGGGGATGATGGCCGGCCCGGCGTGGAGAGCGTGGGCCACGATCTGGGCCGCACCGGCAAGGCTGCAGGCGATCCCGGGCACCCAGGCGACCGCCGCGGACAGGGCGCTGGCATCGGGCGAGACCTCGATGCGAGCGTCGAGGTCCGACATCTCGCGGTTGACGCGAGCATGCCAGGCGATCGTGTACAGGCCCAGGGTCAGGATGGAGAGCAGCGCCACGGACGCCGGGTGACGGCGCCTTCCCACGGGCCCGAGCGACGGCACGGTGAGCACCGGCGACCCCAGCGGCGCCGCCGGGCCGGGCGCGGGTCGCAGGGTCTCGGGGACCGGAGCCGGGGGCGGCGCGAGTGGGGGCGGCCCGGGGGGAGCGGCGGGCAGGTCCGCCCCCAGCGCGGACGGGGGCGGCGGCGGCTCGGGAAGCGCCGGGGGCGGTGGGGGCGGGGCGACCGCCGCCGGGGGCACCGCGAAGGTCCACACGGGGACGCCGCGGAAGGACGCCTCGGGCTCGGTCGCGTCGGCCTCGCCGTCGGAGGCCGCGGGCATCTCCGGCGCAGGCGGAACCTCCGGGTCCGTGCCGGCGGCGACCGGTGCGGAGGCGCCCGCCAGCTCCCGATCTCCGGCGCTCGCGGGCGTCTCGGGCTCACCACCCTCGGCGGTGGTGTCGGCACCCCCGCCGGGGATCTCGGAACGGGGATCCTCGGGCGGTGTCAGCAGAGCTACCTCGGCCGACGACCCGGTAGTCGGGGCTTCTGCCCCCCACTGGTCAGCCATGGGCTTATCTCCTCGATCCTCGGTGGGACGTGAGCGGCGATGGCTCCGGGTACTGGATTCGAACCAGTGACCTTGCGGTTAACAGCCGCCTGCTCTACCGCTGAGCTAACCCGGACCGGATCGACTGACGATTATACGGGCGTGGATTCAGATCGGACGATGGTTCGCGCTCACCACCCGCGCCGCTCGCCGTCTCCGCGTCGCGCGCCGCGCGCCGCGCGTGAGCGGTCCCGGCCCCCGCCAGGGCGGGGGCCCACCGCCCCGCGCCCACCGACTATTCCAGGTAATCCTTCAGCTTCTTGCTGCGCGACGGGTGGCGCAGCTTGCGCAGCGCCTTGGCCTCGATCTGGCGAATCCGCTCCCGGGTCACGCCGAAACGCTTGCCCACCTCTTCCAGGGTCCGCTGGTGGCCGTCGATGAGGCCGAAGCGGAGCTGGAGCACGCGCCGCTCCCGCGGGGTGAGCGTGTCCAGGATGTCCTCCACCTCGGTGCGCAGCATGGTCAGGGACGCCGCGTCGCTGGGCGCGGTCGCCTCCTTGTCCTCCACGAAGTCGCCCAGGTGGGAGTCCTCCTCCTCGCCGATGGGCGTCTCCAGCGACACCGGGTCCTGGGAGACCTTGGTGATCTCACGCACCTTCTCGGGCGTGATCCCCATCTCCTCGGCGATCTCCTCGTCGGCGGGCTCCCGGCCCAGCTCCTGCAGCAAGCGGCGAGACACCCGCACCAGCTTGTTGATCGTCTCCACCATGTGGACGGGGATGCGGATGGTGCGCGCCTGGTCGGCGATCGCCCGCGTGATGGCCTGCCGGATCCACCAGGTGGCGTACGTGGAGAACTTGAAGCCCTTGTGGTAGTCGAACTTCTCGACCGCGCGGATCAGCCCCATGTTGCCCTCCTGGATCAGGTCCAGGAACGACATGCCGCGGCCGATGTACTTCTTGGCAATGCTGACCACAAGTCGGAGGTTCGCCTCGGTGAGGGCGTTCTTGGCGTCCTCGTCGCCCTGCTCGATGAGCTTGGCGTACTCGACCTCCTGCTCGGCGCGCAGCAGCGCGACGCGTCCGATCTCCTTGAGGTACATGCGCACCGGGTCGTCGAGGGAGACGGAGTCGATGGCCTCGGCGGTCGCGACCAGCTCCTCATCATCCTCGACGGCTTCGAAGTCCTTGTCGCCGTCGGTGACCTCGATGCCCATCTCCCGGAAGGCGTGGAAGATCCGGTCCAGGTGGTCGGGTTCGGCGTCGATCTCGGGGAAGGCGGCGAGAACGTCATCCGGGGTGAGGTAGCCCGCCTCCTTGCCCCGCATGATGAGCTGCTCTGCGGCCGCGACCAGCGGGTCGGGGGCGAGGGTGGCGCTCGCGGCCGGGTGGCGGTCGCTCGGGGGAGGCGGGGGGCCCGCCGCGGCGACGGCGGGGGGCGCGGCCCCGGCGTCGGTCGCGGGACCGGAGGTGGTGCCGGCGTCGTCGGCCATGGTGGGCCGCTTCTCCGGGGGGGACGCGGCGGGCGGCGGGGTGCCGCTCACGGTGGAGGAGCCCGCGGGGGCTTCGGCGACGGCTTTCGGGGCGCGGCGAGTGGTGGGCATACCGGCCAATTGTGCCCGGTTGCCCCCTCCGCTAAGCATCGCGGCGGCCGGCGGGCGCGGCTCCGGCGCCGGATGAGAGACCGGGGCCCGGCTCCGGGCGCCGCCGGCCCGGGGAGCGCCGGCCGGCGCGCGGTGACCGGACGAGGCCACCCCGGC
>JAJZNI010000008.1 GCA_021847925.1 bacterium
CGGTGCCCCCGGAGCCCAGGGTGTTGCCGGTGTCGGTGATCCCGCCGGCGGAGGCCAGGCTGCCGTCGGGCTGCACGATCGCCATGTAGGCGGGGCCGCCGCCCACGTCACCCGGATCGAAGATGTCTACGTCGATGGTCGCGCCGGCGTACTGCGCCGCCAGTTGAAAGAGGGGGATGCTGAAGGAGAACGGGCTGGTGCTCGACGGGTTGATGACCGGGGTGAAGACGATCATGTCGCCGAGCGCCGAGACGGTGCTGCCGCGGCAGGAGGAGGTGGCGCTGGAGCAGAGCGTGCCGCTGCCCGGCACGGCCAGCCGCACCGCGTACCCCTTGTGGGCCTCGGGGTAGCTGGACGTCGCGGTGGAGGTGGACTCCGCGGCGGCGCACTGCGCCGCCGTCGTGCAGATGGGCGCACCGTTCCACTGCAGGGTGTCCACCTCGAGACGGTAGTAGGCGTCCACGCCGGCGCTGGGGTCGGTGAGCGCGGTCAGCCCCGAGGCGCGGGTGTCCTGGAAGATGGGGTCGTCACAGGTGTCCGGGCTGTAGTCGAGGGCCGAGACCCACTGGTGGTAGACGTCCGGGGTGCAGGCCGGCCCGGTGCTCGCCCCGTCGGCGGTGAGCGTGGCGAAGCTCCCGGCCGCCGTGATGCGGCAGAAGCCCGAGCACTGCCCGGTGTCGTCGATCGGATAGAACACCTCCTGGCTGAGCAGGCTGCCCGCGCCGGGCTGGGAGAGTGACGGAACGCTGTAGATGCTGTACGCCATGGCCGCGTAGGCGGTGGCGACGCCGGCGCTGAATGTCCCGTCGGACTCGTGGTAGCAGTAGTTCGTCGTCACGCTGTTGCCACAGCTGTCGGGCACGAAGCTGGGGTTGAAGACCTGGGGATCGACCGACTGGCCGGGAGGGACGTCGATGAGGTAGCTGGAACCGCCCGTGTAGTTGATGCTGCCCCCGGGGCGCCCCGGGGTCGCGGACGCCGCCTCGGGCTCGCTGCCCGCGGCGGGGCTGATCAGGTGGACGTCGGGGGCGCCCGTGGCGCCGCAGGCCCCGCCGCTCGGGCCGCACCCGTTGCCGCCCTGGTTGGGGCTGGGCGTGTAGGGGTCTCCCTGGGAGCGCGGGGTCCCCCAACCCTCGCTGCGCTCGAAGTAGTAGTTGCCGCTCGTGCCGAGCTGCTCGTCGGACGAGCCCTGCTGGGCCCCCGGCTGGCCGAGGGCGATGGGGGGCAGGTACTCGGCGGTGGCGCTCCGCGTCACCGGGTGGGCCCCGAAGCCCAGCAGGCTCAGGAAGGTGGTGGGAACGCTGACCGTGATGGTGACGGTGAGCTCGTTGCTGGCGGGCTGGGTCACCTCGACGCAGGGGCTCGCCGTCGCCGTGCAGGAGGTGTTCCCGCTGCCGTCCACGGTGCCCGCGTCACCGAACCCGTTGCGGGCGCTCTCCACCAGGGCGGCGTTCACGGCCTGCGGATACTGGCCGGGCAGGTAGGCGACGCCGGCCAGGGCGGCGGCGTCTGCGGCGCGCTGGACCCGGTCGCTGCTGTAGTAGCCGACCCCCGCATCGACGGCGAGCCCGGCGATGGCGAAGAGCAGGAGGGAGATGAGGGCGAAGACGACCATGACCTGCCCCCGGCGCGAGCCATGCCGGGCCCTGCGCTGCCGCGATGGTGCCGTCACGTGATCACTCCTGCGGGGCCAGCCTCACCACGCTGTACTGCGTGTCGTCGGAGATGGTGAAGAGGCTCCAGGTGGGGGAGACGTAGCTGAAGACCAGCCGGACCCCGAGCTCCGACTCGTCGGGATGCGCCTGGTCGCGCTGGCCGAGCGTGAAGCAATCGAGCGGCTGGACCGCGCAGCCGGCGCTGTACGTGGCGGGCGGTGTCACCGACTCCCCACTCACCCTGTACTCGTTGATGGGCTCTCCGGCGGTGTAGGCGCCGTCGTTGGGGGGGCACGTCCCGGAGGCGAAGGTGCAGCCGTCCCCGCTGCCCGAGGGCTCGTAGATGTCGATCTCCCTGACGGTGGCGTTGGGAAAGTTGGTCCCGACGACCGGGAGCATCTCGGCGATGATGTCCATGTCGACCTGGCATGTGCCGGGATCGGACGTGACGCTGCAGGCGCTGCTGATCGCCGCCGCGCTCGGCGGCACGCCCCCCAGCTCGGCGGCGTAGCGCGCTCCCGCCTGGGTCGCCTGGAGGGCGGTGTCGTCGTCGCCCGCGAGGGTGGTCGCCGTCCACGAGCCGAGGAACAGCATGAGCAGGACGGGGACCAGGATGGCCAGCTCGACCATGGACTGCCCGCGCCGGCGCCCCCGGGCCGCACGCCGGGGCAGGGCGCGCGACGCGGAGCGGGGCGTCACGGTCCGCCTCACAGGTGCTGCGGCTCCAGCCGGAAGACGTTGGTCGTCACCATCGAGATCGCGGTGCCCGTGGGCATGCCGGCGAGCTGATAGCTGAAGTGGATCACCAGCTCGCCGAAGTCGGCGCTGGAGCTGCTCACGTCGCGGATCCGCGCCGGCCAGCGGTACTGGGTGCGGGCTCCGGTGGCGCTGTAGAGGTTGGCGCAGGGCAGGCTGCCCGTGCTCGGACCGTCGCCGCGGCTGTCGCACGTCTGATCGATGCATGCCGCGGCGCCCGTCCCCGGGGCCGTGCCGTCGGAGGCACAGGTGGTGACGGGGGCGCCGTTGCTCTCCACGACCCGCGCGATCTCCACCTGGCCCACGGTGATCAGGGCGGTCCCGGTGAGCCCGGCCGCGTCCATGCGGCAGATGGCGACCGCGTCGGCGTCCGCCGAGGGACACCGCGCGGGCGGCGCGGCGCAGATCCCGGTGGCGGTGGTGCAGTCCCCCTCTCCGGCCAGTGTCTGCATCCCCACCGAGGCGGCGTGCTCGACGGCGCTGCGCCCGAAGAGGAAGAGCCCGCCGTTCACCACGCCGAAGATCAGGAAGAAGAAGAGGCCCCCGACGAGGGCGAACTCCACGAGGCCCTGGCCCGCACGGCCGGACCTGGACGGTGAGTCAAGGGCGCGGGTGGTCCGCATCTCCTCAGGCGGTGCTCCAGGAGAAGGGCGAGACGTCGTGTCGAGACGGATTATCGCTGTTGGTGGGTTTGCGTTGTGTGACTAAATGGTGGCGGTCGCACCCGGATCGTCACGGAGGCCCGAGCCGATGCCGTGGCCCCCGGCGGCGCCGCTCCGCGAAGCGGCGCCGAGGGGCGGCGCGCAGGACGGACCTCCCCCCGAGGCCCGGCCGCCGTCGCGTCACAATGCCGCAGCATGACGGGTGTGACCGAGGCGCGGGCTCCCCAGGAGGGGCGGATCC
>JAJZNI010000134.1 GCA_021847925.1 bacterium
GAGGGGGCAGCTCCCAGCCCCACGGCGCGGGCGGTGGTGGCGATGGTGACCGTCGACGACCCCTGATTGAAGAGCACCACCGCGCGCTCACCGCCGAGGAGCGGCCGGCTCAGCACCCAGAGCCCGGCGCGATGGAGGATCGGGCGGCCCGCCCGCCCGAGCGGGTCCTGGTCGACGGCGATGACCGCGCGGTTGGTGAGGATCGAGCGGGTGGCCGGCGACATGCGGGCGAGGTTGTTGCCGGCGATGAGCGGGGCCGCCATCTCCGCCCACAGGCTCATCTGGGTGCGCGCGTCGGTGGTGGTGAGCCCGGGATTGCCCACCTCCAGGAAGTCGGGGCTGTTCCAGTGCCCGGGGCGGGCGTAGCGGTAGAGGCCGACGCTGGCCGTGAAGTGCGCGACGACGCTCCTCCAGCGGTCGCCGATGTCGGAGGTGGTGCGCCAGGTGCTGGCGAGCCTCGTCGCCCAGGTCCAGTCGCGCTGGGTGCGGGGGCTCGTGTCGTTGATCTCGAGGACCATCGGACGCCGGGTCGCGGACAGCGCCGCCCCGAACTGCGCCGCCAGCATGCGGCTCACCTCCCAGCGGCTCAGCGACGGGTACCGCCGGTAGGGGATGTAGCACCAGTCCAGCTTCACGAAGTCGACCCCCCAGGAGGCGAAGGCGGCGGCGTCCTGGGCGTAGTGGCCGTAGCTCCCGGCGCTGGTGCCCGCGCAGTTCCTGGTCCCGGCGCTGGCGTACAGGCCGAACCTGAGCCCCAGCGAGTGGACGTAGGCGGCGACCGGCGCGATGCCGTGGGGGAAGAGCCGGGGATCGGCTCGCAGCTCGCCGCCCGCGGTGCGGCTGCGCAGGTCCCACCCGCCGTCCACGATCACGTAGCGGTACCCGGCCGCCCGCATCCCCGAGGCCACCAGCGCCCGCGCCTGCGCCTCGACCAGGCCGGCCGTGACCTGGCGGCCGAAGTGGAGGTAGCCGTCCCACCCCATCGGCGGCGTGGGGGCCAGGTCGGCGGGCGCGGGCACGATCCGCAGACGGGCCACGGCGAGGCTCGTGTGCGAGACCGGGTGGCGCGGCGAGAGCGCGGCCAGGGAGATGGGGCCGCCCGCCCGCGGGGCGTACGTGACGGCGGGGGGGATGGCCCCCGGGCTCGCGGCCACGATCAGGCCGAGCAGCGCCGCCATCGCGATCCGGATCGCCAGCTTCCAGCTCATCTCGCTCCGATCTCCCCCGCCATTGTGCGGGGCCGCCGGGTCCCGTGGGGTCACAGGCTGTCTACGCCGCCTGGCTGACGCCTTCCTGACCCCGCTCAGCCCTGGCGCAGGCGAAGCTTGTCCAGGGAGTGCTCGGCGTCGATGTAGCGGATGGTCCCCGAGTACGAGCGCATCACGAGGCTCTGGGTGCGGCAGCGGTTCCCCTCCAGGAAGCGCACGCCCTCCAGGAGCTCGCCGTCGGTGATCCCGGTCGCGGCGAAGAAGACGTTGGCACCCGAGCAGAGGTCCTGGAGGGTCAGCACCTCGGCGGCGCCGCCCTTGCCCTCGCGCTCCGCCTGCTCCTGGCTCTCGGCGTCGGGCAGCCACAGGCGGGCCTGCATGCCGCCGCCGACGCAGGTGACGGCGCAGGCGGCGAGCACCGCCTCCGGGGCCCCGCCGATCCCCATCAGGACGTCGATGCCGGTGCGGTGCTCCATCGCCGCCATCAGGCCCGCCGCGACGTCCCCGTCCATGATCAGCTTGACCCGCGCGCCGGCGGCGCGGATCTCCTCGAGCAGGCCCTGGTGGCGGGGGCGGTCGAGGACCACCACCGTGAGGTCGTCGACCTGGCGGCCGAGCGCGCGCGCCACCCAGCGGAGGTTGGCGGCGACGGGCGCCGTGATGTCGATGACGTCCCGAGCCTCCTGGCTCACGATCAGCTTCTCCATGTAGTGGACCCGGGTGTGGTACAGGGAGCCGCGCTCGGCAAGGGACACGGTGGTGATGCCGCCGGGGATGCCGCGGGCCACGAGGCGGGTGCCGTCGATCGGGTCCACGGCCACGTCCACCTCGGGCGGGCTGCCGTTGCCCACCCGCTCGCCGATGTAGAGCATGGGGGCGCGGTCCTTCTCCCCCTCGCCGATCACGACCACACCGTCCATGTCGACGTAGCCGAGGCTCCGGCGCATGGAGCTCACCGCGGCCTGGTCCGCGTCCTCCTTGCGGTCCCGGCCCATGAGGCGCGCCGCGGCGATCGCGGCCCCCTCGGTGACCCGCACCAGCTCCAGGGCGAGGTTGCGGTCGATCGGGGTGCCGATGTCCGTGGGACGCCGGGCCGCGGTGGTCATGAGCTCAGGGTGTGATGGTACGCGGGGTACGCGCGAGCGGCCCGCCTCCCCGTCGGAGGGGCGGGCCCCGGCGCTCCGGCCCCAGCGGCGCCGCGCGGCCGGGACCGGTGGGCAAGCTCAGGCCCGGCCGTCGAACCCGATGTAGACGGGGAGGACGTCGCTGCTCATGGTCCCCCTGGCGGGGTTCAGCAACACGCTGGGCACCGGGCACAGCGCGGGCAGGGAGACCGTGGCCCTCATCCGCGCGTTGCCCCTGGTCGAGAAGGCGACCGGGCCGGTCGTCCCCACCGCGACACCGTTGCAGTACACGGTGGCCGCCAGGTCGGGGAGCGGGTTGGTGCCGGGTCCGACCACCACGAGACCATCGACGTTGACGACCAGCCTGCCATCGCGCCCCAGCCGCACCCGACTGGGCCTGATCTGCCAGGGAACCCCGCCGGGCTTGACGCCGAAGATGGCCGGGTCGGTGGGAACGCTCGGCGCGAGCGCTGCGTTGAGCAGCAAGCCATGCGCGTCGCGGTGGCTGGACGTGAGGTGGGCGGGGGTCGTGGCCGCCGCGGTCCCGGCCGCGGTGAGCCCCACCGCGCCCCCACCGGCGACGGCCAGCACGGCCGCCACCAACGTCACTCGGGTGAGCAATCGCATCCGGGCACCCTCCATTCTCGCGGCGAGCCGGGCACGGCTCACCACCCGCTACGGAGGCGGACGTCCGGCGGTTCAACCGCGGCCCGCCGCGGGCGGCCCGGCGCAACGGTCGGCACCGCGCAGCGCCCCCCCGGCCGGGGTGGCCGGCCTACGGGGCGGGCGGGGCCCCCGGGCCGCCGGCGCCGGGAGGAGGCCCGGGGAAGCCTCCGGGGCCACCCGGGGGAGGCCCCCAGCCGGTGAGGTCGGCGCGGCGCTGCATGTACTCCTCGCGGCTCACCTGGCCGCGGGCGTAGGCGACGTCCAGCTCCTCCAGGGCCGGGTTGCGCGGCGGC
>JAJZNI010000121.1 GCA_021847925.1 bacterium
CGGAGTCGCGCCGGAAGAGCGCACCCCGCCGGGTCGGCGTCGTGGAGCGCGACGACCCGCCGGCCGCGGAGAGCGCGGGGGTCCGTGTCTGCGGGCACCGCCACGACGGCGGTGCCACCGGGGAGCCATCCGGCGTTGGCGCGCAGCAGCGCGGCCGTCTCCTCGCGGTCGCAGGCGATCACCGGGCCGCGCTCGGCGCGCGAGCCCGAGTGGCGAGGCCTGGTCGCGTGGCCGTCCGGGGGCGGGGCGGCGATCACGAGGTCCGCGACCTGGGCGGCGACCCGCACCAGGGGACCCTCCGCGAAGCTCCGCCAGCTCAGCGCGAGGGGCCGGGGCTCGCGCGCCCGCACCAGCGCGTGGCGGCGCTCGACGCGGGCGTTGACGGGCGCCAGCAGCACCAGCACGCCACCCACGCCCACCAGGATGAGGGAGGGGACGGGCGGGTGGAAGCGGCTCACGATGCCGGCGATGACGATGAGGAGGAGGCCGGTGCCGAAGATGCCCTTGGTGGCGGACGGCGGCGCCGGTCGCGCCAGGGCGGCGCAGACCGCGTAGTAGAGCTGGCGGCCGGTGAGGCGGTAGCCGCCCTCCCCGAGCCGCCGGGCCTGCTCGACGACGACGTCCGTGATGTCAGCCTCGGCCTGAGCCCGCACGCCGCGAGTGTGGCACCTGCCGGTGCGGCGCACCCGCGCCGTCGCGACGCTGTGACCGGCCCGCGCCCGACCCTCCCGGTCAGCGTCCCAGGATCTCGTCGATCCGGCGCATCTGCTCGGGGGTGAGCGGCCCGAAGCGCACCGCCCCCACGTTCTCCTCGACCTGCGCCACCGTCTTGAAGCCGGGGATCGGCACGGTCACCGGGCTGCGCGCCCACAGCCAGGCCAGGGCCCCCTGGACCAGGGAGCGGCCACCGTCGGTGAGCACCTCGCGCAGCGAGTCGAGGCGCGCCGTCCAGGCGGGGTTGGCGCTGCCGTCGGGGTTCCAGAGGTCGCCCCAGCCGAGCTCGATCGCCTGGGCGCGCCAGTCGTCGCCGGGCAGCCGGGAGGCGGGGCCGTACTTGCCGGAGAGGAAGCCGGAGGCGAGCGGGCTGCGGATGATCGCGGTCATGGTGTGCCGCTCACAGAGCTCGACCATCCCCGGCGTCTGCTGGAAGACGTTGAGGATGAACTGCAGGGAGGCGCAGGTCCCGCGCTCGGCCCAGCGCGCGGCCTGCTCCGCGACGTCCGCGCTCCAGCCGAACTGGCGGACCAACCCGGCGCGCTGCAGCCCCTCGAGCGTCTCCACGACGGCATCCGCCTCCGCGTCGGGCAGGCGGCCGACGTGGAGCTGGTAGAGGTCGATGGCGTCGCCTCCGAGCCGGCGCAGCGACGCCTCGCAGGCGCGGCGGATGTAGGCGGGGCTGACGTCCATCCCCGTGCCGCGGCGGCTGCCGTCCTCGGCGAAGGTCCACCCGAACTTGGTGGCGACCGTCACCTCGTCGCGGTGCCCCTCCAGCGCCCGGGCGACGAGGCGCTCGCTGTGCCCCGCCCCGTAGGTGTCGGCCGTGTCGAAGAAGCGGACCCCGAGGTCGTAGGCGCGCCGGATCCCTCGAACGGACTCCTCGTCGTCCACCTGGCCCCAGCCGATGGTGTGACCGTCGTCACCGTGCACCGGACCTCCGATGGCCCAGCAGCCGATGCCGAGGGGCCCCAGCCGGATGTCGGTGCGCCCCAGGCGGTGGGTGGCGATCTCCGGCGTCGCGGTCATCTCGAGCCTCCTTCCTCCGATCTCAGCGGGCGTGCCCCGACAGTCTAGCCGCGGCGCCGGGGGCCGGCGGAGGGTGCCCCGCGACCCGGGCGCCCCGCTCTCAGCGCCCGGGCGCCAGCTCCCAGGCGCTCTCCTCGCCCCGGCGGCCGTCCCGCACCTCGACCCCGCAGGCGACGAGCAGGTCGCGGAGGCGGTCGGCGTCCTCGAAGCGCCGCTCCCCGCGGAAGCGGCTGCGCAGCTCGAGGATCGCATCGACGAAGGGGGCGACGCGCTCGCGGGGATCGGAGGTCCCGGCGGCGGCGGCCTCGCCGAGGCGGGTGACCATCCGGCGCAGCAGGGCGCGGGCCCGGTCGCGCTCGTCGCCGGAGAACGTCTCATCCGCCCATTCCTCCATGGTCGTGTCGAGGGCGAGGATCGCGGCCACCATCTGCTCCGGGTCACCCGCCTCGCGCGCGCGCTCGAACCGCTCCTCGCGCTCCCCCAGCAGGGCCGGGAAGGGCTCGGGCTGCGCCGGGGGCGCTCCGGGGTCGTGCTCCCGTTCCTCGCGCGAGGCGGGCGGGCGCGGGGCGTCCGCGCCGGCGAGGAGCGCGCGCAGCTCGTCGAGGCCCAGCTCGGTGCCCGACGCGAGCTCCGTCTCCCGCCCGTGGCGGCGCACCACCGCGCGCCCGCGACCGCGCACCTCGGCACGCTCCCTGCCCAGGTCGAGGATCAGCGCGGTGTGCTCGTCCACCCCCAGGACCGCGGCGCCCTCGGGGAGCTGCTCCTCCAGGATGCGCAGGCGGGCCTCGCCCATGTAGCAGTAGCGGGTGTCATGGGTGCCGCCCTCGGCGTTGTCCCAGTGGGTGACCAGCGCGGCGCGGATCCCCGCCACGGCGAGCAGGTCCAGCCCCTCCAGCCAGCGCACCGCCTCGCCCACCTTGTAGATCTCGTACACGGGGAGCGACACCACCCCGAGGCTGATCGCCGCCGCGGAGGCGAAGGTGACGCACCCGCCGGTCCGCAGCTTTTCGGCGAGCAGGCGGGGCACCTCCGTCTGCCGCCACTGGCGCAGCGCGTAGCTGGGGCTGCCCGGACCGGCGAAGACGTAGTCCGCCGCGGCGATCCGGCTGTACGCCACCTCCCGCTCCACCTCCGAGGCCGCCTCGGCGCTGCGCAGGCTCGCCACCTCCAGGGGGTGGCCGATGCTGCGCCGGAAGTGGTCCTGGGTGCGGACCACCAGCTCGTCCGCGTTCACCTGGAAGCCGAACGGCGTGTCGATCAGCACGGCGGCGGCCGCCTCGCCGCCGGCGCGGTCGAGGAGGTCGCGGTGGACCGGGGCCATGGTGGGGGCAGTCTCCCCCGAGCCCATCACGCAGAGGACGCGAGCGGCGGTGCCCACGGTCGGGATCCTAGGGGGAGGGGACATGGCCACGCCCGAGCGAGGCGGGGGAGCGGGGCACGCCGCGAGGCGGGGTCCGGACGTGACGCGGACCCGCGCGCCGCGCGCCGCCCCGGAGACGGTTGCCCTCAGCGCCCGTAGCGGCGCTCCATCGCGTCGACCCGGGCGATGTTGGCGGCCTCGGCCGGGTCGACGTCCCCGGTCTCGAGGAACGCCTGCGCGATCTCGCCCGCCCGCTCGGGGGTGGACGCGGCGAGGCTCAGGGCCAGGACGTTGGCGTCGTTCCACCGGCGGGCGTCGCGGGCGGTCTCGGGGTCGGCGCAGAGAGCGGCCCGGATCCCCGGCACCTTGTTGGCGGCGATGCTCACCCCGGTACCCGTCCAGCAGCAGACGATCCCGGCCTGGGCCGCGCGCTGCGCCACCAGGCGGGCGACCTGGTCAGCCGCATCGGGCCACGGGGTGTCCGCTCCCCCCACGGCGCCGCAGCGGATGACCGCGTAGCCGGCAGCCTCCAGGCGATCGGCGAGACCGTCCGCGACCGGGTGCCGCGTGTCGCTTCCGACGGCGACCCGCCGGGGGTGATCCATGAGGCGATGCTACGCGCCCGGGGCACCCGGCACCGGGAGCGGCGGCCGGGGCGTCATGCGTCCGGCGCAGGCGTCGCGGCCGCCGGTGGCATAGTGCGGGAGCATGAGCGATCGCCACTACCATCTGCAGCTCGAGCCGGGCGACGTCGGCCCGTACGTTCTGCTCCCCGGCGACCCGGGCCGCTGCGAGCTGATCGCCTCCCGGCTGGAGGGCGCGCGCCGGCTGGCCGCGAACCGCGAGTACACGACCTACACGGGATCGCTCGACGGCGCCGGGGTGAGCGTGACCTCGACGGGGATCGGGGGGCCTTCGACGGCGATCGCGGTCGAGGAGCTGGTCAAGCTCGGGGCCCGCACCCTGGTCCGGGTGGGGACCTGCGGCGCGCTGGCCCCGGAGCTCGGCTACGGCGACGTGGTGGTCGTGCAGGCGGCGGCACGCGGTGAGGGCACCTCCGCCCACTACGCGCCCCTGGGCTTCCCGGCGATCGCCGACCTCGACGTGGTGGTGGCGCTGCGCGCCGGGGCGGCTGACCGCGGCCACGCGTGCCGGGTGGGTGTGGTGCTCAGCAACGACGCCTTCTACGCCGAGATGGAGCCGGAGAGCTTCCCCCGCGAGACCGAGATCCGGGCGCGCTGGAGGGTCTGGGCCCGGGCGGGCTGCCTCGCCGCGGAGATGGAGTGCGCAACCCTCCTGACGGTCGCGGCGGTCCGGGGGGTGCGCGCCGGGGCCGTGCTCGCCGTCATCGACCACCCCGCCTCCGGGATCGAAGGCATGCCCGACGCCCGCCGGCTGCCGCTCGTCCCGGCGATCGACACCGCGCTCGCCGGCCTGCGCCGCCTGATCGCCGCCGAGGCAGCGGGGCCCGGCTGATCTAGGGGCTGGGGGCGCGGCCCCCGGTGGCCGGGGGCGCCGCCGGCAGGTGGAGGCGCCGCATCACGTCGGCGGGACGATGGAGCAGCACCACGCCGTTCGGGGAGACGCGGGGGATCCCCCATACCGCCCGCCACACCGTGACCCCGGCGCGATGCCCCGCCTCGACGTCCAGGTCGTTGTCGCCGATGTACAGGGTGCGGTCGGGGGTGACCCCGAGGGTGCTCATGGCGAGCCTCAGGCCCTCCGGGCTCGGCTTCGGCTCGCGCACGTCGTCGAGGCCGACGACCGCCCTGAAGTGCGGGCGCAGGCGGGTGCTCTCTAGCCCCTGGTCGAGGGCCTGGCGGCGGCGGGAGGAGACCACGGCCATGGCCAGGCCGCGCCGTTCCAGCTCGCGCAGGAGCCGGGTGATGCCCGGATGGCGACGCGGCTGCCCCTGGCGCTCAAAGAGGGGGAGCACCTCCGCGCTCCGTCCGGGCCAGGCCAGCTCGATGCGGCGCAGGATCGGCTCGCCGTCGTGAGCCCAGAAGGTCGCGACCCCGGTGGCGGCGGTGGGGTCCGCCGCCACCAGCGCGCCCACCGCCGACTCGTCGGCGGAACGGGTGGCGACCAGGGTGCCGTCGAAGTCGAAGATCACCGCGTCGAGGGCGGGCTGGGCGCGGGGTGGGGGTGCTGTGGGATGGGCTGCCATGTGCATGAGGAGGGTTCCCCCGGGGTCACCCCGGGAATCGAGCCTAGCACCCACAGCGCGGCGGTTCGGTCGCGCAGCGGTCTCGCACCCGGCACGGGTCGCGGCCGGCCCCCACCGGGCTCCGCCGCCCGCGCCGTCCGGGTCAGCGGAAGAGGAGCACCGCCATGCCGGCAGCGGCGATGAAGGGAGCGCCCACGCAGGCGGCGATCAGCGGGACGGAGTCCACCTCGCGAGGCCACCACTGCTGGGGGACGGCGCGATTGATGGGTACGCGGGCCCGGCGCCGGCGAGCCGGCTGGGCGAGCACCACCGCCGCCGCCAGGCACGAGAGCGCCGCCAGCACCGCGGTGTTGGCGGTCGTCGCCGCGGCCTGGGTCTCACCCGCCCTCCAGAGCAGGGCGGCCACCACGAAGGTGGCCAGCCCGAGGGCGGTGCCTATGAGCAGGCCGAGCAGGGGAGCGGGGACGCCGAGCGGCGTCTGCCGGGGCAGCGGCATGATGTGGTGAGCGTAGCACCGCGGTGCTGCCGGCACCCCGCATCGCGGGACGCGCCGCAGCGCGAGCGCGGGCGACGGGCGGCCGGGGCGGCCGGAAGGTCGCATGCCACAGGCCGGATCGGACGTCGCGCAACGAACGTGCAACGCCCCGCTCACCGGGCGGTCGCGACCGCCTACCATGGTCACCAGCCGCGCGAGCGGCCGTCCCCCACCGGTCCCATCCAACGTCGCAGCAGGATCTCCTCCATGGCCACACGCCCCCGTCTCGCCGCCGCCGCGCTGGGCGCGACCGCGGTGCTCGCTCCCGCGGCCGTGATGGCCTCCACGTACGTGGTCAGGCCGGGCGACACCCTCATCTCGATCGCGCTCCGCCACGGCTCGTCCGTGCAGGCGATCGCCGCCGCCAACCACCTGGTGGGATCCGCCGAGGTGCGGGTCGGCCAGCTCCTGGAGATCCCCGATCCGTCGCTCAGCCTCCCCGCCTACGCGGCCGGGGGGGTGGACCAGGACCTCTGCGCGGTGAGGCCGGGCGACACCCTCTGGTCCATCGCACGCCACTACGGCGTGGACCCCACCGCGCTGGCCCGGACCAACGGGCTGAACGTCAACGCCGTCCTCCCCGCCGGGGCCACCGTCCAGGTGCCGGGACGGCTGGTGCGGGTCAGCGCCCTGCTCGGCCACGTCGCGGAGCAGGTGGGCGTGGAGCCCGCCCTGGTGCGAGCCGTCGCCTGGGTGGAGTCGGAGTGGCAGCAGGACCTGGTGTCCCCGACGGGGGCGGTCGGCCTGATGCAGGTGGAGCCCTTCACGGGCGAATGGGTCTCCGAGTTCCTCGCCCGGCGGCCCCTCGACATCCACGTCGCGGAGGACAACGTGGCGGTCGGCGCGCACCTCCTCGGCCACCTGATCGGGCTGCACGGGGGCGACCCCGGTCGGGCCCTCGCGGCCTACTACCAGGGCGACGCCAGCATCGCCGCCCACGGCCTCTTCCTGGACACCGTCCGCTACCAGCGCACGGTGCTCCAGCTCGTGAGCGGCGCCCGGGCCGCCTGAGGCGCGCGGCGGCGCGACGGGCGGGCGCGGCTGACCTAGACGCCGCGCACGGCGACGATCCGGTCGCCGCCCGCCACGTAGACCCACCCGTCCGCCGCGGCCGGCGTCGTGAAGTGCTCGACGAAGCCGAGGGGGAGGGAGAAGAGGCGGGCTCCGGTGGAGGGTGAGAGGGCGACGAGGTCGGAGCCGGCCCGGGTGACCGCCCACACGGCGCCGCCCGCGACGGTCGGCGCCCAGGTGGCCGGTCCCCTCCACACGAGCCGCAGGGCCCGGGCCGCCGCGTCCACGCTCACGGCGTCGAGGGCCGCCGTGGTCGGGACCAGAGCGGTGGTGCCGTCGAGGGCGAGCCCGCCGAAGGCCCCGGCTCCGAGGCTCAGCCCGGCCAGCTGGCCTCCGACGCCGCCCAGGGCCTGGGCGTCGAGCAGGTAGAGGACGCCGTCCTTGCCGCAGATGAGCACGTCGGAGCCGTCGATGAGCGGTCCGGTCGAGCCGAGGTCGAGGTCCGCCTCGCTGAGATGCCGCCAGTCGGCCGGCGCGAAGTCACCCACCTCGCTCATCGTCGGGGTGAGCCCGATGACGCTGTCGCTGAGATCGAACGGGGTCGTCGCGGCGTACGCCCCCTCCTGGCTGTTGCCGCTCGCGACGAGGACCTCGCCGGCGGCGGAGACCGAGGGGCCGGAGGGCGCCCAGATCCCGGCGCCGTTGCGCACCGGGACGATGTAGGTGTCCTCGGGACCGCCGCCGCTCTCGGGCACGCTGACGACGTAGCCGCGGTAGGTGCCGCAGTCGCCGTCCAGCCCGCCCGACGCCACGATCACCCGGCCGCCGGCCAGCGCCAGGGCCGCCCGCTGCTGCTGGTCGCGCGGCACCGTCCCCGGCGGGTCGATCACCCGCCGCCACAGCACCGCGCCGCTCGCGACCGAGACCGCCACCAGCTCGTGGGTCCCGTCGCCGCGCTCGGCGACCGCGAAGAGGGTCTGGGTGGAGGGGTCGATCACCGGGGTGCCCGTGATCCCCAGCGGGCTGACGTCCCCACAGGGGAGGTCGGCCCGGGGGATGGGGTCGGCGACGTGGGTGCGCCACACGACCGCGCCGGTGGTGGCATCGAGCGCGTAGAGCGAGCCGGCCTCGGTGGCCACCAGGACCAGGCCGCCGTCCACCAGGGGCTGCGCCCAGACGGGACCGTCGAGCGCGATGCTCGTCCACCCGGGGGCCGGCGACCCGAGCGGGGGGCTGGTGGCGTCGACGCCGAGCCGCGCCGGCCCGCCGCCGAAGGTCAGCCAACCCGGCGGCGGGACCGGCGTGGGGCTGGCCGCCAGCGACGGAGACGGCACGGGCACCGAGGGCGTCGAGGCGGGGGGCGGCGACGGAGTGAGTGCCGGCGTGCCCGCCGGGGGCGCCGCGCAGGCGCAGCACAGCAGTCCGAGGAGAGCTGCGAGCGGGCGCAGGCGGGTCACCGCCCGGGCTCGGGGGCGGCGGGCCACACCCTCGGGCTGCTCACGGGGCGACGGGGGAGCGCCACCCCGCGACGGGCTGCGGTTCCCGCTGCGCGGCACGGGCGCCGGGGACGCCCGGCAGGGAGAGGCAGCGGACCCCGCCGCCGGCCTTCATGAACTCGGACATGGGAAGGCCGAGAACGCGGTACCCGGCGGCCGCCAGCGGCCGGGCGAGGGCCTCCAGCGCGGTGGACGAGATGACGGTGTCCCCCACCCGGATGGCGTTGCAGGCGAAGCCCTCCGCGGCGGCCTCCGGAACCTCGATCAGCCGCTCCACGCGGCGGCGGAGGAGGTCGTGGGAGGCGGGGGACACGCCCGCGGGCGCGAGCAGGGCCGTCCGGGCGTCCAGGGGGCAGAAGCACGTGTCGAGGTGGTAGAAGCGCGGGTCCACCAGCTCGACGGCCAGGGTCTCGACGTCGAGGGCACGGCCGACCTCGGGGATCGCGGCGGAGTCGGAGCGGAACCCATGCCCGCAGACCAGGGTGTCACCGAGGAAGAGGGCGTCCCCGGCCCCCTCGAACGCGGGGCCCGAGGTCTCACGAACCCGCATCCCGAGCCCGGAGAGGAGGGAGCGCCACAGGGGCTCCTCCCCCCGCCGTTCGGGGTGGCGGAAGCGGCTGAGCACGGCGACATCGCCGCGCAGGACCGCCGCGTTGGCGGAGAACACCATGTCGGGGAGCCCCGCCGCCGGCTCGGCGAGCACCACCTCGACTCCGAGGTCGGCATAGACGCCGCGCAGGTCCTCCCACTGCCGCCGGGCTCGGCGCGCGTCCACGGGGACGCTCACGTGCATCCACGGGTTGATCTCGTAGGTCACCTGGAAGTGGTCCGGGGGACACATCAGCACGGGCATGGCCAATGCCTCGCCGGGACGGGCCGATCGCGCGAGCTGCGTCGAGCGCGGGGAGCTCCCGTCACAACCGGTGATGCGATCATGCCACGGGACGGGCCCGCGCGGATCGCGCCGGCGTGAGGGACGGGCCGGGGGTGCGGCGCCGCTACAGCGGCAGGGCGGCCAGGACGGTGGGCCGGAAACCCCGGGGAGGGACCGGACGGCTGGGCGGGGGCGGCACGGGATCCCGCCGGACGCACCAGTTGGGATCGACATCGTCCCGGAGGGTGACCAGGACGGGCTGACGGAGCTCCCCGTCCGGGCCGCGCCCGCGGTGTTCGACGGTGGCGACCAGGGGGCGGCGCAGACGCCCGCCCGGCGCCGCCCAGCGCCACAGCGTCGATGTCTCGGGGAGCTCCGCGCCGCCGCACTCCACGAGCCGTGAGCCGTCGCGCTCGGCGAGGCGCAGACGGCGCCGGCGCAGCCCCGGCAGGGCCACGCGCTCGGCGCCCACCACCACGCAGCTGGCGCGGGGTCGCAGCGGGATGCGCAGGCGGTCGGGGGACGCCAGCCCGGGGTGGTAGCGGGATGACGAGCGCCGCGCGAGCAGGGCGGGCAGGCCGCGGCCGGCCGCGGCCTGGGCCAGCGCCTCCCCCTCGCCCGTGACCCAATCCGGCACCTGCACGCGCGGAGTGGCGCCCCCCAGGCCCCTGAGCATCTCCAGGCGGCGCTCCAGGGCGAGGTCCATGGTCGCCTGGCGGCCGATGTGGAGCAGGTCGATGGCCAGGTAGACGGTGGGCAGGCGATCCCGCGTCGCCGGGCCCAGCGCCATGCGGTCGCCCAGCGCGGGAAGGTCGGGGCAGCCGTACGGGTCGAGCACGGCGATCACGCCGTCGAGGACCGCACCGCTGCCGATCAGCGGCTCCGCCGCGGCCACGATCTCGGGATAGCCGGCGCTCACGTCGGCAAGGGTCTCGGACTGGAGCCGGACACCCTCCGGGGAGGTGAAGAGGAGGGCGCGCGAGCCGTCCCATTCGATCGAGAAGGTGAAGCCCGGGTGGTCAAACGGCTGCAGGCACGGCACCGCGAACTCGGGCAGGATCCGCCCCGGCACCGCGGGGGGGAGGGGAAGTCGCAGGGGCAGCGAGCCCTCGCCGGCGCCGCGCGGGCTGCGGTGCCGGCCGGCAGAGGGGGTCATCGGAGTGACGCCTACGAGGCGCGCCGCCGCCGCACCGCCGGCCGCTCGCCCGCCGCCTCCAAGTCCGCCCCGGCCCGTCTGCGCGAGGCCTCCACGGAGGCCTTGAGGGCGGCCATCAGATCGGTCACCTGCGGGATCTCCGCAGAGGACGCCCTCTCCACCGGGCGGTTGTGCGACTTGGCCTCGGCGAGGGCCGCCACCGCGTCCCGGTACTCGTCGCGATGGCGCTCCGGATCGAAGGTGGCGGAGAGGTTCTCGATGAGCATCACCGCCATGGCCAGCTCGCGCGCGTGCACGCCCGCGTCCGCGTCCGCCGCGGGCACGGCCAGCTCGGAGACGTCGCGGATCTCGTCGGGCCAGTGCAGCGTGTTGAGCAGCAGCGCGCTCCGGTGCAGCGCGAGGCGGCAGAGCTGCTCGCGCTCGCGCATCGCCACCTTGCCGACCGCGACCTTGCCGCTGCGCTCCAGCGCCATGCGCAGGAGCTGGTAGGGCCTGACCCCCACCGGCTCCGGCTCGAGGTAGTAGGCGCCCTTCACGAAGACGCCGGCGTCGATCTCGGAGTCCTCGCAGAACTCCAGGATCTCGATGCGGTGGGTGGTCGCAAGCGGCAGGCTCTCCAGCTCCTCGTCCTCGATGCGGACGTACTCGTCCTTGGCCACCTCGTAACCGCGCACCGTCTCGTTCCAGCCCACCTCCCGGTCCTCCAGCGGGCACCATCGCTTGTTGCGCAGCGGGGTGCCATCGCGGGGGCAGAGGAGGCGGAAGGAGACGCCCCTGGATTCGTTCGCCAGGTACATCCGCACCGGGATGGCGACCATCCCGAAGCTGATGGCCCCCCGCCACATGGCCCTCGCCATTGGCCGAGTATAGGCGCGCCCCGCGGCTGCCACACGCGCGGGCGGTCCGCCGATCCGCCCCCTCCGGACCTCCGCCGGGAGGGCACCGAGCCCCGGCGCGGCGCGATCAGGCGCCGCCACCACCCGCCCGTGGGACGGCCGCAACGCGGTCGGGTGGCTCTGGCGTGACGGACGGGCCGCCCGAGGGCGGCGCCCATTAGCATGGGTTTCCGTGGCAACCTCGCCGCGCCCCGCCCGAACCGCCCGCGCCCCCAGGGCGCGCCCTGGGGCGCGCCGCGCGCCGGCGCCGCTGCACCGGGTGGCGATCGAGTCGCCGCGTCCCGCGGTGGAGGGCGGGAGGCTCCCGGCCAAGGCCACCCGGGGGCTCCCGCTCACCGTCAGCGCGTCGGTCTTCGCGGACGGCCACGACCTGGTGATGGCGTGGGTGCGGCACGGCGCGCCGGGAGGCGGCGGCTGGGAGGAGGTGCCCATGGCACCGGCCGGCGAGGATCGCTTCACAGCCACGTTCGTCCCGACGCGAATCGGAGCCTGGGCCTTCGAGGTGGGAGCGATGCCGGACGCCTACGCCACCTGGCTTCGCGACCTCGGGGCGCGCATCGGGGCGGGCCAGGATGTCCGCCTCGAGCTCGAGGAGGGGGCCCGGATGGCCGAGGGGGCCGCGTCCCGGCGCGCCGTGGAGGACGGCGACGAGGCGGCGCTGCTGGCGCTCGCCGCGAGGCTCCGGGACGCCCGGCTCACCCCGCAGGAACGTCTTGCCGAGGCCTCCGGCGAGGCGGCCGGGCGCCTCATGCGGGCGGCCGCCGACCGCGCCGCCGCCACGGCGTCGGGGCCCTGGCCCCTCTGGGTCGAGCGCGAGCGCGCGGGCTTCTCCGCCTGGTACGAGATGTTTCCCCGCTCCCAGGGGGCGGAGCCGCCGCGCAGCGGCAGCTTCCGCACCGCGGCGGAGCGCCTGCCGGCCATCGCCGCCATGGGCTTCGACGTCGTCTACCTCCCCCCCATCCACCCCATCGGTCGCAGCTTCCGCCGGGGTCCCAACAACACCCCGGACGCCGGCCCCGACGACGTCGGCTCCCCCTGGGCGATCGGGGCGGAGGAGGGAGGGCACACCGCGGTGCACCCCGATCTCGGAAGCCTCGACGATTTCCGGCGCTTCGCCGCCGTGGCGTCCGGTGTGGGGCTGGAGGTGGCCCTGGACTACGCGATCCAGTGCAGCCCGGACCATCCCTGGGTCCGCGAGCACCCCGAGTGGTTCCGGCACCGCGCCGACGGCAGCATCCGCCCTGCGGAGAACCCGCCCAAGCGGTACCCGGACATCTATCCTCTCGACTTCGAGACGGCCGATCGGGAGGGCCTGTGGGCGGCGCTGCGCGACGTCCTGCTCTTCTGGATCGCCCAGGGGGTGCGCGTGTTCCGGGTGGACAACCCCCACACCAAGCCGTTCCCCTTCTGGGAGTGGCTGATCTCCGAGGTCCGCAGGGAGCACCCCGACACCGTCTTCCTCGCCGAGGCTTTCACCCGGCCCACGGTGATGCGGCGCCTCGCCAAGATCGGATTCAGCCAGTCCTACACGTACTTCACGTGGCGCACCACCAAGGACGAGCTGAGCCGGTACCTCACCGAGCTGTCCGGGACCGAGGCGGTCGACTGGTTCCGGCCCAACTTCTGGGTGAACACCCCCGACATCCTCCACGCCTACCTCCAGCAGGGGGGCCCGGCGGCCTTCCGCGTCCGCGCCACCCTGGCCGCGATGACCGCTCCCTCGTGGGGGATGTACAGCGGCTACGAGCTCTGCGAGCGCGTCCCCGCCGCCGAGGGCAGCGAGGAGTACCTGGACTCCGAGAAGTACCAGCTCCGGCCGCGCGCCTGGGATGCCCCCGGCAGCCTCGCCCCCTACGTGACCCGGCTCAACGAGATCCGCACCCGGCACCGGGAGGCGATCTCGCTGCTCCCGACCCTGCGCCTGCAGGAGGTGAAGAACGACCGCATCCTGGGCGTCAGCCGCATGAGTCGCGCGCGGGATGACGTGCTGCTGGTGCTGGTCAACCTCGATCCCCACGCGGCCCAGGAGGCCACCACCTGGCTTGACCTGGAGGCGCTGGGGCTGCCCACCGACGCCCCCTTCGAGGCCCACGACGAGCTGACGGGGGTGACCTACGTGTGGCAGGGACCCTCGAACTACGTCCGCCTCGACCCCGCGGTCCAGTCCGCCCATGTTCTCCACCTGCGGCCGCGATGACCCGGCAGACGCATGCCGCCGGGGGCGAGAGCGGAGCGCGGCTCACCGCGCCGGGACGGGCGCACACCGGTGCGGAGCCGGACGCGGGTGCCGCCACCGCGCCCATCGCCAGCACGCCTGCGCCGGCGGCCGGGGCGCTGCCGTCGCGGGTGGCCGCCGCGAGTGACCCCACCTGGTTCAAGCGGGCGGTCTTCTACGAGGTCCTGGTCCGCGGCTTCGCCGACAGCAACGACGACGGCATCGGCGACTTTCGCGGTCTGATCGGACGCCTCGACTATCTCCGCTGGCTGGGGGTGGACTGCCTCTGGCTCCTGCCCTTCAACGACTCGCCGCTGCGCGACGGCGGCTACGACATCCGGGACTATCACAGCGTCCTCCCCGAGTACGGCACGGTCGCCGACGTGCGCGAGCTGGTCGCCCGCGCCCACGAGGTGGGCATCAGAGTGGTGATGGACCTGGTGGTGAACCACACGTCCGACCAGCACCCCTGGTTCCAGGCGGCTCGCTCCTCACCCGAATCGCCGTATCGCGACTACTACATGTGGTCGGACACCAAGTCCCGCTATGAGGGCGCGCGGATCATCTTCGTCGACACCGAGAGCTCCAACTGGACCTGGGACGAGAGGGCCCACGCCTACTACTGGCATCGCTTCTTCAGCCACCAGCCCGATCTCAACTACGACAACCCCAAGGTCCGGCAGGAGGTCACCGACATCTGCCGGTTCTGGCTGGACATGGGCATGGACGGATTTCGTCTCGATGCGGTGCCCTACCTCTACGCCCGCGACGGCACCGACTCCGAGAACCTTCCTGAGACGCACGCCTTCATCGCCGAGCTGCGGGCGACCATCGACCGCGAGTACGGTGGGGATCGCGTGCTTCTCGCGGAGGCCAACCAGTGGCCCGAGGACGTGGTCGCCTACTTCGGCTCCGAGGCGGCCCCGGAGTGCCACATGTGCTTCCACTTCCCGCTCATGCCCCGCATGTTCATGGCCCTGCGCCAGGAGCAGCGATATCCCATCACCGAGATCCTCAGGCGCACCCCTCCCCTGCCGAACCGGACGTCGCAGTGGGGGCTTTTCCTGCGCAACCACGACGAGCTGACCCTGGAGATGGTCACCGACGCGGAGCGCGACTACATGTGGAGCGAGTACGCGCGCGACCCGCGCATGAAGCTGAATCTGGGCATCCGGCGGCGCCTCGCCCCGCTTCTCGGCAACGGCCGGCGCCAGATGGAGCTCTTCTATGGTCTGCTCCTCTCCCTCCCTGGCAGCCCCATCCTGTACTACGGCGATGAGATCGGGATGGGCGACAACGTCTACCTCGGTGACCGCGACGGGGTGCGCACCCCCATGCAGTGGACCGGCGATCGCAACGGCGGGTTCAGCCGTGCCGACTTCGCGCAGCTCTACCTGCCGCCTCTGATGGACCCCATCTACGGCTATCAGGCGGTCAACGTGGAGGCACAGCGGCGCACCGAGTCCTCGCTCCTCCACTGGCTGCGCCGGTTCATCGCGGTCCGGCAGCGATGGCCGGTGTTCGGGATGGGCGACTTCGAAGCGCTCGACGCGGCCAACCCCTCGGTGTTTGCCTATCTGCGGACCTACGAGGATCATGTTGTCCTGTGCGTCAACAACCTCTCGCGATTCGCCCAGCCCGTGGAGCTGGACCTGCGCCGCCATGCGGGGATGACGCCGGTGGAGATGCTCGGCAAGGTGCACTTCCCGCGCATCGGCGATCTCCCCTACCTCCTCACGATGGCACCGCACGGGTTCTACTGGTTCACCCTGGAGCGGGTACCGTGAGGGGTGAGGCATGAGCGTGAGCGTGGACCCGAGCAGCGTCGCGCTGCGGCCGTTCGGGATCGCCGATGCCGCCGACGCCATCCGCGACTGGATCGTCCGCGCGCGCTGGTTCGGAGGCAAGCAGCGTCGGGTCGAGCGGATCGATGTCGACGATCTGGGAGCGGTCCGGCGCGCCGGTCCCGCGGTGCTGCTCAGCTTCTGGGAGGTGACCTACGCCGGCGGGGAGAGGGAGGTCTACAGCGTCCCGCTGGGCGTGGCCGGCCCCTCCGAGAGTGCCCCCGAGGTGAGCTCCGGCCACGTCATCGCGACCCTCCCCGGCAGCGGCGGTCCCGTGCTCGTCTACGACGCCCTGGCCGACCCGAGGACGGCCGCGGAGCTGTGGCGGCTGACCGTGTCCGGTGGCCGGTTCCCGACCGGGGCCGGGCACCTGGAGAGCCACACCCGCGACGAGATCGGGAGCGTGGGGGAGGAGCTCCCCCGCCTGCTGGGCGTGCAGCAGAGCAACTCGGCGCTGGTGCGCGGGCAGCGGGACTTCCTGAAGTGGTGCCGGCGGATGGAGGCCGGCCCCAACGCCGAGCTGGAGATGGGCGAGGCGCTGAGCGCGCGCGGCTTCCCGCACGTCCCCACCCTGCGCGCCCACCTGAGCTACCGCCGCGGGGACGGGGCGCCCGCCCTCCAGGCCCTGCTCCAGGACTACCTCCACAACGGCACCGAGGGATGGGCGATGGCGCTCACCTCGCTGCGCGATCTCTACGCCGCGGCGGAGGAGGCGGGCACGGCGTCGGCTCGGGAGCGCCACGAGATGGTGGAGGAGCGCGGCGGCTCCTTTCAGGCCGAGGCGGCCCGGCTCGGGGAGGTCACCGCGGAGCTGCACCTGGCGCTCGCCGATCCCTCGCTCCCCAGCCCGCTCACGCCCCGGCGCGCCGGGCCCGCGGAGCTGGAGCTCTGGGCCGGTGCGATGCTCACCCAGCTCGACGCCCTCCTCGCCGCGGGCCACCCCGCGATCGAGCCGCTGCGTGCCAAGAGGACGCTGATCGCGGCCCGCTTCGAGGCCCTGCGCGGGCTCGGCGACGGGGGGATGGCCCTGCGCGCCCACGGCGACTACCACCTCGGCCAGGCGCTCCGCACCGACGAGGGCTGGAAGGTGATCGACTTCGGCGGTGAGCCCGCGCGCGACCCCGGTCAGCGCCGGGAGCTGACCTCTCCACTGCGCGACGTCGCGGGGATGCTGCGCTCGTTCGACTACGCGGCCGCCGCCGCGCTCGGCGAGCGCGTCCGCCCCACCGATCCCCTCTGGCCCCAGCTCTTCCGGGCGGGCCAGACGTGGGCGAACGCCAATCGAGAGGCCTTCTGGTTCGCGTACGTGGAGCGCGTCAGCGGCACGGGGCTCCTCCCCGAGGGCGGCGCCGCGCTGACCCTGCGACGCGCCTTCGAGCTGGACAAGGCGGTGTACGAGGTGGGCTACGAGCTGGGGCACCGCCCCGACTGGGTCGCGATCCCCCTCCGGTTCCTCCTCGCGGGGGAGCCGTGACCGCGGCCCCGGGCGCCACGCTCTCCGCCGACTGCGCCCACCTTGCCGCGGGCACGCACCACGACCCCCACCGCGTGCTGGGCGCCCACCCGAGCGGCGACGGCGTGGTGGTCCGCTTCTGGCACCCGGACGTCGTCGAGGCGGCGGTGGCCCACCCGGGCGGGGTGGTCCCGATGCGGCGCATCGACGCCCGGGGCCTCTACGAGGCCACGATCCCCGTGCCCGAGCTCGCCGGCTACCGGCTGCGCTGCCGCGGCGAGGACGGGAGCTGGGAGATGGACGACCCCTACCGCTTCTGGCCCACCCTGGGCGAGATGGACCTCCACCTGATCGGGGAGGGGACCCATCGAGAGCTCTGGCGCCGCCTCGGGGCGCGGGTGATGGAGCACCAGGGCGTCAGGGGGGTCGCCTTCACCGTCTGGGCCCCGAACGCGCGGGGAGTGAGCCTCGTGAGCGACGCCAACGGATGGGACGGGCGAGCCCAGCCCATGCGCTCGCTGGGGTCCAGCGGGGTCTGGGAGCTCTTCGTCCCGGGGCTCGGGCCCGGCGTCCGCTACAAGTTCCGGGTCATCCGCGCGGACGGGAGCCGCATCGACAAGGCGGACCCGCTGGCGCGCCGGACGGAGACGCCGCCGAGGACCGCGAGCATCGTGGAGCAGAGCCACTTCCGCTGGGGGGACGAGGACTGGGTGGAGCGGCGCACCCGCGGCCCGCTCCTCGACCGCCCGCTCTCCATCTACGAGGTCCACCTGGGTTCGTGGCGGCGCACCCTGGAGGGGCGCGTCCTCGGCTACCGGGAGCTCGCCGAGCAGCTCGCCGACTACTGCGTCGAGCTCGGCTTCACCCACGTCGAGCTGCTCCCCGTCAGCGAGCACCCCTTCGACGGCTCGTGGGGGTACCAGGTCTCCAGCTACTACGCGCCGACCTCGCGGTTCGGAGGACCGGACGACTTCCGCCACTTCGTGGACCACCTCCACCGCCGCGGCATCGGCGTGATCCTCGACTGGGTGCCGGCCCATTTCCCCCGCGACGACTGGGCGCTGGCGCGCTTCGACGGCACCGGGCTCTACGAGCACATCGACCCACGCCGGGGAGCCCACCCCGACTGGGGCACCCTCATCTTCAACTTCGGGCGCAACGAGGTGCGCAACTTCCTGATCGCCAACGCCCGCTACTGGATCGAGGAGTTCCACGTCGACGGGCTGCGCGTCGACGCCGTGGCCTCGATGCTGTATCTCGACTACTCGCGCCGCGAGGGGGAGTGGCTGGCCAACCGCTACGGCGGGCGTGAGAACCTGGAGGCGATCTCCTTTCTCCGCGAGTTCAACGAGGTGGTTCATGCCGACTACCCGGGGGTGATCACCGCCGCCGAGGAGTCCACCGCCTGGCCGGGGGTGTCCCGCCCCACCGTGAGCGGGGGGCTGGGCTTCACCTTCAAGTGGAACATGGGGTGGATGCACGACACCCTCGACTACTTCGGCAAGGATCCCGTCTTCCGCCGCTACCACCACCACCAGCTCACCTTCGCGTTCCTCTATGCGTGGAGCGAGAACTTCGTGCTCCCCCTCTCCCACGACGAGGTGGTGCACGGCAAGGCATCGCTGCTCGGGCGCATGCCCGGTGACCGCTGGCAGCAGTTCGCCAACCTGCGGGCGCTGCTCGCCTGGATGTGGGCGCACCCGGGGAAGAAGCTGCTCTTCATGTCGAGCGAGCTGGGTCAGTGGTCGGAGTGGGCCCACGACCGCTCCATCGACTGGCACCTGCTCGCCGAGCCGGAGCACGCCGGGGTCCAGCGCCTGGTGCGCGACCTGGGGGCGCGCTACCGGGAGCGTCCGGCGCTCTGGGAGCGCGACCACTCCCCCGAGGGCTTCCGCTGGATCGACGCCGGGAACGCGGACCAGAACGTGCTCAGCTTCATCCGCCGCGACGCCCGGGGGTTGCCCGGGATCGTGTGCGTCGCCAACCTCAGCCCCATGACCCACCACGGGTA
Organism: bacterium; assembly: GCA_021847925.1. Taxonomy (GTDB): domain Bacteria; phylum Chloroflexota; class Dormibacteria; order Aeolococcales; family Aeolococcaceae; genus JAJZNI01. The sequence goes on from JAJZNI010000121.1 coordinate 18,762, forward strand.
CCGGGTCGGGGTGCCGCTGCCCGGCCGCTGGGACGAGATCCTCAACACCGACGCCGAGCCGTACGGGGGCAGCGCCCAGGGCAACCTCGGCGGGGTGGACGCCGAGGCCGTCGCCTGGCACGGCCAGCCCTGCTCGGTCGCGATGACGCTGCCGCCACTGGCGGTCACCTGGCTGGCGCCCCACGGCAGGGGCGGAGCCGCCAGCCCGGCCTGACCGATCCCGGCACCGGAGGGGATGCATCGCCCGGCGGGGCGCCTATGGCCTCGCTCCTTCGCGCCTGCTAGGGTGTGTGGAACGCATGGACGTTGAGACGGCGCGCGCGCGCCTGGAATCGGAGCGGGACAGGCTGCAGGGCGTTCTCTCGGCGGCCGGCCGGGACACGGGCTCGGCGGAGGGCCTGAGGCCCGACCAGCTCCCCGCCGAACAGGCCGCCGAGACCCTGAACCGCGAGCTCGACACCTCGGTGGAGCAGCGGGTCCGCGCCGAGCTGGCCGCCGTGGAGGCCGCCCTGCGCCGTCTGGACGCCGGCACGTACGGCCTCTGCGAGGTCTGCGGCCAGCCGATCGCCGAGGAGCGGCTGGAGGCCCGCCCCGCGGCCCGCTTCTGCGTCGCCGACCAGGCGAAGGCGGAGAGGGATCCCCGCCTCCGCTCGCTGGCCTGATCAGCCGCGGGGCGGCCCGGAGACGACGGGCGGACCGGGGGGCGGCGAGGCCGGCGCCGGTGGGGTGGCGGTGGGCGGCGTGCCCGTGACCGGTGGGGGCTCGGGCACCCGCGCCCTGCGACCGGGCACCTCCACCGCGGACGCCGGCGCCGCGCGGCGGAGCCCGGCGTACGTGAGGACGCCGAGCGCGTGGGCGGCCAGTCCCGCGAGCAGGACGCCGGTGCCGTACGCGAAGCCGATGGCCTCGGCCGCCCGCATCAGCTCCGGGCTGGTCCCCGTCCCCGGGAAGGCCAGGCCGGCCCCGGTCCAGATCGGCAGGAAGGCCGGTCCGACCACGAGCCAGGTGCCGGCCAGACCGGCGAGCAGGGCGCCCGCCCGCTGCACGTGGCGCGAGGCGGCGACCAGCAGGAGCAGCCCGCCGAGCAGGGCCACCACCCCGGCGCCCACGCTCAGCTCGGCGCGGTCCGTGCTCCAGGTCCACGCCCCGAGGCCATCCATGCGGTAGCCGAAGAGCGGCCCGACGAACGGGGCGATGCCGGCCCAGGCTCCGAGAAGCATGATCAGCGCGCCGCCGGTGCGCGCCTTGAAGTGGATCCACATCATGAGCTCACCTCCCTGGGGTCACTCTGATCATGATGGATATCACGTTAAATGTCACCACAGGGGGCGGTTCAAACGCCGGGTCCCAGTTCGGCCAGGACCTCGGAGGAGCCCGCCGCCCGGCGGCGGAGCGCGCCGAGGCCGGGCGCGCGCCGGGCACCCCTACACCGGGGCGTCCCGAGGCGGGGCCAGCGGCAACCGGACGGTGAAGGTGGATCCCCTCCCCTCGACCGAGGTGGCGGTCACGTCCCCCCCCAGCCGCCGCGCCGTCTCGCGGCAGAGATAGAGGCCGAGCCCGGTC
>JAJZNI010000170.1 GCA_021847925.1 bacterium
CGATCCGCACCCGGCTGGGGGCCAACCCGATCCCGGTACAGCTGCCCATCGGCAGCGACGAGAGCTTCCGCGGTGTCGTCGACCTGATCAACCTGACCACCATCACCTACCTCGACGACCTCGGCGCCACCAGCGAGCGTGGTGACGTCCCCGCCGAGATGCGGGAGGAGGTGGAGCGCTGGCGGCACGTGCTCCTGGAGGCGGTCGCCGAGACCGACGACGAGCTGCTGGCCCGCTACCTGGAGGGCGAGCAGCTCTCGCCGGACGACATCCGCCGCGGCCTGCGCATCGGCACCATCAAGACCCAGCTCGTCCCCGTGCTGTGCGGCTCCGCCCTCAAGAACAAGGGCATCCAGCCCATGCTCGACGCGGTGGTGGACTTCCTTCCCTCCCCGCTCGACCTGCCCCCGGTCGAGGGGCACGTCCCGGGCTCCGACACGCCGGGCCGGCGCGTCCCCGACGACGACGAGCCCTTCGCGGCGCTCGCCTTCAAGATCGCCAACGACCCCTTCGTGGGCAACCTCACCTTCTTCCGGGTCTACAGCGGCCGTCTCAAGAGCGGCTCCTACGTGCTCAACGCCACCCGGGACCAGCGCGAGCGGGTCGGCCGCATCCTGCAGATGCATGCCAACCATCGCGAGGAGATCGAGGAGGTCCGCGCCGGGGACATCGCCGCCGCCATCGGGCTGCGCGCCACCACGACCGGCGACACCCTCTGCGCCGAGGCCTCGCCGATCGTGCTCGAGGCCATGGTCTTCCCGGAGCCGGTGATCTCGGTGGCGGTCGAGCCCAAGACCAAGGCGGACCAGGACAAGATGGCCCTGGCCCTGCAGCGGCTCGCCGCCGAGGACCCCACGTTCCGGGTCCGCACCGACGAGGAGACCGGCCAGACCGTGATCTCAGGGATGGGCGAGCTCCACCTGGAGATCATCGTCGACCGCATGCTCCGGGAGTTCAAGGTGGACGCCAACGTGGGCCGCCCCCAGGTGGCCTACCGCGAGACCATCACCGCCCCGGCGCACGGCACCGGGCGCTTCGTCCGCCAGACCGGGGGCCGGGGGCAGTACGGCCACGTCGAGCTGGAGGTCGAGCCCAACGAGCCGGGCAAGGGCTTCGAGTTCGCCTCCCGCATCGTGGGCGGGTCGGTGCCCCGGGAGTACTGGAAGGCCGTCGAGAGGGGCGTCACCGAGGCCCTGAGCGGCGGGGTCGTCGCCGGGTTCCCGGTGGTCGATCTCAAGGTCGCGCTGGTCGACGGGTCCTACCACGAAGTGGACTCCAGCGAGCAGGCGTTCCAGATCGCCGGGTCGATGGGCGTCAAGGACGGGATGCGCAAGGCCAAGCCCGTGCTCCTGGAACCGATCATGAAGGTGGACGTGTCCATGCCCGAGGACTTCATGGGTGACGTGATGGGCGACATCTCGGGGCGGCGCGGCCACATCCTGGGGATGGAGGGACGGGGGACGACCCAGATCGTGCATGCTCTGGTACCGCTCGCCTCGATGTTCGGGTACGCGACGGAGCTGCGGTCCATGACGCAGGGGCGGGCCTCCTACTCGATGGAGTTCGATCACTACCAGCAGCTGCCCCAGGGCTTGGCCGATGAGGTCGTGGCCAAGGCCAGAAGCTAGAAGAGGACAACAGAGAAGGTCATGGGCAAGAAGAAATACGACAGCAGCAAGCCCCACGTGAACGTCGGGACCATCGGTCACATCGACCATGGCAAGACCACCCTGACCGCGGCCATCACCAAGACGCTGGCCGAGCGGGTCGGTGGGTCCAACTCGTTCGTGGCCTTCGACCAGATCGACAAGGCGCCCGAGGAGAAGGCGCGCGGGATCACCATCGCCACGGCGCACGTGGAGTACGAGACCGCCAACCGGCACTACGCCCACGTGGACTGCCCCGGGCACGCCGACTACATCAAGAACATGATCACCGGGGCCGCCCAGATGGACGGGGCGATCCTGGTGGTGGCCGCCACCGACGGGCCCATGCCGCAGACGCGGGAGCACATCCTCCTGGCCCGCCAGGTCGGCGTCCCCTACATCGTCGTGGCGCTGAACAAGGTCGACGCCGTCGAGGACGAGGAGCTTCTGGAGCTGGTCGAGCTGGAGGTGCGGGAGCTGCTCAGCAAGTACGAGTTCCCCGGGGACGACATCCCCGTGGTGCGCGTCTCGGCGCTCAAGGCCCTGGACGGAGACAAGGCGGCCGGGGACCAGATCATGGCGCTCATGGACGCCGTCGACAGCTACATCCCCCTGCCCGAGCGGCCCATCGACCGGCCCTTCATGATGCCGATCGAGGATGTGTTCTCCATCGAGGGTCGCGGCACGGTGGTGACCGGACGCATCGAGCGCGGCACCGTGAAGGTGAACGAGCCCGTGGAGATCGTCGGGATCAAGGAGACCGGCAAGAGCGTGGTCACCGGCGTGGAGATGTTCCACAAGCTGCTGGACCGGGGCGAGGCGGGTATGAACGTGGGCTGCCTCATCCGCGGGATCAAGCGCGAGGACGTGGAGCGGGGCCAGGTGCTGGCGAAGCCCGGCACCATCAACCCTCACACCAAGTTCAAGGCCCAGGTGTACGTCCTGAGCAAGGAGGAGGGCGGCCGGCACACTCCGTTCTTCACCGGCTACCGGCCGCAGTTCTACATCCGCACCACCGACGTCACCGGCACCATCGCCCTCCCCGAGGGCACGGAGATGGTCATGCCCGGCGACAACGTGGAGATGGGTGTGGAGCTCATCACCCCGATCGCGGTCGAGGAGGGGATGCGCTTCGCCATCCGCGAGGGCGGCCGCACGGTGGGTGCGGGAGCGGTCACCAGCATCGAGAAGTAGCGGTCCCGGGGGCGATCGCCCCCGCGGCCGGTGTGAAAGGAAAGGCGAGACAGGCAGTGGCACAGAAGATCCGCATCCGGCTCAAGGCCTACGACCACCGGGTCCTGGACCAGGCGGCCTCGAGGATTGTCGAGACCGTGGTCCGGGTCGGCGCGCACGTGGCCGGGCCGGTGCCGCTGCCGACCCGGATCAGCAAGTGGACGGTGGTGCGCTCTCCGTTCATCGACAAGGACTCCCGCGAGCAGTTCGAGATGCGCACCCACAAGCGGATCCTCGACATCCTCGACCCCAACCCGAAGGTGGTGGACGCCCTGATGCGCCTCAACCTGCCCAGCGGGGTGGATATCGAGATCAAGCTGGGAGACCAGCGATGAGCAAGGGGATCCTGGCCCGGAAGGTGGGCATGACCCAGCTCTTCACCGAGCAGGGCACGGTGGTGCCGGTCACGGTGCTGGAGGCCGAATCCTGCCACGTGGTGCAGCTCAAGACCACCGCCACCGACGGCTACGACGCCGTCCAGCTCGGCTTCGGGGAGCGCCGCCCGCGGCGCACCGTCAAGCCGCTGCTCGGGCACTTCAAGCGTGCCGGGACCGAGCCCCTGACCCACCTGGCCGAGGTTCGCGAGGCGGGGAGCCCACCGCTGGGGAGCCGGGTGTCGGTGGACCTCTTCGCGCCCGGTGAGAGGGTGGACGTCACCGGCATCAGCAAGGGCAAGGGGTTCGCGGGGCAGCACAAGCGGCACAACTTCAGCCGCGGCCCGGTGACCCACGGCTCTCACAACATCAAGCAGCCCGGCTCCATCGGCTCGACCGATGCCGCCCGGGTCTTCCGGGGCATGCGCATGGCCGGGCATCTGGGCGCGGCGCGCTCGACCGTCCGGCACCTGGAGGTGGTCCGGGTCGACAGCGAGCGCAACCTGCTCCTGGTCAAGGGGGCCGTGCCCGGGCCGCGCCAGTCCGTGCTGCTGGTCCGGGACAGCGCCCGCACGGGGGTGATCGCCGGATGAGCGCCGCGTCCGTGTACGACCTGAGCGGCGCCGTTCGCGGCGAGCTGGAGCTGCCCGACGCCGTCTTCGGCGCGGTTCCGCACCTGGCCGTGATGCATCAGGCCCTGCTTCGCCAGCTGGCCAACGCCCGGCAGGGGACGCACGACACCAGGACGAGGAGCGAGGTCGCGGGCGGAGGGCGCAAGCCATACCGCCAGAAGGGGACCGGCCGGGCCCGCCAGGGGTCGATCCGGGCTCCCCACTACGCGGGCGGCGGCACCGTCTTCGGGCCCACCCCGCGCTCGTACCGCCAGGAGATGCCGCGCAAGCAGCGCCGGCTCGCGCTGCGCAGCGCGCTCAGCGCCAAGGCGGGAGCGGACGAGATCCGCATCCTCGACCCGATCGAGCTCGAGGCTCCCCGCACGCGGGCGGTCGCCGGCTTCCTGCGCTCCGTCGAGGCTCCCCGCCGCGTGCTCCTGGTGCTCGCCTCCCATCACGAGGCCCTGGAGCTCAGCGCGCGCAACCTGCCCGAGGTGCGCGTGACCATGGCCGGCAACCTCTCCGTGCGCGACCTCCTCACCGCCGAGCTGGTGGTGATGACCAGGGACGCCGTCGACCATGTCGCGGAGGCGTGGGCATGAGCGAGGGGCGCTCGTTCCACCAGGTGATCCTGCGCCCGGTGTCGAGCGAGAAGTCGTATGCCGCGATGGGTGCGCTGAACAAGTACACGTTCGCGTGCCCGCCCGGGGTGACCAAGATCCAGATCCGGCGGGCGATCGAGGAGGCCTTCCCGGAGCAGCGGCTCAGCGTCACCTCCGTGAACGTCGTCACGGTGCGAGGCAAGGTCAGGGTCCGCCAGTACCGCCGCGGCCAGGGCTCGCGTCTCACCGGGCGCAGCCCCGATTGGAAGAAGGCGGTCGTCACCCTTGCGCCGGGCCAGAAGATCCCGGGCCTCTTCGAGGGGGTCTAGCCGATGCCGGTCAAGAAGTACAAGCCGACCAGCCCGGGACGCCGCTTCATGACGGTGAGCTCCTTCGAGGAGGTGACCAAGACCACCCCCGAGCGGAGCCTGACGGTCCACCTGCGCACCGCCTCGGGCCGCAACTCCAGCGGTCGCATCACCGTCCGGCATCGTGGCGGCGGGCATCCGAAGCTGTACCGGATCGTCGACTTCCGGCGCAGCAAGCGGGACGTGCCGGGGCGGGTCGCGGCGATCGAGTACGACCCCAACCGGAGCGCCAGGATCGCGCTGATCCACTACGCGGACGGCGAGAAGCGGTACATCCTTTCCCCGATCGGGCTCTCCGTGGGGGCGACGGTGAGCGCGGGCCCGGGCGCCGAGATCAGGCCCGGCAACGCCCTCCCCCTCTCGGCCATCCCGCTGGGCACCACCGTGCACAACCTGGAGCTGAACCCCGGCGCGGGTGGCAAGCTCGTGCGGAGTGCCGGAGGGGCTGCGCAGCTGATCGCCCGGGAGGGGGGGCAGGCCACCATCCGCATGCCGTCGGGGGAGGTCCGCCGGATCGACGTCCGCTGCTACGCCACCATCGGCCAGGTTGGCAACGTCGAGCATGAGAACCAGAACATCGGCAAGGCCGGCAAGTCCCGCTGGCGCGGCTGGCGGCCCGCCGTGCGCGGGATGACCATGAACCCCTTCGACCACCCCCATGGCGGTGGGGAGGGTCGAAGTGGAGCCGGCGGGAACCCCCAGACGCCCTGGGGCAAGCCGGCGCTCGGCTTCCGCACCCGGCACAACAAGAAGACCGACCGCATGATCGTGCGGCGGCGCAAGAAGTGAGACCATGAGCCGCTCCCTCAAGAAAGGACCCTTCTGCGACGACCACCTCCTCGCCAAGGTCCAGAAGATGAACCAGAGCCGTGAGAAGCGGGTCATCAGGACCTGGTCGCGCCGCAGCGACATCTTCCCCGAGATGGTCGGCCACACCATCGCCGTGCACGACGGTCGCAAGCACAACCCCGTGTTCATCACCGAGGCGATGGTGGGGCACAAGCTCGGCGAGTTCGCGGCCACCCGCAGGTACCGCGGGCACGGCCACCACACCGAGAGGAGCACCGCCCTCAAGTGAAGGTCGTCGCCACCGCCAAGGACGTTCGCATCACCTCGCGCAAGGCGCGGGTGGTGGCTCGGAGCGTGGTCGGGCTGCCCGTCGCCGAGGCTCTCACCCTGCTCAGCTTCACGCCGCGCCACGGTGCCCGCGAGGTGGCCAAGGTGATCAAGTCCGCGGCGGCCAACGCCGAGCACAACTTCAACCTCGAGACGTCGATGCTTCGTATCGACCGCATCGAGGTCGAGCAGGCGGGGATCATCAAGAGGTACATCGCCAAGCCGCGGGGAATGGCGGGAAGCCTGTTCAAGCGCACGAGCCACCTCCGCTGCTATGTGACCGACGACGAGCCCGAGCCGGAGCGGCGGCGCCGCTCGGTGGTGGCGATGCCCGGTCGGGTCACACGGACCTCCGCGCGCCCGGCAGCGACCCGGCGCCGCCGGCCCGCGCAGGTGCGGCGTGCCCAGGAGGCGGCTGCCGAGGCGGCGGCCGCCGGCGAGGGTGCCGCCGAGGAGCCGCTCGGCGCGGGCGCGACGCCGGCGCCGGACGTGGATGTGGAGGCTGAGCCGGGGCCGGCGGAGGGGGAGGAGGGCGACGCCCCCGAGGCCTCCGCCGCCGGAGCCGGGACGGACCCGGGGGAGGAGGCCGACGATGCCGGCGGCGCCGAGGGCGACGCCATCGAGGACGAGGAGCCGGAGAACATCTGATGGGACAGAAGGTCAACCCGATCGGCTTCCGCCTCGGCGTGTACCGGCAGTGGGACTCCCGCTGGTATGCGGACCGGGACTACACCAAGCTCCTCCACGAGGATCTCGCGATGCGCCGGCTCATCGGGAGCCGCCTGCGCAACGCCGGCGTGGCCCGGATCGAGACGGAGCGGAGCGCCAACCAGCTCACGGTGATCATCCAGACGGCGAAACCCGGGATCGTGATCGGCAAGCAGGGCGCCTCCGTGGATGCGCTCCGCGACGAGCTGGAGCGGATCAGCGGCAAGAAGGTGCGGGTCACCATCCACGAGATCAAGACGCCTGAGCTCGACGCCCGGCTCGTGGCGGAGAACGTGGCCTCTCAACTGGAGAAGCGGATCGCCTTTCGCCGCGCCCTGAAGCAGACCCTGATGCGGTCGATGCGCGCGGGCGCGCGCGGCGTCAAGATCGAGGTCAGCGGGCGACTCGGCGGTGCGGAGATGTCGCGCCGGGAGTGGGACCGCGACGGACGGGTGCCGCTGCACACGCTGCGTGCCAACATCGACTACGGCCAGGCCGAGGCGCGGACCACGTTCGGCCGCATCGGCGTCACCTGCTGGATCTACAAGGGTGACTACGTCACGGCGACCGGCGAGCCGGTGATGTGGGGGGGGCCCGGCAGGGAGACCGGGGACGGCGGCGAGCCGTCCCGGGCGACCCCGGCAGGGGAGCGCGGCCCGCGACCGGCGAGCGGTCGCGTCCCGGCCCGTCCCAGGACGGGTCCGGTGGAGCCGGCGGTCCGTCCCAGCGTGGCGGCGGTGGCCGAGCCCGCCGCGCCGGTCGAGGCAGTCGCCGAGGCGAGCCCCGCGGTCGCGGCGGAGGCCCCCGCGGTGGCTGAGGAAGCCCTGCCCGAGGTGGGGACGGCCGAGGCCGGCGAGCCGGCCGGGGTCGAGGCGGTCGAGATCGATGAGCCGGTGGAGGTGGAGGACGACGCCTCCGAGGACGAGATGGCGGAGCTGCCGGACGACGGCCTCGGCGGCGAGCGGGTCGAGAAGCTGCCGGCCCGCAAGGCGGCGGTGCGGCGGCGGACGCCGGCCGCCAAGAAGCCCGCCCCCGGGGGCGATCGGCCCGCGCCGCGCACGGAGGAGGAGTAGGGTGCTGATGCCCAAGCGGACCAAGTTCCGCAAGCTCCATCGCGGCCGGCGCACGGGCACCGCCCAACGCGGCAACAGCCTCAGCTTCGGCACCTACGGGCTGCAGGCGCTCGAGGCCTGCTGGATGACCAACCGCCAGATCGAGTCCGCCCGGCGGGCCATGACCCGCCACGTTCGACGCGGTGGCCAGCTCTGGATCCGGGTGTTCCCCGACCATTCGTACACCAAGAAGCCGGCGGAGACCCGCATGGGGTCCGGGAAGGGTCAGCCCGAGGGCTGGGTCGCCGTGATCAAGCCCGGGCGGGTGCTCTTCGAGATGAGCGGGGTGACCGAGGAGGTGGCCCGGGAGGCCATGCGCCTGGCGAGCCACAAGCTCCCGATCTCGACCCGCTTCCTCGTCCGGCAGGAGCCCGGCGCCGAGGCCGTCGCCGCGGTGGCCGCCGGGACGGAGGTGGGTGCGTGAGCAAGCAGATCGAGGCGGTGCAGCTGCTGCGCGCGATGGCCGGCGACGAGCTCGACGAGCACGTGCGCGAGCAGCGCCGCAAGCTCTTCGAGATCCGCTTCCAGCTGACCACCGGCCAGGTGGAGAACCACCGGCAGCTTCGCCAGCTGCGCCGGGACGTGGCTCGCGCCCTCACCCTGCGTGCCGAGCTGGCACGGTCGGGGGAGGCCCGGCCGCCGGCTCCCGCGGCGGTGGCGGCGCCACCCGAGCCGGCGCCGCGCCGGCGTGCCCGCCGGGATTCCGCGGCGTCGCGGCCGGTGGTCGATGCCGCTCCGGCGGCCGCGGTGGGCGAGGAGCGCTCCGCGGATCCCGTCGCGGAGGCGGGGCCCTCCGGAGCCGCGGACGAGGCGGAGGGCGAGATGGAGGAGGCCTCGGAGAGCGGGGCCGCGCAGGCGCATGATGACGAGGCGGAATCGGTATGACCCCTGACACCCCTGATGGGCGCGACCGGCGCAAGCTGCGCGAGGGCGTCGTGGTGAGCGACAAGATGCAGAAGACGGTGGTCGTCCTGATCCAGGAGAAGAAGCCGCATCCCCTGTACAAGAAGGTGGTGACCCACAGCCGGCGGCTCAAGGCTCACGACGAGGAGGGCACCTGCGCGGTGGGCGACCGAGTCCGCGTCGCCGAGACGCGCCCGCTCTCCAAGGACAAGCGCTGGCGGGTCGCCGAGATCCTGGAGAAGGCCCGATAGCATGATCCAGCAGGAGACGGTCCTCAAGGTGGCCGACAACAGCGGCGCGCGGGAGCTCCTCTGCATCCGCGTGCTCGGTGGCGGCTACCGCAAGTACGGCTCGGTGGGTGACGTCATCGTCGGCACCGTCAAGGTCGCCCAGCCCAATGCCCAGGTGAAGAAGGGCGACGTCGTGCGGGCGGTCATCGTCCGGACCGTCCAGCCGTTTCACCGTCCCGACGGCAGCCAGATCCGCTTCGACGAGAATGCCGCGGTCCTCATCAACCCGCAGAACAACCCGCGCGGGACCCGCATCTTCGGACCGGTGGCGCGCGAGCTTCGGGAGCGCAACTTCATGAAGATCGTGTCACTCGCACCGGAGGTGCTGTAGATGCGCAGCATCGGCTTCGTGGCGGCACGCCGGGCCAAGCTGGCCCGGAGACAGAAGATGGAGCTGCGGCATGCGGGCTGGGCCGGCGGCCACGTGCGTCCCCTGGACATCCGTCGCGGCGACACCGTCGAGGTGCTCTGCGGCAAGGACAGGGGCAAGCGGGGCACGGTGGAGCGGGTGATCCCGGAGCGGCAGCGGATCGTGGTGCAGGGCGTCAACCTGATGAAGCGCCACACCCGCGCCAACGTGGCCGGCAACGTCCAGGGCGGCATCGTCGACTTCAACGGTCCCATCCCCTACAGCAACGTCCAGCTCGTCTGCAACCGGTGCGACAAGCGCACCCGGCTGCTCCACCAGGTGACCGATGACGGGACCCGGGTGGTGGTCTGCCGCAAATGCGGCGAGCGCTACGAGAGGGTGAGCAGCTGATGGCCGTCGCCGCCGCCGCCGCGCCGCGGCTTCACACCGACTACCAGGAGAGGGCGGTACCCGAGCTCGTCCGCGAGTTCCGGTATTCGAACGCCATGCAGGTCCCGCGCGTCGTCAAGATCGTGATCAACGTCGGCCTCGGCGAGGCCATCCAGAACGCGCGTGCGATCGATGCCGCGGTCGCCGACGTCCGCACCATCACCGGCCAGCACCCGGTGGTGATCCGGGCCCGCAAGTCGGTTGCCGCGTTCAAGCTTCGTGAGGGGATGCCGATCGGGGTCAAGGTGACGCTGCGTCGCGCCCGCATGTGGTATTTCCTGGACAAGCTGGTCAACGTCGCCCTGCCCCGGATCCGTGACTTCCGCGGCGTCGATCCCAAGGCCTTCGACGGGCACGGCAACTACACCCTCGGTCTCCGGGAGCAGCTGGTGTTCCCCGAGGTCGACTACGACAAGATCGACAAGCTGCGCGGGCTGGAGGTGTGCATCGTGACCAGCGCCAGCACCGATGACGAGGGCCGGGCCCTGCTCACCCGCCTCGGGATGCCCTTTCGCGCATGACAACCATCGTCACCACTGAGTCGCGCCCGGGTGCGTCGGCGAGCGCCGATACGGCCCGGACCGGAGGTCTGCCGTGGCCAAGAAGTCGCTGATCGCCAAGGCGCTGCGTCCGCCTCGCTTCCGGACCCAGAAGCACAACCGCTGTGCCATCTGCGGGCGGCCGCGAGCCTACATGCGCAAGTTCGGCATGTGCCGCATCTGCTTTCGCGGCCTGGCCTCGGTGGGCCAGATCCCGGGTGTGAAGAAGAGCTCGTGGTGAGATCATGACCAGCGACACCATCGCAGACATGCTCACGCGCATCCGCAACGCCAATCTGGCCAACCACCGCTCCGTGGAGATCCCCGCCAGCCGGATGAAGGTGGAGATCGCCCGCCTCCTGGAGGAGGAGGGGTTCATCGCCGGCTTCGAGGTGACCGGGGAGGCCCCGCACCGGGTGATCGCCATCACCTTCAAGCCGCGCAACCCGCGCGGCAAGGCCCTCAGCGGCCTGCGCCGGGTCAGCCGGCCCGGGCTCAGGGTGTACGCGCGGACCGCGGAGATCCCGCGTGTCCTCGGTGGGCTGGGGGTCGCGGTCATCTCCACGAGCCAGGGCCTCATGACCGGCCAGAAGGCGCAGCGCCTCGGACTCGGCGGCGAAGTCGTCGCCCACGTGTGGTGAGCTGATGTCGCGCATCGGACTCCGTCCCATCCCCCTGCCCTCCGGCGTGGAGGTGACCGCGACCGGCGCCCACGTCCTTGTGCGCGGGGCGCGAGGCAGCCTGCAGCGCAGTCTCCCGCCCGCCATGACGGTCGTGGTCGGCGACGGCGTGGTCGAGATCCGCCGGCCCACCGACAGCTCCGTCCACCGCTCCCTGCACGGCCTGACGCGCACCCTCGTGGCCAACATGGTGGAGGGGGTGAGCACCGGATTCAGCCGCCAGCTCGACCTGGTGGGCGTCGGCTTCCGGGCGGCGAAGCAGGGCAACGACCTCGTCCTCAGCGTGGGATACTCCCACCCCATCCGCTACACGCCCCCGGAGGGGATCACCCTCGAGGTGCCCGCGCCCACCCAGATCAGCGTGGCGGGCGCGGACAAGGAGGTGGTGGGCCAGGTGGCGGCGAAGATCCGCTCGTTCCGCAAGCCCGAGCCGTACAAGGGCAAGGGCATCATGTACCGGGGTGAGCGGATCCGGCGCAAGGCCGGCAAGTCCGGCAAGGCCGGCAAGGGCAAGTAGGAGACGGGATGTACACCAAGCACGATCGCGAGGCGGGCCGCCTGCGGCGGCACCGGCGGGTGCGCAAGCACGTGACCGGGACCACCGCCCGGCCGCGCCTGTGCGTGCACCGCTCCCTCCACCACATCAGCGCCCAGGTGATCGACGACGACACCGGTCGCACCCTGGCCGCGGCCTCGACCCTGGAGCCCGCCACCGCGGCGCGGATCAGCGGGAGCCGTTCCAACGCGGGGGCGGCCGCCGTGGTCGGTGAGGCGATCGCCGGGCGGGCGCTGGGCGCGGGGGTGTCGCGGGTCGTCTTCGACCGGGGCGGGTACCTCTACCATGGCCGGATCGCGGCCCTGGCCGAAGCCGCCCGCAAGGCGGGCCTGGACTTCTAGGAGCTGCAGCGATGAGCATGCGGATGGACCGGCGCGAGGATCGCGCCACCGATCGCGGGCCGGAGCTGGTCGAGAAGATCGTCTCCCTCAACCGCGTGGCCAAGGTGGTCAAGGGCGGCCGGCGCTTCTCCTTCAGCGCCCTGGTCGTCGTCGGCGACGCGCAGGGGCGGGTCGGCGTCGGGCTCGGCAAGGCCGGCGAGGTGCCGGATGCCATACGCAAGGGGGTCGAGGACGCCAAGAAGCACATGATCACCGTCCCCATGGTGGGGCGGACCATCCCCCATGACGTGCGCTACAAGCTGGGAGCCGCCAAGGTGCTGCTTCGCCCGGCGGTCCCCGGCACCGGGGTCATCTCCGGGGGCGCCGTGCGCGCGGTGGTCGAGGCGGCCGGGATCCATGACATCCTCACCAAGTCGCTGGGCAGCAACAACCCGATCAACGTGGTGCGCGCGACGGTGGCGGCCCTCGCCAGCATGAAGACGCTCGACCAGGTGGCGACGCTTCGGGAGCGGCGCCCCGAGGAGATCGTCGGGCGGCGCCGCGCCGCCAAGATGCTGGGCCTGCCCGAGCCGGCCGCCTCCGCCGCGGAGGTGGTGGCGTGAGCTCGCTCCGGATCACCTATCGGAAGAGCGCGATCGGCTACGCGCACGATCAGAAGGCGACGATCGCCGCGCTCGGCCTGCGCCACCTGCAGCAGACGGTGGAGCACCCCGACACCCCGGCCCTGCGGGGGATGGTGCGCAAGGTGGCCCACCTGGTCAGCATCGAGGGCCACCCGGCCGACGGTCCCGCCGGCGTCGCTCTGCTGGCGTCCCCGGTCGGCGCCGGCGCGGAGCCGGGGACGTCCGTGGCGGCCGTGGCCGAGCCGGCCGCGTCGGGGCGGCGGAGGAGGGCGGCGGCTCAGACTGGGGAGCGCCCATGAAGCTTCACGAGCTTCACGGCCCGGCCGGCAGCCGCCACGCCCGCAAGCGCGTCGGCCGGGGCATCTCCGCAGGCCAGGGCAAGACCTCGGGACGGGGCCAGAAGGGGGCGGGGGCCCGGTCCGGGTCGAAGATCCCGCGCGGCTTCGAGGGCGGCCAGATGAAGATCACCCAGCGCCTTCCCAAGCTGCGCGGCTTCGTCAACCACTGGCGCACCGAGTACGTGACGGTCAACGTCGGCAAGCTCAACGGGTTCCCGAGCGGGACGATCGTGGACGGGGCGGCCCTCGCCGCGCGGGGCCTGGTCTCCCGCCCGGACGCCCCGGTCAAGCTTCTCGCCGCGGGGCGGGTGCGGATCCCGGTCACGGTCCGCGTCCACCGCGCGTCGGTGGCCGCCCGCGCCGCCGTGGAGGCGGCTGGCGGGCGGATCGAGCTGCTCGAGGCGAACGCGGCGCCGGACGCCGCAGCGGGCGAGCCCCGGGAGGCGGAGCCCGAAGCGTGAGCCTCCTCCAGGCCCTCGGCAAGGCGATGCGCATCCCGGAGCTGCGTCGCAAGCTCCTCTTCACGGTGCTCCTGCTGCTCGCCTTCCGCCTGCTGGCCACGATCTCGGTGCCCAACATCAACCACGCCGCCCTGAGCGCGCTGATGAACAGCAACTCGCTGCTCGGCCTGCTCAGCCTCTTCAGCGGCAATGGCGGTGGCAGCTTCACGATCGTGGGGTTGGGCCTCAACCCCTACATCAACGCCGTCATCATCATGCAGCTGATGACCGTGGTGTCGGTCCGGCTCAAGGAGCTCTCCAAAGAGGGAGAGCTGGGTCGCAAACGGATAACCCGGTACACGCGCTGGCTGACGGTCCCGCTCGCCGCCCTCCAGGCCTACGGTTACATGGCTCTCTTCACCAACCCCCAGGCCACCACGGCGGGCCCGATCCTCAACAATCCCACCGCCACCCAGACCGTGAGCGACATCATCATCCTCACCGCGGGCACGGTCATCGCCATGTGGCTGGGCGAGCTGATCACCGAGTACGGTGTGGGCAACGGGGTGTCCCTCATCATCTTCACCGGCATCGTGGGCCGGGCGCTTCCCTCCATCATCGGCTACGGTCAGACCGGGGGCGGGAACGCGGTGCGTCTGGTGGTGATGGCGCTGATCGCGCTCATCGCCACCGCCGGGATCATCGAGGTCCAGCAGGCGCAGCGCAACGTGCCCATGCAGTCGGCCCAGCGGGTGATCAATCCCCGGACCGGGATGGCATCGATGGGGGGACGGCGGAACTTCCTGCCCCTGCGGGTCAACACCGCAGGGGTGATCCCGATCATCTTCGGGATCTCCATCATGTCCTTCCCCCTCATCTTCGCGAACCTCTTCGGCTCCGCCGGGGGGGCGATCGGCAGCGCCGCCACCTGGGTGCGCACCTACTGGACGCCCAACGGCGGCACGCTCCTCATCGACATCCTGTACAACGCCATCTACTTCGTGCTGATCTTCGGCTTCACCTACTTCTACACGGCGGTGGTCTTCGACCCCAATGACGTGGCCGACAACCTCAAGAAGTCGTCCACCTTCATCCCGGGGATCAGACCGGGCCGCCAGACGGCGGAGTACCTGGGGCGCGTGATGGGCCGGATCACCATGGCCGGGGCCCTGTTCCTGGCGGTGGTGACGGTGATCCTGCCGCTCCTGACGAGCTTCCTGACCGGCGTCTCGACCACCCAGTTCCTGCTTGGCGGCACCGCCATCCTGATCGTGGTCGGGGTGGCCCTGGACACCATGAAGCAGATCGAGACCCAGCTCCTCATGCGCCAGTACAAGGGCTTCATCCGATGATCATCGTCCTCTTCGGTCCGCCCGGAAGCGGCAAGGGGACCCAGGCCGAGCGGATCGCCGCGGTCACCGGGACGCCCCACGTCTCCACCGGGGCGATCCTGCGCGACGAGGTCGCCCGCAACACCGAGCTGGGTCGCGAGGCGAGCCCGATCATGGAGAGCGGCGCCCTGGTGCCGGACGACCTGATGGTGCGGATCATCGAGCACCGCCTCGCGGAGCCGGATGCGCAGCCGGGCGTGATCCTGGACGGGTTCCCGCGCACCGTACCCCAGGCCGAGGCACTCGACCGCATGCTGCGGCGCAACGGCCGCGAGGTGTCGGTGGTGATCTACCTGGACGTCGCTCCGGAGATGGTCCGCGAGAGGATCCTGCGCCGGGCGGCCGTCGACGGCCGCGGCGACGACACCGCCGAGGCGTTCACCGAGCGGATGCGCGTCTACACGCGGGAGACGGCGCCGGTGGTGGACCACTACGCGGCGGCGGGCGTGCGCGTCGAGCGGGTGGACGGGGCGCCGGCGATCGACGAGGTGACCGGGCGGATCCTGTCGCTCCTCGAGGGCGGCCGCGGCGGCGGGGCGGAGGCCGGCCGGGCAGCGGTGTCGGGAGACCGCAGCCAGTGAGAGCCGTGGAGAGCTTCCGGCGCAAGCGAGCCGACGAGATCGAGACGATGCGGGAGGCCGGGCGGATCCTGGGAGCGTGCCTGGCCCACCTGGCGGAGCAGACGCGGCCGGGGATCACCCCTCTCGACCTGGACCGCGAGGCCGAGACCTTCATCCGCGACCACCGCTGCGTGCCCGGCTTCATCGGTTACAACGGCTTTCCCAACTCGCTCTGTGTCTCCATCAACAACGAGGTGGTGCACGGGATCCCCACCGACCGGGTGATCGAGGAGGGCGACCTGGTCTCCCTCGACTGCGGGCTCATCCTGGAGGGCTGGTGGGCCGACTCCGGCCTCTCCGTCTGTGCCGGGGAGCCCGACGCCGAGGTCCGGCGCCTGCTGGACGTCACCGAGGAGGCCCTGCGCCGGGGGATCGAGGCCGCCCGCCCCGGGGGCTTCCTGGGCGACATCGGCCACGCCGTGCAGAGCCACGTCGAGGCCGCCGGCTTCTCCGTGGTCCGCCAGTACGTCGGCCACGGCATCGGCCGCAACATGCACGAGGCACCCCAGGTCCCCAACTACGGACGGCCCGGCACCGGCAACCTGATCAAGCCCGGCCTGGTGATCGCCATCGAGCCCATGGTCAACGCGGGAGGGGCCGAGACGCGCGTCCTCGAGGACGGCTGGACGGTGGTCACGGTGGACGGCCGCCGCTCCTGCTACTTCGAGCACACGGTGGCCATCACCGAGGCGGGTCCGGAGGTCCTCACCGCGCGGCCGCAGCCCGCCACGGCGGGGGGGGGTGCGGGGTGAGCGGCAGCCCGGCCCGGCTCGCTGGTATACTCTGTCCCCGTGGCTGCCCGGCAGCCCGATTCGGCGTGCCCGATGGCGCGGGCTGACGAGCCGCTCGTGGGGCGGGTGATCGAGCCCCTTCCTGACGCGCTCTACCGAGTCGAGCTGGCGGGGGGGCACAAGGTTCTCTGCCACCCGGCCGGAAAGGCCCGCCTCCAGGCGGTGCGGATCCTCCCGGGGGACAGGGTCCGGGTGGAGCTCTCGGCCGCCGACCCCGGTCGGGGCCGGATACTCCAGCGTCTAGCCTGAAGAGAAGAGAGATGAAGGTACGGTCCTCGGTGAAGAAGATCTGCGAGCGCTGCAAGATCATCAAGCGCCATGGCGCCGTGCGCGTCATCTGCGAGAACCCCAAGCACAAGCAGAGGCAGGGGTAGCGGATGGCACGCATCGCCGGCGTCGACGTCCCTCGGGAGAAGCGGATCGAGATTGCCCTCACCTACATCTACGGGATCGGCCCCTCCACCGCCAAGCGGGTGCTGAGCCTGGCCCAGGTCTCCCCCGACGTCCGGACCCGCGAGCTCACCGATGCCCAGGTCGCGCGCCTGCGCGACGTCATCGCCAAGCAGCTCCAGGGGCGCGTGGAGGGCGACCTTCGCCGCCAGGTGGCCCTGAACATCAAGCGACTGATGGAGATCGGCACCTATCGCGGCCTGCGCCACCGGCGCGGGCTGCCGGTGAGAGGTCAGCGCACCCGGACCAACGCCCGAACCCGCCGCGGTCCCAAGAAGACCGTCGGCGTCCGCCGCAAGAAGAAGTAGCACGAAGAGCAGATGGCCAAAAAGAAGGTGGTCCGCACCCGCCGCCGCGAGCGCAAGAACATCGCGGTGGGACACGCGCACGTCCTGGCGACGTTCAACAACACCATCGTCAGCCTCACGGACCCGCAGGGGAACGTGATCGCCTGGGGCTCGGCGGGCGCGCAGGGGTTCAAGGGCTCGCGCAAGTCCACCCCCTACGCGGCGCAGGTCACGGCCGAGGCTGCCGCGCGCCGGGCCATGGAGCATGGCCTGAAGACGGTGGAGATCTTCGTGAAGGGCCCGGGCGCGGGGCGGGAGGCGGCGATCCGCAGCCTCCAGGCATCCGGGCTCGATGTCACGGCCATCACGGACGTGACCCCCATCCCCCACAACGGCTGCCGCCCGCCCAAGCGGCGCCGGGTCTAGGAGGGCGATATGGCGAACCAGGCCGGGCCGGTGTGCCGACTCTGCCGCCGAGAGGGGGTGAAGCTGTACCTCAAGGGTGCGAAGTGCCTCAGCAACTGCACCTTCGACAAGCGCAACGCGCTGCTCCCCGGCCAGCACGGCCTGGCGCGGCGGCGCAAGCCGAGCGACTACGGCATCCAGCTCCGGGCCAAGCAGCGCGCGCGGCGGATGTACGGCGTGCTGGAGGCCCAGTTCCGCGGCTACTTCGACCGCGCCGAGAGGTCCAGTGGGGTCACCGGGACGGTGCTCCTTCAGCACCTGGAGCGGCGCCTCGACAACGTGGTCTATCGCCTCGGTCTCGCCGCGTCGCGGCGGGAGGCGCGTCAGCTGGTGAGCCACCGCCACTTCACCCTCAACGGCCGGATCCAGAACGTGCCCTCCGCCCAGGTGCGGCCCGGTGACGTGGTGGGCGTCAAGGAGCGCAGCCGTGCGCTGGACCCCATCCAGAACGCCGTGTCCCTGCTGCAGAACCGCAGCGTCCCGGACTGGCTCAGCCTGGACGCCGAGGGGTTGCGGGGAACGGTGGTCCGGCTCCCCGAGCGCGAGGAGATGGAGCTCGTGATCGACGAGCAGCTCATCGTCGAGTACTACAGCCGCCGGTGATGACGACGCGCATCTCCGTCCGGCACGCCGCCGGACCGGCTCGACCCGGCCCTGATCCGAACGGCCCGAGCGTCGTCCGCCGTTCTGTGTGAAACCCTGGAGAACCCATGATCGATAGTCCTGCTGCCCCCGTCGTCCGAGAGCTCGAGAGCACCGCCACCTACGGCCGGTTCGAGGTCGAGCCGCTCGAACCCGGGTTTGGCACGACGCTGGGCAACTCGCTGCGGCGGGTGCTCCTGTCGTCGCTTCCCGGCGCGGCCGTCACGTCGGTCGCCATCGACGGTGTGAGCCACGAGTTCAGCGTGATCCCGCACGTCAAGGAGGACGTGACCGAGATCCTCCTCAACCTCAAGGGGCTCGCGGTCGTCTCCCACAGCGCCACACCGGTCCGCTGCGTGCTGGACGTGCGCGGCGCCAAGGTGGTGACCGCCGCGGACATCGAGTGCCCCAGCGATCTCGAGATCAAGAACCCCGACCTCTACATCTGCACCCTGGACGGGCCCAAGGCCCAGCTCCGCATGGACCTGATGGTGGAGCAGGGCAAGGGCTACGTGACCGCCGACCGCAACAAGCGGGAGGGCCAGCCGATCGGGGTCATCCCGGTGGACTCCATCTTCACCCCGGTGCGCAAGGCGAACTTCACCGTGGAGAAGACCCGGGTCGGGCAGGAGACGGAGTGGGACAAGCTCCTGGTCGAGGTCTGGACCAACGGGACGATCCCGCCGGTCGAGGCCGTCAGCCAGGCCGCGGGGCTCTTCACGGGCCACCTGGAGCTCTTCGTCCGCTTCGGCGACAGCCTCGCCGCCCCGGCGGTCCGCCAGCAGCGCGGCAACGACCTGCCCAGCCGGCTGGCCGAGGTGCCCATCGAGGAGCTCGAGCTCTCCGTGCGGGCCCTGAACTGCCTCAAGGCCAATGACGTGACCCGCATCGGCCAGCTCGTGGCCATGCGTCAGGAGGAGCTGCTCACCCTGCGCAACTTCGGCCAGAAGTCGCTCGACGAGATCAAGGAGAAGCTGGTGGAGCGAGGCTTCGTCAGCCCGGAGGAGCTGGAGACGCTGTTCCAGCCCACCGCGCGGTAGCGGAGGCGGGAGCAGGACAGCCATGCGACACCGCAAGGCAGGCCGCAAGTTCGGCCGCAGCGCCGCCCACCGCGAGGCTCTGACACGCAACCAGTTGACGGAGCTGCTTCGTCACGGGCGGATCACGACCACCGAGGCCAAGGCCAAGGAGCTGCGCCGGTGGGTCGAGCGGGTGGTCACCGACGCGCGGACCAACGATCTGACCGCGCGCCGCAAGATCGGGCTGTGGGTCACCGACCGTGAGGTCAGCAACAAGCTGTTCACCACCTACCGGGAGCGCTACTTCGAGGGGGCTGAGCCGCGCCCCGGTGGCTACACCCGGGTCATCAAGCTGGCTCCGCGCACCGGTGACGCCGCACCGATGGCGATCATCGAGATGGTGGGGAACGAGGCGTAGAGGTGCCCACCCCGACAGTGCGACGGAGTGCGGAGGCGCAGCCCGGGGCTCGGGCTGCGGGTGAGGTCGCGCCCGGCGCCTGGTACCGCCTGGTCCTCGAGTACGACGGGGGCGCGTTCCACGGCTGGCAGCGCCAGCCGGGGCTGCGCACCGTGGAGGGGGAGCTGCGAGCCGCGCTGCGGCCCCTCTGCGGCGCGGAGGAGCCCGAGCTGACCGCGGCCTCCCGGACCGACGCGGGCGCTCACGCCCACGGCCAGGTGGTCGGGCTGCGCACGGCACGGCCGTGGCCGCCGGACACGCTCCGGCGCGCGGTCGGCGCGACGCTGCCTCCGGATCTGACGGTGAGCTCCGTGACCGTGGCGGCGGAGGGCTTTCACGCTCGCCGCGACGCGGTGCGGCGCACCTACCGCTACCTGCTCGTGCCCCGCCGCGTCCCGATCGCGCGGCGGTACGCCTGGGAGGTGGCCGCACCGCTGGACCTCGCCGCCATGCGCCGCGCCGCGGCTCTTCTGGGTGGCCGTCACGACTTCGCCGCCTTCGGGCGCTCCCCGCGTCCGGGGGGCAGCACCGTGCGCACCGTCCACGAGGTGTCGGTCCGGCAGGCCCCCGGCCTGGGCGGGGGCGAGGGCTTCTCCGCCGTGATCATCGAGGTGACCGCGGACGCCTTCCTGCAGGGGATGATGCGATCGATCGCGGGTGCCCTGGTCGCGGTCGGGCAGGGCAGGATCGATGCCTCGCGCATCGCGGAGGCGCTCTCCCGCGCCGCCCGTGGCCGGGAGCCGTTCTCCGTCGCTCCCGCCCGCGGGCTCCACCAATGGTCGGTCACGTACCCGGAGGCTGCCCAGTGATCGCTGCACAGAAGACCTACATG